>JAJRUE010000088.1 GCA_024277955.1 Alphaproteobacteria bacterium | reverse complement strand
TTCTTCGGCGTCGGGATCATGATCGTGTCATACAGCAGGCGGACGATCGGCAGGCGAACGTCCAGCCACTTTTCGAACCCGGTCTTGGGTTCGTATTTATCGTGCGGAATTCCAGACATGTGTTGGCCCCCTATCCGAGAATAATTGCGTCTGCGCCGTCAAAGCGGGTGACGGGGATATCCAGATTGCGCGGGGCCGGGCCCTTGCGGATGCGCCCGGCGGTGTCGTAGTGCGACCCGTGGCAGGGGCAGAACCAGCCGCCAAAGTCGCCCGAACGCCCGCCCAGCGGCACGCAGCCCAGGTGGGTGCACACCCCGATCATCACCAGCCATTCGCCGTTTTCGTCCATCGCCCGGTTTTCGTCGGTTGCCGGGGCGTCCGGTCCGAGGTTGGCGTTTTCGGCGCTGGGATCGACCAGCTCTTCCAGCTTGACCGCGCGGGCCGCGTCGATTTCGTCCTGCAGGCGGCGGCGGATGAACACCGGCTTGCCGCGGAACTTGACCGTCAGCTGGGTGCCCGGTTCGATACCGGAAATGTCGACCCGGATCGAGGACAGGGCCTGCACGTCCGCCGACGGGTTCATCTGGTTGATCAAGGGCCAAACTGCGGCGCCGGCGGCGACGGTACCCGCACCGGCGGTGGCGTAGTACAAAAAGTCGCGGCGTGTGCCTTGGTGATCGTCTGCGTGGGACACGAGCTTTTCTCCATTTCCTGACCGGGTTGGACCGGCGCAAAACTAGCGAGGCGGCGGTAGCCCGCAGCCGTCGATTTCGGCTTTTAACCGGGCGCATGGCCCACGTCCAGCGGACAATCGGGCGCAGTGGCCGCGAAGGGCCGCGAATCCATCGGCGGCAGGCTGCCGATAACGCGATCTTAGGGAATATGTTTGAACTGTGTTCCCGGTTTGATATTTTGGCGTGGGGGCAAGCCGGATGGCTGGAGGAGCGTCGTTGATGCGCGCATTTCTCGGGGTCATTGCTCTGCTCGCCGTTTCCACCATGGCCGCGCAGGCGCAGACCGAACTTAGCTTTTACGGGGGTGCCCGTATCAGCGCCGACAGCCAGGTGGCTGGCGACGATCCCAGCGGCGCCGGGGCGTTCAGCTTTCTGGCGCGCTGGCGTGAACAGGCCGCCAACCCGGCCGCCGGGTTCGGGGTGCGGGTGACCTGGTGGCGGAACGATCTTTTGGGATGGGGGCTGGATTATGACCGCGCGGCGCTGCGGGCCAGCGGGGCGACGCTGTCGGAAAACGGGCTGGTGGCGATGGAATTCGGCAATGGTTCCAGCATGTTGACCGTAAATGCCTATCGCCGCTGGCAGGAAGGCGGCAGCCTGGTGCCCTATATCGGCGCGGGGATCGGCGTGGCGGTGCCGCGGGTCGAGTTCGATGGCGGCGGCAGCGCGACCTCGCAATTTCAGCTGACCGGGGCCGCCTTTCAGTGGATCGCCGGGGCCAGTTACCCGGTGAACGACCGCTGGTCGGTCTTTGGCGAATACAAGGGCAGTTTTTCGTCGAACCTGGCGCGGCTGGCCAGCGGCGGGTCTTTCAACACCAACGTGCTGAGCAACGCGCTGAACATCGGGGTCAGCTTGGGCTTCTAGGTTTGGGGTGATTCCCTGGCGCGCGGGTTCTCGCGACGGGTGGACCGGCGGGCGGCACGGCCGGGGCCGGTGGGGATTTGGTTCTTTACTGTGGCGAAACTGCACCAAGGCGCCGGGGCGCGCTTGCGGGAATCGGGCATGCGGCGCGGGCGTGCGGTCGGGCGGCGGGGTTACACCCGGCGCAGGCGGATGCGGCCAAGGGCGGAAATGTCGATCTCGACCCCCGGTCCGTTGCGCCCGGCGCGCAGGATCCGGCGGAACCGGGCGGTGGCGTTGGTCTGGCCGCGGTCCGAGGCGTCGCGGCGCAGGGTCACGCCTTCGGGGATGTCGTCGAGCGCGTCTTCGGCCCGCTGGTCGCGGAACCCGCGTTCGTAGCGGCGGGTGGCGGCATAGGCGGCCAGCGCGACCACGCCGTTGCGCAGAACAAAACCGGCGATCGGGGCAATGGGCAAGGGCATCGGGCTACTCCTGACGTTTTGACCAATCTAGGAACGAATGCCGGCGATGTCCAATTTCGGGTCTGACGCAGCAAAAAGGGCGCAACCGTGGCTGCGCCCCTTTCCGGGAAGGTTTGCCTGGCGGCGGCGCGCGCCTACCACATGGCGACGATGCCAAGCGCCGAGGTGCCGGTCTGGCGAATCTTCAGCGTGCGAAGCGCCAGGATGGTGCCGCCCTGAACGTTCTGAAAGGTCACGATCTCGCCGCTTTGCATTTCCACCGACACATCGCCCGTCTGGCCGACGT
This sequence comes from Alphaproteobacteria bacterium, assembly GCA_024277955.1. Lineage (GTDB taxonomy): Bacteria > Pseudomonadota > Alphaproteobacteria > Rhodobacterales > Rhodobacteraceae > JAJRUE01. The sequence continues at coordinate 3,724 of JAJRUE010000088.1, read as the reverse complement.
AGATCGCGCGGGACACGAAGGCCAGCGGCTGGGTGTCGCTGGGGGTCACGGGCGATGCATTGGTCGCCGGCGAGGTGAGAGTAACGGGAAAGTCTTTGAATTGATCCATTTTTCCAAATTCCAATGGACCGACACCGCGAAAGCCGACAGGCCGCCGCCTGGTCAGTCGTTTCTCTGATGTTTGCGAAACATGCACCCGCGTCGGTAATTGACGACAGCGCATTGGCCCGGTTTTACCGGAACAAGGCTAACAACCGGTTAACGTCCGGGCGCCGGGCGGGTCTTGACCCTAGTAATAGTCGTAATCGTAGCCGGTATCGTTGTCGGAATAGCGGCACTTGTTCAGCACCACGCCAAGCACGTTGGTCAGGTCGGCCAGTTCCTTTTCGCACACGTCGAGCTGGGCGATGGTGGTGCTGTCGGCGGCGCTGATCAGCAGACCGCAGTCGACCGCCGGCAGGAAACCGAAGTTTTCATCGCTGACCAGCATCGGCGGCATGTCGAAAATCGTCACGTCGGGCTGGAACACCTGCTGGATCTCGTCCAGCTGCGCCCGGGTCCGCGGCGATTGCAGCAGTTCGGACGGGTTCGGGGCCGGGGCCTTGTTCAGGCCGAAGGCCAGGTTGCGGCCAACCCTCAAGAACGCGCCGTCCATGTCTTTCTGGCCGGTCAGAGTTTCGTGCAGCGAAATGTCGGGCCGGTGGTTCAGCAGCCGGTGCATCGCCGGGCGGCGCAGGTCGAGATCCATGACCAGCACCCGCAGGTCTTCCTGCCGGGCCATGCTGAAGGCCAGGTTCGCGGAAACCGTGGTCTTGCCGCAGGTCTTGTTGGGCGAGGTGACGGCCAGCGTCTTCCAGCCATTTTCCTTCATCGTGCGCAGGGTCCGGGTGCGCAGCAGGTCGTACGCCGCCGAATCGCGGCCCTGGGTCATGGTGGTGATCCGGTTGCGACGGGCGATCCGGTTCGACACCCGGATTTCCTTGAGCGCGGCCCAGCGATCCACCGCCGGTTCGACCTGGCGTACCGGGCTTTGCTTGGCTTTCTTGGTTTTCTGGGCAAAGTCGGCGGTCTGGACGTTCTGCCGTTCCTGCCGGGCCTTTTCCAGGGCTGCTTCCAGTCGTTCCATTCTTCTTACCTTTACTGCGCCTTCGTGGCCGCGTGGGTGGCGCGCGTCAGAGCAGGCCGTTGATCTTTTGCGCGACCCGGTCGTAGATCAGGTCGAGCGGCATGTAGAATGTGTGTATCGCGTAGAGCACCGCCGGGATGCCGACGATCACCACCGCCATGATCGCGACGAACCCGGCCCGGCGCACCACCAGTTCCATCGGGGTGCGCACATAGGGGATGGTGGCGATCGGGGTGATCCCGAGCCCGCGGGTGATGTCCACCGGGCGGCGGATCGACTTGTTCAGGAATTCCATCAGGAACACCAGGCCAAGCCCCAGCAGAAAGCCAAAGACGGTGCCGCCGGCGCCGATCAGCAGGCGGTTGGGCGATGCCGGGCGGTTGGGCACGGTGGCCGGGTCGAGGATGGCGATGCGCTGGCCCTTGGAAAGCACCTCGATCCGTTCGCCCATCGAGGCCTGCTGCAGGCTGTTGACGGCGGCGTTATACTGCTGCTGGGTGTTCTGGTAGTCGCGGTTCAGCCCGCCCAGCTTGATCGAGTTGGCCGGCGTGCGGTCCAGCGTGTCCTTGAGATCGGACAGCTGTTGGCTGATCTGGGCCTGCTGGTCCTTCAGCAGTTTGATCTGGGCGTCGATGCTGGCCAGGTTGATGTCCAGCAGCGTGGTCGGGCTTTGCGGGTTGCTGGTGCCCGCGGCGACCTGCCCGGCGACGATCTTTTCCTGCTGGGTGATCTGCGCCTGGATGATCTTGACCTTGGGGTTTTCCGGCGAATAGAGCGCCAGCGCCTGACGCAGCTGGTCCTGCAGGTTCAGCAGGGTTCGTTGTTCCGGCGTCATGTTGGCGGTGTTGGCGTTCCCGACCTGGCCGGTCTTGTTGTAGATGTCGACCAGCGACCGGCGTTGTTCTTCGAGGCTGGAAATCTGGCGCTCGACCGAAGACAGGCGGTCCTGCAGCACCGTCTGCTGGTTCAGGCGGTATTGCAGCGTGTCGGGCAGCGCGTCGATGTTGGCGTTCTTGAACTCGGTGATCGCGGCGCTTTGTTCCTGCAACTTCTTGCCGAGGCGTTCCACCTCGGTCTGGAAGAACTCCAGCGTGTTGGTGGCGCGTTCGGCCCGGGTCTTGGCGTTGTTCTGCAGGATCAGCGTCACATATTCGTTGGTCACGTCGGCCGAAGTTTTCGGGTTTTTCGAGGTGAACGAGATATACATCAGCGTCGCCTGGCCGCGCCCGGCGATCCGGCGGATGCCGGTGGCCTTGCGCATCTTGCGCACGATATCGTCGGCGGTCATTGCGCCGAGATCGTCAAACACCTTCTTTTCGCGGGCGATCGCCAGCAGATTGGTGCGGGTCATCAGCTGCTGTTCGATGATCTGCAGTTCCTCGGCGGCGCCGATCTGCACGGTGGGGGCCTGCAGCTGGCCGGGGATCTGCGGCGGCTCGACCAGCAGGCGCGCTTCCGACACGTAGGACGGCGGCAGGATCTTGGCCAATGTGATCGAGACCGCGGCGACCGTGAGGAACACGATCAGGAAATAGTGGATACGCCGTAGGAATATCGAGAAGTAGTAGGACAAGTTGCTTTTCATTGCGCTGCCTCGCCGGATGCAATTTCAGCCCCAAAGAAAACCCCGTCGTCGATCACCGATTGCACGATCTTGGCGTCGGCGACGGTGGTGTCGGCGCTCCAGGCATACAAGAGCGCCATGTCGCAGATCTGGTTCACCAGCCGCGGAATGCCCTGGGACACCTCGTAGATCAGGATCTTGGCGTTTTCGTCGATCTCGTCGCCGGTGCCGCCGGCCACCCGCAGCCGGTGGGCGATGAATTCGCTGGTCGCCTGTTCCGAAAGCGGGCGCAGGTGGAAACTGGCGGCGATGCGCTGGGCCAGCTGGCGCAGCTCGGGGCGCTTGATCATGTCGCGCAGCTCCTGCTGGCCGACCAGAACAAGCTGGATCAGTTCATCCTTGTTGGAATTGATGGTGGTCAGCATGCGCAGTTCTTCCAGGCTGTCCTGCGACAGGTTCTGGGCTTCGTCGAAGATCAGCACCACGCGGCGGCCTTCGGCATAGGTCTTGATCAGGAAGTCCTGCAGCACCTGGAACTGGCTGACATAGCCAGCGTCGGGGTCGAACTTGACGCCCAGCGCGTGCAGCACCCACTGGATCAGTTCGCCGCGCCCGCCCTGGGCGTTGGAAATCAGCCCGACCACGGAGTCGCTTTCGATATGTTTGAGAAGCTGGCGCAGCAAGGTGGTCTTGCCGCAGCCCACCGCGCCGGTGATCAGGGTGATCGGGGCGCGCGACAGGATGCCGAATTCAAGCACCGAAAAGGCGCGCTTGTGCTGGTCCGACCAATACAGAAAGGCCGGATCCGGCACCAGGGTGAACGGGCGCTCGGTAAAGCCGAAACTGTCCAGGTAAAATCCCGGCGTCTGGTCGGCTGGATTACTATCTTGAAGCTCGCGGCTCATTCACGGCCCTTGTCGTTTGTCCTGATCAATCGTTACTCGCCGGGCCTTTTCAATCCGTGTGCCCTACCACGCTATCCTTCATATAGAGTGCAATTTAGACTACTTCACGGCCTCAAATAAGCATTCTTT
>JAJRUE010000087.1 GCA_024277955.1 Alphaproteobacteria bacterium | reverse complement strand
CGGGTTCTGCCCCTGTCCGGCGGTCAGAACCTGCCCGAGGATGGTTTCGCTGACTTCACCCTTGTCGATGCCGGCGCGTTCCACGACCGCCTGCAACACCGCCGCGCCAAGGTCGTGCGCCGGGGTGTTGGCAAAGGATCCTAGGAAACTTCCCACCGGCGTGCGTGCGGCGGATGCGATAACAACATTGGTCATTCTGGCTTTCTCCAACTGTGGCCGGGCAGAGGATTCAGCCTGGGGTGCCAGGTGCTGGCACCATGATCCCGCCCATGGGAGAGAGTCCTATGCTGCACATGCAGAAAAATCAACCGGCGCGTTTTCATGCGGTGCAGCAATGGCCAATGGTTCCGGGTCGATCAGCCCCCCGCTTCCAGCCCCCGCTTCGTGGACGCCGCCTGTTCGGCTGCGCCCTGATGAGCGCCTCAGGCCGACCGCGCCGCGCGTTCGTCCGCCAACCAGGCGGGGCGGACCGTCGGGACGCCGAAATAGTAGCCCTGCATGCAGTCGATGCCGATGGTGGCCAGGTATTCGGCGTCGGCGGCGGTTTCCACGGCTTCGGCAACGGTGAACATGTCGAAATGTCCGGCCAGCGATACCAGCGCCCGGGTCAGGGCCTGGTTGTCCGGGTTCTTGTGGATGCCGCGAATGAACTCGGCGTCGATCTTGAGGATGTCGAAGTAGAAGTCGCGCAGGTAGCGGAACGCGGTGTAGCCGGCGCCGAAATCGTCCAGCGCGAAGGAAATGCCGAGATCCTGCAACTCGCTCATGAAGGCCTGGACGATATCGGGGACCACCATCGCCGAACGTTCGGTGATTTCCAGGATCAGCCGTTCCGCCACGGTGGGGTCGCGCCGCAGGCCGCGCATCAGGGTTTTCTTCCACTGCTTGTAGCCGATCGAACGGGCCGACATGTTGATCGACAGGCGGATGCCCGGCGCGCGGTGCAGCGCGTCCAGCCCGAGTTCCAGCGCCTTGCAGTCGATCTGCCGGCCCAGTTCGGTCATTTCCACCTGGTCGATGAAGTCGCGGGCCGGGATGATCCGGCCGGTGCGGTCCATCACCCGGATCAGCCCTTCGTAAAACGCCGGACGGTCGGGCGCGCGGGTCTGCACGATCGGCTGGTAGGCCAGCATGCAGCGGTTTTCGGCCAGGCCCGAGCGGACCAGTTCGATGGCGTTGCTGTCGCGTTCGGCCACCGCCACCGACAGCGGGTCATTCAGCGTCTGAAAAATCTCCGGTTGATTGGCACGCATTTTGTTGACCCTTCCCGTTGGCAGAACTTCCGGGGAACAAACTGGCGACACATTGCTAATATTCGGTAAATGTTCGCATTTGGTTCCAATTTGTCTAGAATGTTCTCATTTCAGGGGGCGGTTCGCTGCCTGGTGCCAAAAAGGGGGTGTCATGAACAAGCGTTGCGACTGGTGCGGGCACGATCCGCTGTATATCGCCTACCATGATCGGGAATGGGGCGTGCCCGAATACGACAGCCGCGCGCTGTGGGAAAAACTGGTGCTTGACGGGTTTCAGGCCGGGCTGGCCTGGATCACCATTTTGCGCAAGCGCGAGAATTTCCAGAGGGCCTTCAAGGGGTTCGAACCCGAACGGATCGCGACCTGGGGGGAACCAGAGGTGCAGGCGCTGCTGCAGGACGCCGGCATCATCCGCCACCGCGGCAAGATTGAGGCCACCATCGGCAACGCCCGGGCCTGGATCCGGCTGGAGGAACGCGGCGGTTTCGACCAGTTCCTTTGGCGCCATGTCGACGGGCGGCCAGTGCAGAACACCTGGCGAAATATGTCCGAGGTTCCGGCGCAGACCGACCTGTCGGTCGCGATTTCCAGGGATTTGAAGAAAAACGGCTTCAAATTTTGCGGGCCGACGATCGTTTATGCCTTCATGCAGGCGGTCGGGATGGTGAACGATCACCTGGTGGACTGCCCCCGCCATGGCGAGGTGGCGCGCATGGCGCTTGAAAAATAGCCTTGCGGTGGGTTCAGCCGGCGCCGGCGGCGAGCGCGGCGGCGATCGCGCGGGCGCTGTCCGAATACCAGTTCGCATCGCCGCGCATCCGGGCGATTTCGCGCCCCTCGGGGTCGAGCAGCAAGGTCGTCGGCAGGCCAAAGACGCCGACCTGGCTTGCCAGGGCCGAATTGTTGTCGATCAGGATCGGCAGGTCCGTCACGCCGATTTCCGAAAAGAACCGGCGGATGGCGGGCAGGGTGTTGCGGGTGGTGGCGATGGTGACGATCTCGAAATTGTCATTGCCGAATTCGCGTTGAAGCGACTCGAGTTCGGGCATTTCCTTGCGGCACGGGCCGCACCATGTGGCCCAGAAGTTGACCACCACATATTTCCCGCGCCAGTCGGCCAGCCGGTGTTCGTTGCCTTCGGGATCGACAAAGGGGATCTGCGCCACCTCGGCGGGCGTTTCCGCGAAGATCAGTTTCTTCATCGTGCCTTCGCGCAGCGCCTGGACGGCCTGCAGGTCAACGCCCCGTTCGACGCCCTGGGCATTTGCACCAAGCGAAAGCGCCGTGTAGAGGACAACGGACAAGAACCAGCGCATGAAAACCTCCAGAAGGCGTGACGACATGAACCAGAAGACCCAGAATGCCATGTGGGGCGGCCGTTTTGCCAGCGGCCCCGATGCGATCATGGAAGCGATAAACGCCTCGATCGGGTTCGACAAGCGGCTTTACGCGCAAGACATCGAAGGGTCTCGTGCCCACGCCGCCATGCTGGCAAGCGCGGGCATCATCTCAGATAGCGATGCGCAGGCGATCCGGGAAGGGCTGCTCACGGTGTTGTCAGAAATCGAGGCCGGAGAGTTTCCGTTTTCGCCGGCGCTCGAAGACATCCACATGAATATCGAGGCGCGCCTGAAGGATATCATCGGCGAACCCGCAGGGCGGCTGCACACGGCGCGGTCGCGCAACGATCAGGTGGCGCTGGATTTCCGCATGTGGGTGCGCGAGCAGGCGGACGCGGCCGTCGGCGGGTTGCGCGCGCTGATCCGGGCGCTCTTGGCCCAGGCCGAAGCCGGGGCCGACTGGGTGATGCCCGGCTTTACCCACCTGCAGACCGCGCAGCCGGTGACCTGGGGGCATCACATGATGGCCTATGTCGAAATGTTCGGCCGTGATATCGGGCGGTTTCAGGATGCGCGCGCGCGGATGAACGAATACCCGCTGGGGGCGGCGGCGCTGGCGGGCACGTCCTTTCCCATCGACCGCGAGATGACGGCGCATGCGCTGGGCTTCGACCGCCCGGCGGCCAATTCTCTGGATGCGGTGGCGGACCGGGACTTCGCGCTGGAATTCCTGAGTGCGGCGACGATCTGCGCCATGCATCTCAGCCGGTTTGCCGAAGAGCTGGTGATCTGGTCCTCGGCGCAGTTCCGTTTCGTGGCGCTGTCGGATCGCTTTTCGACCGGCTCTTCGATCATGCCGCAGAAGAAGAACCCCGACGCGGCGGAACTGATCCGGGCCAAGATCGGGCGGATACTCGGGGCGACGGTGGGGCTGTTTACGGTGATGAAAGGGCTGCCGCTGGCCTATTCCAAGGACATGCAGGAAGACAAGGAACAGGTCTTTGACGCCGCCGACAACCTGATGCTGGCACTGGCGGCGATGGAGGGCATGGTCTCTGACATGACCGCCAACCGCGAGGCGCTGCGCCTGGCTGCGGCCAGCGGCTTTTCCACCGCCACCGACCTGGCCGACTGGCTGGTGCGCGAGCTTGGCCTGCCGTTTCGCGACGCGCACCACGTCACGGGCACCCTGGTGGCGCTGGCCGAAAAGAGGGGCTGCGACCTGCCGGATCTGGACCTGGACGAGATGAAATCGGTCCATGCCGGCATTACCGACGCGGTTTTCGACGTGCTCGGGGTTGAGAATTCGGTCGCATCGCGCACATCATACGGGGGAACCGCGCCCGAAAACGTGCGCGCCCAGATCGCCCGCTGGAAGGAGAAACTGCCATGATGCGCCTGATCTTTGCCCTTGCAGGACTGCTGGTGCTTGCCGGCTGCGGGGTGGATGGCGAACCGCTGACCCCGACCTATTCGACCTCGACCACGATCGGCTACAATTCGCGCACCGGGCCGTTCAGCAATACGACCGTGGGCGTTCAATTCGGTGGCTGAGCGCCCCGGCCCGGCGCCGATCCCGGCCCGGCTGTTGCCAGGCGGAGGCCCTGACGGGCCAAGACTATTGCCGGGCGTCCTGACGGACGCGGTCTGCGTGGCCGGCGTTGCGCCCGATTGCATTCCCGGCGCGGTTTGATATGTGGCGCGCGTGCGCATCTCGAAGGGGCGGTTTTCATGGATCATTTCCTGTACAAGGCGGGCGAGCTGTTCGCCGAAGACGTATCGGTGCGCGAGATCGCGCGCACGGTGGGCACGCCGTTCTACCTGTATTCGGCGGCCACGCTGCGCCGGCATTTCGCGCTGTTTGACGAAGCGCTTTCGGGGATGGACCATCTGGTCTGTTTCGCGATGAAATCCAATGCCAACCTGGCGGTTCTCAAGCTGCTGGGCGACATGGGCGCGGGCATCGACGTGGTGTCGGTGGGCGAATACCTCAAGGCGCGCGCCGCCGGCATTCCGGGCGAACGGATCGTGTTTTCCGGGGTCGGCAAGAAGCGCTCGGAAATGGAAACCGCCCTGGCCGGCGGCATCCGCCAGTTCAACGTCGAAAGCGAACCGGAGATGGAAACGCTCAGCGCGGTGGCGCAGGCGATGGGCAAGGTCGCGCCGATCGCCATTCGCGTGAACCCGGATGTCGACGCCAAGACCCACGCCAAGATCGCCACCGGCAAGGCCGAAAACAAGTTCGGCATTCCGATTTCGCGCGCAGCCCAGGTCTACCGGCGCGCCGCCGCCATGCCGGGGCTCGAGGTGATCGGGATCGACGTGCATATCGGCAGCCAGCTGACCGACCTCGGGCCGTTCGAAACCGCCTTTGAAAGGGTCGCCGAGCTGGCCGAAGCGCTGCGGGCCGAGGGCCATGACATCCGCCGGCTGGATCTTGGCGGCGGGCTGGGCATCCCTTACGAAAATTCCAACCAGGCGCCCCCCCTGCCGCGCGACTATGGCGAGGTGATCCGGCGCACCGTCGGCCATCTGGGCTGCGAAATCGAGATCGAGCCGGGCCGCCTGATCGCCGGCAACGCCGGGATTCTGGTGGCCGAGGTGATCTATGTGAAACAGGGCGAGGACCGGCAGTTCCTGATCCTGGACGCGGCGATGAACGACCTGGTGCGCCCGGCGATGTACGAGGCGCATCACGATATCATCCCGGTGCGCGAACCGGCGCCGGGGGGCGAGGCCGAGGTTTACGATATCGTCGGTCCGGTCTGCGAAAGCGGCGACACCTTTGCAACCGGCCGCGCCCTGGCGCCGCAACGCGCCGGCGACCTGGTCGCGTTCCGCTCGGCGGGGGCCTACGGCGCGGTGATGGCCTCGGAATACAATTCCCGTCCGCTGATCCCCGAAGTCCTTGTGGATGGCGATCAATTCGCTGTCATTCGGGCCCGGCCAAGCTATGATGACATGATCAATCGCGATACGATCCCCGCGTGGCTGTGATGGTCACCGGGTGGTCGACGGGGCCGCTCTTGGGTTGCGCGCGCATCGAAAGGATCACCGAAAAGGCACATGTCCAGGGCGAACCACACCGCTGAGGCGACACTGAAACACCTGCGCTGGCCGGTTCGCCTGACCCGGGCCGGGATGCTGGCCGAATCGATTTTGCATGCGTTCTGGCCCTTGTTTTCGCTGGTTTTTCTTGTGCTCGGGGCGTTGCTGTTCGGCGCCCACGAGGCGGTTCCCCTGGAAGTGGTCTGGGCCGGGTCGGTGCTGGCGGCGCTTGCCGGGCTGGCGGCGCTGGTGCGCGGGGTGCTGCGTTTTCGCTGGCCGTCGCAGGCGGATGCGCGCGCCCGGCTGGACCGCACCCTGGCGGCGCGCCCGATCGCCGCGCTCACGGATCGCCAGGTCATCGGCGCCACGGACGAGGCGTCGCGCGCGGTCTGGCAGGCCCATCTTGAGCGGATGGCCGCCCAGGCCCGCAAGGCGCGCGCGCCGGCCCCGGATCTCAACCTGGCGCGGCGCGATCCCTACGCGCTGCGCTATGTGGCGCTGCTGCTGTTTGTGACCGCCGTCGCCTTTGGATCGGTGGCGCGGCTGGCCACCGTCGGCGACGCGGTGGCCGGATCGGGCGGCGGCGGGCTGGCCGGCGGCCCCACCTGGGAAGGCTGGATCCAGCCGCCCGCCTACACCGGCAAACCTTCGCTGTATCTTGCCGATATCGGCGAGGG
>JAJRUE010000011.1 GCA_024277955.1 Alphaproteobacteria bacterium | reverse complement strand
GCAAATCTTGCACGCCCACGACAGGCTTGGGCGATGGGCGCAGGGCCGACACCATCCCGGGTGAGTCGGTCAATCCTGGCACGCCCTGCCCCCGGCCGCACCATCTTTTCAAGGCGCGCGGGCAACCGGGACGCCGCCGCGGGGGACAATTCCCCTATGCGACAAGGCCTTATCGACAATTATGGAATTTCTGTGCGATTTGCCACAAATATCCAGAATTTTTGTTGCATTACAAACAACCCAGTGGTGAACTCTTGGAAAAGGACAAGTATTTTCATGGGCCTCGCGGTCCGGCGGCGGTTTGAAACGCCGCTCGATATTTGGGCCTGGTGGGAAAATGTCGCGTTGGTTGCCGGTTGCGAGCCGGTTGTCGCTGCCCTGCCGGCCAGGATGAATTCCCGGATCGTCCGGGATGGGCAATGCCCGGCCATTCAATGCACCGGGCGGTGACAACTGGGAGACTACGATGCAAAAGTTCAAGATATTGCTGTGCACCTCTGTATTGGCGCTCGGGGCCGGGGTCGGGGCGGCGCAGGCGGCCAAGCTGACGCTTTACTGCAGCGCGCAGGAAGACTGGTGCCAGCTGATGGCCCGCAGCTTTGAAAAGGAAAGCGGCATCAAGGTGAACATGACCCGCAAGTCGTCGGGCGAAACCTTTGCACAGATCAAGGCCGAAGCCGCCAACCCCAAGGGCGATGTCTGGTGGGGCGGCACGGGTGATCCGCACCTGCAGGCCGCCGAAGAAGGGCTGACCCAGGAATACCTGTCGCCGATGCGCGATCAGCTGCAGCCCTGGGCAATCGCCCAGGCCGAAAGCGCCGGCAACCGCACCATCGGGATCTATTCCGGCGCGCTGGGCTACGGCTACAACACCGAACTGCTGGCCGCCAACAACCTGCCGGAACCGAAATGCTGGAAGGATCTGCTGAAGCCCGAATACAAGGGGCATGTGCAGATGGCGAACCCCAATTCCTCAGGCACCGCCTACACCACGCTGGCGACGATGATGCAGCTCTTTGGCGAAGAAGGCGGGTTCGAATTCATGAAGGGCCTGCATGCCAACATCAACCAGTACACCAAGTCCGGCTCTGCCCCGATCAAGGCCGCGGCGCGCGGCGAAACCACCATCGGCATCGTCTTCATGCACGACGCGGTGAAGCAGGCGGTCAAGGGCTTTCCGATCAAGGTCGTGGCGCCCTGCGAAGGCACCGGCTATGATATCGGGTCAATGTCGATCATCGCGGGCGCGCGCAACCTGGACGAAGCCAAGGCCTTTTACGACTGGGCTCTGACGCCCGAGGCGCAGTCCCTGGCCCTGCAGGTCAACGCCTTCCAGGTGCCGTCGAACGTGAATTCGCCGACCTCTGACAAGGCCCCCGATCTGGCGTCGATCAAGCTGATCGATTACGACTTCAAGACCTACGGGTCTTCCGCGACCCGCAAGCGGTTGCTGAAGCGCTGGGATGAAGAGGTGTCGACCCTGCCGCAGTAAACCGTGCGCAAGTCTCAAACCAACAGTGCGGCCCACCCGGTTCTCCTTTTCTGGATGCTTGCCGGGTGGGCCGGCTTCACGATCCTGCCCTGGTACGGGGTCGAGGACGGCTTTTTCACGTTCCAGTGGCTGTTTGACGGCTATCCCTTCGATCCGGACTACGCCCCGGCGGCGTTCCTGCTGGCGCAGGGGGAAAAGCTGTGGCTGGCCCCGATGGCGCCGGCGCTGATCGCCCCGCTTCTGGCGTTGCGCCGGCCAAAGACCGACCCCTTGCATGCCCGTGTCCTAGTCCTGTCGGGCGCTTTCGGCTTTGCCTGGCTGATGGCGCAGGGCTTCGGGATCGGTATCCGCGGGTTCAACTTTTCCTGGCTGACCGCCCTGTTCGGGGATCTTGGCGACCGGCAGTTCGGCATGGGCTATGGCGCGCTGATCACCGCGTCCGCCTTCCTGTTCATTTTCACCCAGGGGATCGCCGCGCGCGGTGCGGTCAACGGCGATGTCTTTGTCACCGGCGCCATCGCCGGGGTGATCGCGATTGTCGCGATATTCGTGTTCTTCCCGATCGCCAAGATGCTGGTCGCGGCCTTTGTCACCGAAGAGGGCGGCTATTCGGTTTCGGTCTTTGCCGCGAAATTCTTTGACGACCGGCTTTGGGGGCTTGGCTGCCTTTCCGGGCGGCGATGCGGGGTTGCGTGGAATTCGCTGTTTCTGGCCGTGCTGGTGGGGGCGCTGTCGACATTGCTGGGCCTGGTCTTTGCGCTGGTGGTCACCCGGTCCGGGTTCCGCTTCAAGCGCGGCCTGCGGGCGCTGACCGTGCTGCCGATCATCACCCCGCCATTCGTGATCGGCCTGGCGCTGATCCTGCTGTTCGGCCTGTCCGGGTCCGTCACCAAGTTTGTCGCCGACATGTTCGGCGTGCCGCCGACCCGGTGGCTTTACGGCCTGCCGGGCATCCTGATTGCGCAGGTGCTGGCCTTTACCCCGATCGCCTTTCTCGTGCTGATCGGCGTGGTCGAAGGCGTGTCCCCGTCGATGGAGGAAGCCGCCCAGACCCTGCGCGCAAACCGCTGGCAGGTGTTTCGCACGGTGTCGCTACCCCTGATGCGGCCGGGGCTGGCCAATGCGTTTTTGCTGGGGTTCATCGAAAGCATGGCCGATTTCGGCAACCCGCTGGTGCTGGGCGGCAACTACGACGTGCTGTCGACGGACATCTTCTTTGCCATCGTGGGGGCGCAATACGATCAGGGGCGCGCCGCCGTGCTGGCGATGGTGCTGCTGTCCTTTACCCTTTCCGCCTTTTATCTGCAGCGCGCCTGGCTGGGCAAGAAAAGCTATACCACCGTCACCGGCAAGGGCGACGCCGGCGTGCATCCGGCGATGCCGGGCCGGCTTGCCATCCCGGTCTATGTCATTGCCGCGATCTGGGGCACATTCACGGTGATCGTCTATGGGATGATCGTCTACGGCAGTTTTGTCGAGCTTTGGGGGGTGCGCAACACCCTGACGTTTAAACACTACATCACCGCGTTTTCCATCGATTTCGCCGAAAACGGCATCCACTGGACCGGCGCCGCCTGGGACAGTTTCTGGACCACGATCAAGATCGCCGCCTCGGCCGCGCCGCTGACCGCCGCGGTGGGGCTGATCACCGCCTACCTTCTGACCCGCCAGCGTTTCGCCGGCAAAAACCTGTTCGAGTTCGGCACCATGCTGTCCTTTGCCATCCCCGGCACGGTGATCGGGGTCAGCTATATCCTGGCCTTCAACGTGCCGCCGATCGAGATCACCGGCACCGGGATCATCCTGGTGGTCAGCTTCATCTTCCGCAACATGCCGGTCGGGGTGCGCGCCGGCATCGCCAGCATGAGCCAGCTCGACAAGTCGCTGGACGAAAGTTCGCTGACCCTTGGCGCCAACAGCTGGCAGACCTTTCGGCGGGTGATCCTGCCGCTCTTGCGCCCGGCGATCCTGGCGGCGCTGGTCTACAGTTTCGTGCGCGCCATGACGGCGATTTCAGCGGTGATTTTCCTGGTCTCGGCGCAATACAACATGGCCACGGCCTATATCATCGGCCGGGTCGAAAACAACGACTACGGCCTGGCGATTGCCTATTCGACGACGCTGATCTTCGTGATGCTGGCGGCGGTGGCGTTGTTGCAGGTGCTGGTGGGCAAGACACAGATCGGACGCCGCTCGGCGTTCGGCGCAGGAGGGTAACGGATGGTGGCAACACGCATAACCGGCAAGGCGGCCCCGGTCAGCTTTCGCGGGGTGTCCAAGGTGTTCGGCCGCGATGTGGTGGCGGTGGACACCATCAACCTAGAGGTGGAAGCGGGCAAGCTGGTCACCCTGCTGGGGCCATCGGGCTGCGGCAAGACCACGACATTGCGGATGATCGCCGGGCTGGAAATGCCCACCGCCGGCCAGATCCTGATCGGCGGTCAGGATGTCACCCGCCTGCCGGCCACCGACCGCGACGTATCGATGGTGTTCCAGTCCTATGCGTTGTTTCCACACATGAGCGTGCTGGAAAACGTCGCCTATGGGCTGGGGTTTTCCGGCTATGGCAAGGCCGAGGCGCGCGACCGGGCGCTGGCCGGGCTGGAACTGGTGGGGCTCAAGGGCTTTGACGACCGGCTGCCAAGCGAACTGTCCGGCGGCCAGCAGCAACGCGTGGCGGTGGCCCGCGCGCTGGTGCTTGAACCGCAGGTGCTGCTGTTCGACGAACCGCTTTCGAACCTGGACGCCAAGCTGCGCCGGCAGGTGCGCGAAGACATCCGCGCGATCCAGCAGGATCTTGGGCTAACGGTGATCTACGTCACCCACGACCAGGAAGAAGCCCTGGCCGTCTCGGATGAAATCGTGGTGATGCGCAACGCCGCGATCGCCCAGATGGGCACGCCGCGCGAGCTTTATGACGAACCGGTTGACCGCTTCGTCGCCGATTTCATCGGTGAAGCCAATCTGTTGCCCTGCCAGGTCGAATTAGTGACCGACGACATGGCGACCATCGTGGTGGACGGCTACCGCTTTACCCTGCCCGCGCGTGGCCGGGGTCCGGGACCGGCAACGCTGGCGGTGCGCCCGTCGCGGCTGGTGCTGGGTGCGGACCATGGCTTTCGCACCAGGGTCGCCAAGGCGACCTATGTCGGGGTGCGGATGGAATACACGCTGGAAGCCTCGTTCGGCACCATGTTCGCCGTGCATGACGACGTGAACAACCCGCTTGAGATTGGCGCCGAGGTGGCGGTCGGCTTTGCGCGCTCGGGCCCCGTGCTGTTACCCTGGGACTGATCGCCGCCGGTTCAGGCGCCGCCGAACGCGCGATCACAGATGTCTACGAGGTCCGCAAAGACCCCGGGCGCGGCGGCGATGACGCGCCCGCCATCGGCAATCATCGCCCTCGCGTCCTG
>JAJRUE010000086.1 GCA_024277955.1 Alphaproteobacteria bacterium | reverse complement strand
CGCCCGCCCGGCCCGCCGCGCCCCTCCCGGCGAGGAATTGGCGGAGAATTGGCGGACCCGAGGGGCCCGCCAGGTATTGCTGAAAAGGTCTTGGTGCTGAAACCCGAGACAAGCAGCGCCCTCCGGCGCTGCGGTCGGATCATGCCCGTTTTAAGCGGGTATGTTCCCACCGCACCCCTTGCACACCCCTTGGTCTAATTCCGATCCTGACCGGGTTTCCCGAAAAAGTCGCGTTCAGCAGCTGATCACTTCCGATCCTGTATTGATCACCTGTGCTGATTGGTTTTTAATTCTCCTGATCACTTTTGCGCCCCGACCGGTGCGGATCCGAACGACAGGAGGTGCCAGATGTCCGACAACGCCCAGGCTTCGGTGCTGGTGGACGGTCCCCGGCTCAAGGCCGATCGCAAGGCGGCGGGGTTTACCCAGGTCTCATTCGCCTAAGCATGCGGTTCGGTTTCGGTGGTTACCGTGCGCCGGGCCGAGCAGGGCAAGCGGATTATCGCCACCTACCTGCGGCGGATGGCCGAAACCCTGGGCCAGCCGGCCGACCGCTATGTGATCGAGGACGTGCTCGAGGCGGCGAGCGAATATGTGGTGTCGCTCGAGGGCGAATGGAGCGGTTTTTTCGTCGAATCCGACCGCGGCGTGCTGCCCTATGTGGTGCAGGAAGACGTGGAGCTGCGCCAGAAGGGCGGCGGGCTTGAGGGCAGTTTCACCGCCTATTGCCCCTACGAGGTCCGGGTCGAGCACCTCAATGACACGCGGGTCATCAACAACGTGGTGTTCGGAACCATCCGCCGGACGAAATGGAGGCCGCCCGACGGGCTGTCCACGGTGGTGCAGGTGGCGTCGCGGGGCAATGACTGGCTGGAAGGGTTCGCGGTCTGGTACGACGCCGATACCGACCAGGCCGAGGTGTCGCGGATGATCACGGTGCGCAAGAACTGCCCCGACTACCTGCAATACATGCGCGAAGCCCGGCGGATCATGGAAAGCGAAGTCCTGCTCTACCGGCTGCGCAACCTGGTCGAAAAGGGCTATGACTTTGGCGACGCGGTGGCGATGGTGCAGGCGGTCGAGGGCCAGCAACCGGCGGCGCCGGCCCTCGAGCGGCACCGGGCCGAGGGGCCGGACGCGCTGCGCGTGGAGGGGCCGGAATACCTGGCGCGCACCGGGATGAGCTACGAGGCCTTGCTCGAACGGCTGGTCGAGCTGGGCCACGAGACGCTTGACGAAGACATGCTCGGCGACGATCACGAAGGCACGGTCGAACAGTGGGCGCCGGTCTTTCGCGACTTTCCGCTGTGCTGGCGGCTGTTGACCAAGCGCGACCGCATCGTCGGCTACTGGCATTTCCTGCCGCTCAAGCCCGAACGGATGGAGATGGCGCGCCGCGGGCTGTTGCTGGATTCGACCCTGACCCCGCAAGACGTGGCGCCGATGGACAAGCCGGGCCACCATTCCTTTTACATGGTGATGATGGCGGTCGAGCCGAAATACAGGTTCGGCGCATCGTTCAAGAAAATCCTAGATTCGGTTTTCGAAGCCGTCGAACTGCTCGCCGCCGAACGCCTGTTCGTCGATGAAATCGTGTTCGCCGCCTGGACGCCGATGTCGCGGCGGCTGGGCGAGCGGCTGAATTTTCAGAAGATCGCCGAACTGCAGGGCACCGCCAGCCAGGGCCCGGACAAGGCGGTGCCGATCCTTGCAACCGACCTGCGCGACATGCTGCGCCTTGGCGAATTCGATGGCTACCGTTCGGTGCGCAGCGCCTACGACATTCGCTGAGCGCCGGTTTCAGCCCACTGTTTCGGCCCCAGCCGCGGCCATCATGCCAGATCCGTGCGCGCTACCCCGGCAGGCTGTCGCGCAGCGCTTTAGCGTGCGCTGACCGGGGCGGGGGCGTGGGGGTCTGACCACTTCGGCCCCCGTCTCGGCGATCGTCGGGGCAAGGGCCCCAAGCGCGACGGCGCCCGGATTGGCGAGGGCGGAAATGGCGATGAGAAGCCTGCCGAGGGTGCGCCTTGGTCAGGGCCTTGGGGCGGGTGGTGCGGCGGGATGCCTCCGGCGGGGATATTTTTGAAAAGAAGAAGGGGATCAGCCCTCCATCGCCTCCAGTTCGTCGATCATGCCGGAAATCATCGACAGCCCCTTGTCCCAGAACGCCGGGTCGGACGCGTCCAGCCCGAAAGGCGCCAGCAGTTCCCTGTGGTGCTTGGAGCCGCCGGCCTTGAGCATCTCGAAATATTTTTCCTGGAACCCCGCGTCGCCCTCTTCGTAGACCGCGTAAAGCGCGTTCACCAGCCCGTCGCCAAAGGCATAGGCATAGACGTAGAACGGCGAATGCACGAAATGCGGGATATAGGCCCAGAAGGTTTCGTAGCCGTCCATGAACTCGAATGCGGGGCCCAGGCTTTCGCCCTGCACGCTCATCCACAGCGCGTTGATGGCGTCGGGCGTCAGTTCGCCTTCGCGCCGGGCCTCGTGCAGCTTGCATTCGAAGTCGTAGAACGCGATCTGGCGCACCACGGTGTTGATCATGTCTTCAACCTTGCCGGCCAGCAGCACCTTGCGTTCGTCGGCGGTTTTCGCGCCCTCGAGCA
Organism: Alphaproteobacteria bacterium; assembly: GCA_024277955.1. Classification (GTDB taxonomy): domain Bacteria; phylum Pseudomonadota; class Alphaproteobacteria; order Rhodobacterales; family Rhodobacteraceae; genus JAJRUE01. Next base: position 706 of record JAJRUE010000086.1, on the reverse strand, counting down.
GCTTGCGGAAGGTCAGCATTTCGCCGAAGACGGAGGCGGTTTCGGCCAGCGTCAGCGGGGTCGAGGACAGCCATTCGCCCTGGTCCGCGGCCAGCACCTGGTGCACCCCGTGGCCCAGCTCGTGGGCCAGCGTCATCACGTCGCGCGGCTTGCCCAGGTAGTTGAGCATCACGTAAGGGTGCACGTCGGTGACCGTCGGGTGGGCAAAGGCGCCGGGCGCCTTGCCGGGTTTCACGCCGGCGTCGATCCAGCCCTTTTCGAAGAAAGGTTGCGCAATATCAGCCATTTGCGCATCGAAGCTGCTGTAGGCGTCCAGCACGGTTTGGCGCGCTTCGTCCCAGGGCACGGTGCGGTCGTCTTCCATCGGCAGCGGCGCGTTGCGGTCCCAGACCTGCAGCTTGTCCAGCCCCAGCCACTTGCGCTTGAGCTCGTAGTAACGGTGCGAAAGCTTGGGGTAGGCGGCGACCACGGCGTTGCGCAGCGCCTCGACCACTTCGGGTTCCACGTCATTGGCCAGGTGGCGGCTGTATTGCGGGCTGGGCATCTTGCGCCAGCGGTCCTCGATTTCCTTTTCCTTGGTCAGCGTGTTGTGGACGCGGGCGAAAAGGCGGGTGTTTTCGCCGAAGACGCGGGCCAGTTCGCGGGTCGCGGCTTCGCGCTTGGCGCGGTCGTGTTCGGTCAGGAAATTCAGCGTGGCTTCGAGGTT
>JAJRUE010000085.1 GCA_024277955.1 Alphaproteobacteria bacterium | reverse complement strand
TGGACGTATGGCCCGACCGGGGCGGCAATTCGGCGCTGTTTCTGGTGCGCTCGCTCTCCAATGCGACCGACATCACCTTTCGCGGCCTGGACGTGCGCTCGGCCCCCGATGCGCGCAACTACCGGCGCTGGGGCAAGGCCAAGTGGCTGGCGGTCAAGGTCAGCGGCATCTTCGCCCAGGGCGACCGGTCGGTGATCGCCGACAGCAAGGTCACCGGCGCCTACCACACGCTGATGATCGAAGGCAAAGGCGCCAAGATGCTGAACAACCGGGTCTACGGGTTCAGCGGCGACGCGATGCGCGCGCTTGGCGACAATTCTCTGGTGCGCGGCAACCGGGTACAGGACTGCGTCGCGGTCGATCCGAACCACGACGACGGGTTCCAGACCTGGTCGCGCAGCGCCAACGGCAAGGCCAACGAAGGCACCGTGCGCGGGCTGACAGTCGAAGAAAACATCATCCTGGAATGGGCCGGGCCCAGCACCAATGCGCTGACCTGTTCGATGCAGGGGATCTTCATGGGCGGCTATCTTCAGGATCTGGCGATCCGCAACAACGTGATCTCGGTCAGCGCCTGGCACGGGATCACCGGCTATGGGATCACCCGGGGCAAGATCGTCAACAACACCCTGGTCAACAGCCGTGGGCCTTCGGCAAAGCTGCCCTGGATCGGGGTCTGGGGCTACAAGGACCGCGCCTCGCGCGAGGTCATCGTCGCCAACAACATCGCGCCCTACTACAACACCAACGGCGGTATCGACAGCAAGTCTGCGCGGTTGCGCAACGTGGTGCTGCCCTACCCGGCGCAACAGCTGCGCGACCCGATCAACGGCGATTTCCGGCTGAAACCGACCAGCAAGCTGATCGACGCCGCCAACCCCCTGGTGGCCCCCAGGCGCGACGTGGAAGGCACCGCCCGCCCGCTGGGCAAGGGCCCGGACATCGGCGCTTACGAAATACGCTGATAACGGGCGCGACGCGCAAAGCGGTTGAATACCGCTTTGCCAAGGCGTTTGCAAACGCCTTGGCCCCCGGCGGTGCCGTCAGTCGCGGTTGTAAACGTCTTCGTAGCGGGTGATGTCGTCTTCGCCCAGATAGCTGCCGGTCTGCACCTCGATCAGGAACATCGGGTCGTCGCCGGGGTTTTCCAGCCGGTGCACGGTGCCGCGCGGGATGTAGACCGACTCGTTTTCGCGGACCAGCTTTTCCTCGTCGCCCACCGTCACCCGGGCGACGCCGGCGACCACCACCCAGTGCTCGGACCGGTGCACATGGCTTTGCAGCGACAGGATGCCGCCGGGGCGCACCATGATCCGCTTGACCTGGAAACGGCCGCTCAGGCACAGGGTTTCGTACCAGCCCCAGGGCCGGTGGAACTGCGGGTAGTCATCGGCCTGGGCGACCTTGCTGGCGCGCAGCCGTTCCACCACCTGTTTCACCTGCTGCGACTTGTCCATATCGGCGACCAGCACCGCGTCACGCGTCGCCACCGCGACGATGTTCGACAGCCCCAGCCCGACCAGGTGCACGTTGTCGTCTTCGCTGCGCAGCACCGTGTCGCGGCAGTCGATCGCGGTCACCTCGCCCGAGCGCAGCACGCCGTCGGCGTCCTCGACCAGCGCGCCGTGCAGCGAGGCCCAGCTGCCCAGGTCCGACCAGCCCGCCTCGACCGGCACCACCGAAATCGCGCGCGCCTTTTCCATCACCGCGTAGTCGATCGACTGGGCCCGCACCGCGCCATAGGCCGCCTGGTCAAGCCGCTGGAAACCCAGGTCTTCGCGCGCCTGCGCCAGCGCCCGGCGGCAGGGGTCGATCATGTCCGGGGCGTGTTCCTCGAAGGCGGCCAGGATATCGCGGATGCGAAACAGGAAGATCCCCGCGTTCCACAAGTGCCGCCCCGACGCCACCATGTCGCGCGCCAGCGCCGCGTCCGGCTTTTCCACGAAGCGGCGCAGCGGGCCGGCCTGCCCGGTCACCGGCGCGGCGTCGAGTTCCAGATACCCATAGCCGGTTTCCGCATGCCGCGGCGTGATCCCGAAGGTCACGAGGTTGCCGCCCCGCGCCGCCTCGACACCGGCCCGGATCGCGTCGTGAAAGGCCGATACGTCCTCGATCAGGTGGTCCGACGGCGCCACCAGCAGCAGATCGTCCGGGGCGTCGGCATGGGTCAGCGCAGCGCTCAGGATCGCCGGCGCCGTGTCGCGCCCGACCGGTTCAAGCACCACGCGCGCATCCATCAGCCCCACCGCTTCGGCCTGTTCGCGCACGATAAAGCGGAAATCTTCGTGGGTCATCACCAGCGGCGCGGCAAACATCTTGCCCGACAGGCGGCGCAGGGTCTGCTGATACAGGCTTTCATCGCCCACCAGCGGCGAAAACTGCTTGGGGAAGGCCTTGCGCGAACTGGGCCAGAGCCGGGTGCCTGAGCCGCCGCACAGGATCACCGGATGGATGGTCGTCATCTGGCTGGTCATGCACTGGTGCCCTTTCCCCTTGCGTCGCCTGGCTTCCTCTGGTTCCACACAAACGCCGACATTTCAAGCCGCCGCCTCAGCGCGCCGCCCGCAGGATCCTGATTTCGCGCGCCCGCAACCGCTTGAAAACCGCATCCGCCCAGGCGCCCGAGGCATAAAAGCGGTGCGTGTCCAGCACCGTGAAGATTGACGCAGGCTGGACGATGGTTTCGAGGGT
>JAJRUE010000084.1 GCA_024277955.1 Alphaproteobacteria bacterium | reverse complement strand
CTATCTGAAAACCGCACGGGCGAACGGGGCGCGGGTCGTGACCAGAGCGCGGGTAACGGGTTTGCGGCGTGCAGGGGGCTGGACTGTCGAGACGATGGCGGGAGAGTTTTCCGCGCCGGTGGTGGTGAATGCGGCGGGGGCGTGGGCGGATCAGGTGGCGGAGATGGCGGGGGTTACGGCGTTGGGGGTTCAGCCGTTTCGCCGCTCGGTCGCGCGGTTGCCGGCACCTGCGGGGCATGATGTGCGCGGCTGGCCGATGCTGCTGAATGCGCCCGAGACATGGTATGCGAAGCCCGACGCGGACAAGTGGCTGGTGTCGCCGGCCGAGGAGGATCCGGTGGAGGCGATGGATGCCTGGGCCGACGATATGGTGCTGGCCGAGGGGCTGGCGCGGTATCAGGAATTTGTCACCGAGGAGGTGGTGCGGATCGAGGGGAGCTGGGCCGGATTGCGCAGTTTTGCGCCGGACCGCACGCCGGTGGTCGGGTTTGATGTGGCGGAGAACGGGTTTTTCTGGCTGGCGGGGCAAGGGGGGTATGGGGTGCAGACCTCGCCCGCGATCTCTGATCTGGCGGCGGCCCTGTTGCGCGGGGATGCGCCGGAGCTGGAGGGTTGGGTTGTCGACGGGTTGTCGCCCGGGCGGTTTTCATGAAGCGGGCGCTGGTTATTGGCGCCGGTCCGGCGGGGCTGATGGCGGCGGGGGCGCTGGCGGATGCGGGGCTTTCGGTCACGGTGGCCGAGGCGAAACCGACGGTCGGGCGCAAGTTTCTGATGGCGGGGAAGTCGGGGTTGAACCTGACCAAGGACGAGCCGTTGGAGGGGTTTCTGGCGGCCTATGGCGGGGCGCGGGCGTGGCTGGAACCGATACTGCGGGATTTTGGGCCGCAAGCGGTGCAGGACTGGGCGCGCGGGCTGGGGCAGGAGGTTTTTACCGGCTCCAGCGGGCGGGTTTTTCCCAAGGCGATGAAGGCCTCGCCATTGTTGCGGGCGTGGTTGCGGGAACTGGATGGCAAAGGGGTCCGGTTCGAGACGCGCTGGCGTTGGCAGGGTTGGCGGGACGGCGCGACGGTGTGCGAAACGCCCGACGGCGAGCAGGAGTTGACGCCGGATGTGACGGTGCTGGCGCTGGGCGGGGCGAGCTGGGCGCGACTGGGGTCTGATGGCGCGTGGGCGAAATGGATCGGGGTGCCGTTGGCGGAGTTCCGGCCGGCGAATATGGGGTTTCGGCGGGAATGGTCGCGGTTTATGGAGCCGCATTTCGGGGCGCCGGTGAAGCCCGTGCGCCTGACGGTTGGTGAACAATCGGTGGTTGGCGAGTTTGTTGTTTCGCGGAAGGGAATCGAGGGGAGCGTGGTTTATGCGGTCTCGGCCGCTTTGCGCGATGGCGGGGATCTGGTGCTGGACCTGTTGCCGGATCTGACGCTGGAGCAGGTGGAAAAGCGGCTGGCGAAGCCGCGGGGCAAGAACAGTCTGTCGAACCATTTACGCAAAACACTGGGGTTGAAGGGCGTGAAGGTGGCCCTGTTGCGCGAGGGCGGGGCGCTGCCTGAAGGGGCGGCGCTGGCGGCGCGGATCAAGGCGCTGCCCTTGGCGCTGGACGGGCCTGCGCCGCTGGACGAGGCGATCTCGACAGCGGGGGGTGTGCCGGTGGAGGCGCTGGACGGGTTGATGTTGAAAGACCGGCCGGGTGTGTTTTGCGCGGGCGAGATGCTGGATTGGGAAGCGCCGACGGGCGGGTATTTGTTGACGGGATGTCTGGCGACGGGTCTGGCTGCCGGGCGGCAGGCGGCGGAATACTAGCGTTCGAGGTCGCGGTTATTGGCGACGATGTCGTCGAAAATGCGTTCTTCGTCCGATTTGGAGCCGATGGTGCCGAGCAGGTCCTGCCGGATGTAATAGGTAAGCTCGGCCAGTTTGCGCATGATTTCCGCCTGTTCGCTGGCGATGATCGAGTCGTCGCGGCTGGCGCGCTCCAGCGCGTCGAGGACGGTGTTGAAATGGCGGATGACCTCGGGCGAGCCGATCATGGCGAGTTTGTGGTTGAGGATGCGCAGGTCGTTGAGGGCGGCGGCGTCCATACGGTTGTTCTCGACGATGTCGCCGATGTGGTCGATCAGGGCGAAATAAACCTCGGTTTTTTGCTGCATCAGGAGGACTTGCCCCTCCTTTTTCAGCTCCAGTTCGGTTTGCTGGTTCAGCAGCAGGGCGGTGATCAGCACGGTGGCGACCGCGCCGATGAACACGAGGATCAGTTCTTGCGAAAACGGGAAGTCTCCGCTGATCTGGTAGAAATAGCGGAACACCAGATAGCCGATGGCGAAGGTCGCGATGACCAGCAGCAGGGCGGTGGTTTTTCCGAGCGGGCGCATGGATCAGTAGCCGGTTTTCTCGCGCGCCCGTTGCAGGGCGGGGCGCTCCAGCAGGCGGGTGAAATAGTCGCCGACCTTGCCCTCGGGCAGGTCGAATTTTGCGCCCTGTGCCCAGTTGGCGCAATGGCCGAGCAGGATGTCGGGGACGGTGATTGTGTCGCCCATGACGAATTCGTTGTCGCCGAGGCGGTCTTCCAGCGTTTGCATGGCATTGGCGAATTCGTGTTTGGCGGTGGGTTTGATCGCGGGAACGCGGAGTTCCTCGGGGTGGATGAAGGTGTTTTTCGCGGCCATCCACAGGGCGCCCTCGATTTCGTCGACGCAGAACTGGGTGTAGCTGTCCTGAATGGCGCGCTCGATGGTGCCGGCGGGGTAGGTGAGCTGTTTGTGCCGGTCGGCGAGGAACTGCATGATGGCGATCGAGTCGTAAATCGGGGTGTCGTCGACCAGCAGGCAGGGGACCTTGCCGGTGGGGT
>JAJRUE010000083.1 GCA_024277955.1 Alphaproteobacteria bacterium | reverse complement strand
GTCGAACATCTCGGTCAGCGCCGCCATCGCCAGGCGCGGCCGGGTCACGACGATCGCCGCTTCAAGCCCCAGCCCGGCCCAGTCGGCCCCCTCCCACAGCACCGCCGCGCGCGCCTCGGACCGGCGCAGCGCATCGCGGTAGCGCGGCGACATCGCCACCGCCAGCTGTTCGGGGCCGGCGCGGCAGGGCTCGTCCAGGCCGCCGACCCGCAGGCCCGTGTTGCCGAACGCGGGCGCGCCCAGCCGGGCGGCGATTTCAGCGATGCTCAAGCCGGGGGTCTTGCCGGACATGCGGTTCCTCCTGGGATGCGCGGGGCGATCCCGAGGACCGCTGCCGGCCCCAGATGTATTGCGGCGCGCGGCAAAGCTCAACGCCCGAGATGGCGCTGACCGGCGCAAAAGTGCCGCCACGAGGACCCCCGCCGACGGCGGGCCGCGCCGCGTCAGCCCGCGACCGAACGCAGCGTCATCCCGGCCTTTTGCAGGGCCGCGAATATCCGCGCGTCCCGCCCGTAGACATCGCGACGGTAGTTCATGTTGCCCTTGGCGGTGGTAAAGGCGGTGCGGTAAACCAGATGCACCGGGATCGGGGTTTCCAGCTGCACCACGGTTTCGCGCCCCGTCGCCAGCTTGGCCTGAAAGAACGCCCGCGGGTCGCTGACCTGACGTTCCAGCAGCTTGTAGGCGAATTCGAACGGATCGCGCAGCCGGATGCAGCCATGGCTGTAGGCGCGGCTTTCGCGGGCAAACAGGTTTTTGGCCGGGGTGTCGTGCAGGTAGATGTTGTACTTGTTGGGGAACATGAACTTGACCAGCCCCAGCGCGTTGCCCCGCGACGGCGGCTGTTTCAGATCGAACGGAAAGTTGGTCTCGTCGAACTGGGTAAAGTCGATCCCGTCCCGGTTGACCGCCCGCCCGCTGGCGTCGATCAGGCGCAGATGCCCGGCGGCGTTCGGGTCGCTTTGCATCTTGGGCAGGTATTCCTTGATCGCGATCGAGCGCGGCACGTTCCAGGTCGGGTTGATGACCATGTGCTCCATCATGTCGGAAAACTCGGGGCTGCGGCGGTCGGACTTGTTGGCGCCGACCACCGAACGGGTCTTGAAACTGACCTTGCCGTTATCGACGATCGCGGCGGTGAAATCGGCAAGGTTGACCCAGACGTGGCGCTGGCCCCGTTCCATGTTCATCCAGCGTTCCCGTTCCATCGCCACCAGGATCGAGGCCAGGCGCTTTTCCGGACTGACGTTGATTTCCTTCAGCGTGCCCGGGCCCGCCACCCCGTCGGGGTTCAGCCCGTGCGCCAGCTGGAACTGCTGCACCGCCTTTTGCAGGGTCGCATCGTATTTGCGGCTGGCCGAGCGGCGCATGTAGCCCATGGCGATCAGCCGGTTGCGCAGCGACACCACCGCCCCGCCAGATTGACCGGGCTTGAGCTTGCGCCCCGGCACCGTCGGCCCCCAGCCGCCGCGCGCCAGCAGTTTTTCCATCCGCATTTTCTGTTTCATCAGCCGCACATATTCCGGCGAGCGCGGCGGCAGCTGGCGCAAAAACGCCGACGGCGACGACCTGGCGAAATTGGTCAGCAGTTGCAGCCGGTCGCGCAGCGGCACCTGGCGCACGATGCCGCGATCGACCCGGCTGGGGGTCAGCACCCCGGTCTGGATGTCGCGCGCATAGGCCAGGAAAAGCTTGCTGAGTTCGACCTCGATACGGCCCAGGTCGCGTTCCGAGCGCACCGCGCGCAAATTCGCCCGCAGCGCAGTCGTGTCATAGGCGCCCTGCGGCAGCCCGTGATCGCCCGCGCCCGCCAGCGCCTTGAGCAGCGCCTGACGACGCGACCGGTCGCGGCTGCCATTGCCGGTCCAGATCGCCCGGTAGCCGTTGGCCTGGTAAAAGGCGCTGATCGCGCTGTCGCCGGCGGCCGCTTCGGCCACCGCCTGCATGAAGGCGCTGATGCGCGCGAAGGCCGGGCTGCGCAGCCCGGACACCGAAACCGAAACGAAAAACGCCGCCCCCCCAAGGAAAGAGCGACGGGATGAAAAACCGCGATTTTGCATAAGGTACCTCTGACTCAATACAGATCGTTAGAATAAGCGGAAATATGAACATTTTGCAGCATATGACCGGCAATTTTCCGCCGAACCGCCCCGGTGTCACCAAATCGCCACAGGCAACAACAGATCCTCACCAGCCCGGCGCGCCGGGTCAATGGGCGAAATCTCGCCGATTTCAAGGACATATCAAATTATTAACAAGACAATACTTGGAACGTTCAGGCAATTGTGTCAAAAGTTCAGCGTGCCTGGGGATGAGGCATCACATGGCCCGGAGGCTGCATTCGGGCAATGGACTGAGACGAGGCAAATCGATTCCATGACTGATACCAGATCGACAACACTGAGTCGGCGCGGGCTTTTGCGTGCCTTTGCCGCCACCGCCATCGTCGCGGCGCCAACCTATTCGAAGGCTGCCGGGTTTTTGCGGGGCGCGGGCGACATACGCCGCATCCAGATGTATTCGGGCCGCACCGGCGAAAGCATCGAGACGATCTACTGGATCGAGGGCGAATACATCAAGGAAGCGCTGAAAGAGATCAACTATTTCATGCGCGACTGGCGGTTCAACAAGACGACCAACATCGATCCGCGGTCGATCGACATCATGGCGGCGACCCACAGTCTGCTGGAAACCACCGAACCCTACATGATGCTGTCGGGCTACCGCACCCCCAAGACCAACGCCATGCTGCGCGCGCGCTCGCGCCGGGTGGCCAAGAATTCGCTGCACATGAAGGGCCAGGCCGGCGACCTGCGGCTGAAATCGCGCACGGTCACCCAGATGGCGCGGGCGGCAATCTCGTGCAAGGCCGGCGGCGTCGGCCGCTACGGGCGGTCGAATTTCGTGCACATGGACAGCGGCCCGATCCGCACCTGGCGGGGCTGAACGAGCGCGCCCCTTTCACATTTCGAGAACCGGAACGACGGCGCCTTCGGGCGCCGAAATCTTTGAAAGATTTCGGTCCGTTTTCTTTGCAAGAAAACGGCGCGCCAGACCGGTTCGCGGGGATGGTCGTTCGCAGGAGCGGTCGGGGGGATTGGCGCACCTGAGAGGATTCGAACCTCTGGCCTC
>JAJRUE010000082.1 GCA_024277955.1 Alphaproteobacteria bacterium | reverse complement strand
CTCGATGGGGATGTATGTGGGCAACGCCATCGTCGCCGCGGCCCAGCGCGCGGTAAAGCTGAAACGCCCGCTGATCCTGTTTTCCGCCGCCGGAGGTGCGCGGATGCAGGAAGGGATCCTTTCGCTGATGCAGATGCCGCGCACCACGGTGGCGGTGGAAATGGTGAAAGAAGCGGGCCTGCCCTATATCGTCGTGCTCACCCACCCGACCACCGGCGGGGTCACCGCGTCCTACGCCATGCTGGGCGATATCCACATCGCCGAACCCAACGCGCTGATCTGCTTTGCCGGACCGCGCGTCATCCAGCAGACCATCGGTGAAAAGCTGCCCGAAGGCTTCCAGCGCGCGGAATACCTGCTGGACCACGGGATGCTCGACCGGGTCACCCACCGCAAGAACCTGCGCGACGAACTGATCTCGATCGCGCGGATGCTGATGCGCGACACGCCGCCGGTAAAGGGCGATCTGCCGGCCCCGGCCAGCGCCGGGACACCCGCCCCCGACAAACCAGCAGACCCGGTCACGTGACGCCGCCGCGTTCCGACATCATCCTTGAAAGGATGATGGCGCTGCACCCGAAGATCATCGACCTGACCCTGGACCGGATGTGGGCCCTGATGGCGCGCCTAGGCCACCCGGAACGCGCGCTGCCGCCGGTGATCCATATCGCCGGCACCAATGGCAAGGGCTCGACCCAGGCGATGATGCGCGCCGGGCTGGAAGCCGCCGGCCAAAAGGTCCACGCCTATACCTCGCCGCATCTGGCGCGGTTCCACGAACGCATCCGCCTGGCCGGCACATTGATCAGCGAAGACGCCCTGAGCGCCACCCTGGACGAGGTCGAAAAGGCCAACGGCGACACCCCGATCACCTATTTCGAGGTCACCACCATCGCCGCGCTCCTGGCCTTTTCGCGCAGCCCCGCCGACTGGCTGCTGCTCGAGGTGGGGCTTGGCGGGCAGTTCGACGCCACCAACGTGATCGACCGCCCGGCGCTCACGGTTATCACCCCGGTGTCGATCGACCACCAGCAGTTCCTGGACGACACGCTGGGCGAGATCGCCGGCGAAAAGGCCGGCATCCTGAAACACGGCGTGACCTGCGTGGTCGGCCCGCAGCCCGACGAAGCGCTCGAGGTGATCGAAGCCCGCGCCGCCCGCCTCGCCTCTCCGCTGCTGGTGCACGGCCAGCACTGGCATGTCTGGGAAGAACGCGGACGCCTGGTCTACCAGGACGAAACCGGGCTGCTGGACCTGCCGATGCCCAACCTGATCGGCGCCCACCAGGTGCACAACGCCGGTGCCGCCATCGCCGCGCTGCGCCGCCTGGGCCTTGACGAAACCGCCTGCGAGGCCGCCGTCACCCGCGCCCATTGGCCGGCGAGGCTGCAGCGCCTGCGCAGCGGCCCGCTGGTGCAGCTTGCCGGCAGCGCCGAACTTTGGCTCGACGGCGGTCACAACGCCGCCGCCGGCGCCGCCCTGGCCGAAGCGCTGTCCCGCCTGCCGCCGCGCCCGACCCATCTGGTCTGCGGGATGCTGAAAACCAAGGACGTGTCCGGCTACCTGCGCCCTCTGCGCGCGGTGTCCGACACGCTGCACGCTGTCTCGATCCCCGGCGAAGCCGCCACCCTTCCGGCCGAAGACACCCGCAAGGCCGCCGCCGGCGCAGGCTTCGACGCCCGGCTCGCCGCCTCGGTGTCCGACGCCATCGCGGCCATCCGCACCACCCAGCCCGACGCCCGCATCCTGATCTGCGGCTCGCTCTACCTGGCCGGCCACGTTCTGCGCGAAAACGCATAGCTCGCAATCCAGCGAACCAATGCCCGAAAATGCCGACGGCACACACATTGCCCGCCTGCCCCAGGCACCCAGACCATCTTCTTCTTTTTCAAAATATCCTCGGGGGTGAATGGGCGCAAAGCGCCCAGAGGGGGCAGACAGCCCCCAAAACAATCCCCTTCCGCCTGTCCCCGGTTTTTCAGGGTCTCAAGCCGACCAACCCCCGGCGCATCCCGCGCCATCACACCGCAGGATCAAACGCCTGGCCCTTGCCCCAATCCGCCGCCTGCATTTCGCGCAAGCGGCTGGCGGTGCGCGCGAACTCGAACGATCCGTCGCCTTCCAGATACAGCCGCTCGGGCACATCCGCGGCGCTGATCACCAGCCGCGCGCGCGCCTCGTAAAGCGTGTCCACCAGGGTCACGAAGCGGCGCGCCTCGTTGTAGTTCGCGCGCCCCAGCCGGGGCACCTCTTCCAGGATCAGCAGCCGCAGCGCCCCGGCCAGCGCCAGGTAGTCCGCCGGGCCCAGCGCGCGGCCGCAGACCTCCCAAAAGGCCGCCCGCGCGACGCCGTTGTGAAACCGCTTCAGCACCAGTTCGCGCCCCTGGACCGCCAGTACCAGGGGATGTTCCTCGCCCCCGGTCAACCGCGCCCAGATCGCGTCGATCGCGGACCGCGCCGCCGCGTCCGCCGGGGTGAAATAGACCTGATCCCCGGCGATCCGATCCTGCCGATAGTCGGTGTCCGAAGCCAGTTCGTGCACCACCATCCGGTCCTGCAGCATGTCGATGAACGGCAGGAACAGCCCCCGGTTCAGCCCGTCCTTGTACAGATCGCCCGGCGGCCGGTTCGATGTGGCAACCACCATCACGCCGGCATCGAACAGCATTTCGAACAGCCGCCCGACGATCATGGCGTCGGCGATATCGGATATCTGCATCTCGTCAAAGGCCAGCGCCCGTATGCCCTTGGCGACCCCCGCCACCACCGGCCTGAGCGCATCCGCCGCCCCGGCGCCGCGCGCCGCATGCATCCCGGCATGAATTTCCTGCATGAAGGCATGAAAGTGCACCCGGCGGCACGGGGCATCGACCGCCTCGACGAACAGGTCCATCAACATCGACTTGCCGCGCCCGACGCCGCCCCAGAGATACAGGCCGCGGCAGGTGGTGTCTTCACGCGAAAACAGGCCGATCAGCCCCTTGCGCTGGGGCGCTTCCAGCCGGGCGGCGATATCGTCCAGGATCGGCAGAACGCCCAGCTGCGCCGCGTCGGGCGTGATCCGCCCCTCCGCAACGCCTGCCTCATACGCGCGCTGAACCTTGCCTGCCATGACCCCCAATTAGTCGCAGCGCCGGGATAAGGAAAGATGAACTATGCGCCGCCCGCCGGTTCAGGCCACCGCCGCGTGCGACTGGCGCGACAGGTCTCCGGTCACCCAGGTCATGATCGACCGGTAGGCGATCCACAGGATCAGCGGCGTGCCGATGATCAGCCCGGCATAGACGCCGATCAGCGCCGGCAGGCCGTGGCCCATCGCAAGCGCCAGGATCTGCACGTTCAGGTAGGCCGCGATCGGAAAGGTGAAAGACGCCCAGACCGGAGAAAACCCGCCCTTCATCATCCAGGGCATCATCGCGATCAGGATCACCATCACCGCGTCACCCAGGTAGTAGAACACGTGAAACGAAAAATCCCAGCCCAGCGCCCCGTAGCCCAGCGCAAACAGGCTGATCGGTGCGAGAAAGATCATCACCGACGGGCGCAGCTTTTCCGGGATCGGGTCGCGCTTGAGGTTCCAGAATATCCCGATGGTGACGATCACATAGGCGACAAGCGCGGCGCTGATCAGCCAGATGCTCTCGCGCACATAGCCCAGCTGGACCCCGGCGATCGGGCCGACCACCGGCCCCACGAAGGTCAGGTATTGAAAGGTCGAGAAATGCCGCTTGCCCGGAGGATCCTTCCAGATCGCGTAAAGCACCACGACGCTGGCGAACACCTGCATGAACACCCCCAGCCACCAGACCGGCGGCACCCGGATGTTCAGCGGCAAGAGCGCCGCCGCCAGCACCATCATCGCCATCGCCGCCGCCGCCATGCCGGCGCGCGCGGGCGGGGTGCGCATGTCTTCCAGCACCACCATCGGGCGGGCCGCGACCTTGGCCAGGTAGAACATCAGGAACCACAGAAAGAACGCGGTGGACAGCGCCAGCATGATGTTGCCGACGTCTTCGGACAGCCACGGCAACAGATTTGCCGCGTTCCGCCAGCCGAGCGCCAGCGACATGAAGCCGAGGCAAACCGGAAAAATGGCCGGCGGCGTTTGTCGCCACAAGGGCGTTTCCAATAGCACGTGTGTGTCCTCCCTGGGAACCTGTTGTTTTTCTCGTTTTCGCAAGCCTAGTAAAAACCCGCCATGTCAATCACCCCTCTTGCGCAAACGGCAATTCGGTTTCACCCTCGGGTGGACCTAAAGGCACCCCAGACCGAAAGGCGAAACCGCATGGCGGACCACGGATACGAAACCGGGCGGCTGAACCTGCCCTTCGTCGGCATATCGACCTTTGCCAAGAAACCCTATGTGCAGGATTGGTCGGCAATCCGGGCCGATGCGGCGATTCTCGGGGCGCCCTATGACTTTGGCACCCAGTTCCGCCCCGGCGCGCGCTTTGGCCCGCGCGCGGTGCGCGAAGCCTCGACGCTGTTTTCCTTTGGTCACGCAGGGGCTTACGACCACGAGGACGACGCCACCTACCTTGGCCCCGAAGTCACCATCGTCGACATTGGCGACGCCGACATCGTGCACACCGACACCGTGAAAAGCCACGCCAATATCGAAACCGGAGTGCGCGCGATCCTGGATGCCGGCGCCCTGCCGGTGGTGATCGGGGGCGATCACTCGATCAACATCCCCTGCGTCAAGGCCTTTCGGGGACGCGGCGACATCCATGTCCTGCAGATCGATGCCCATCTGGACTTTGTCGACGAACGCCACGGCGTGCGCATGGGGCACGGCAACCCGATGCGGCGGGCGGCGGAACAGCCCCATGTCACCGGCCTGACCCAGCTGGGTATCCGTAACGTGTCTTCGACCGCCCGCGAAGGCTACGAGGCCGCACGCCGCATGGGGTCGGACATCCTGTCGGTGCGCCAGGTGCGCAGCCTTGGCACCGAGGCGGTTCTCGGGCGCATTCCGCCGGGCGCGCGCCTGTATGTCACCATCGACATCGACGCGTTCTGCCCTTCGATCGCGCCCGGCACCGGCACCCCGAGCCACGGCGGGTTTCTGTATTACGAAGTGCTCGAACTGATGCAGGGGGTGGCGCGCACCCACGAAATCGTTGGCCTTGACCTGGTCGAGGTCGCGCCCGACTACGATCCGTCCGGCTCGACCGCCATCCTGGCCGCGCAGTTGCTGCTGAATACGCTGGGGTTCATTTTCCACGCCCGCAAGGGCTGAAAAAAATCGGCGCGGTCGCCGCCCGGCACGTCGGCCAGGCCTGGCCGCTCATTCAGCCGCGCTGCGGCCCTGGCCCAGGTAAAGCTTTTGCATGTCGACGAAACCGCCATCGGTCAGCGCATCGCGCAGCGGCGTCCAGGCGTCGGGGTTTTCGGCGATCGCATCATACAATTCGCGCGCGGCAACCATCGGCTTTTGCGGCGCTTCGCTCAGCGTGTCCAGCCAGACCAGATCCAGCCCGTCATCGTTCACTGCGACCAGGCACAGTTCCGTCCCCGGGGCAAGCGGCGCCGAAGGCATGCGGCGCAGCAGGTCCAGCTTGAGCAGCTCGACCACCACGTCGTCCAGCCCGGCGTCGCGGATCACCAGCTTT
>JAJRUE010000081.1 GCA_024277955.1 Alphaproteobacteria bacterium | reverse complement strand
CGTCGGCCATGAAGGTGCGATAGTCCTTGTTCAACTCGTTATCGCTGCCGGCGCTGAGCGGACCTGCGGCGACGCCGATGGCCAAGGCGGCCACCGACAGGCGCACGATACGTGCGGTCTGACTTGCGATATTCATGTTTCGACTCCCCTGCGCGCCATTGTGGCGTCACTTGTTTACGGGGCGGATCAAGTCCTCCCCTTGCCCTCAGGCTGGCATGGGCAGGGGGCTGGGCGTAACCCGGATTTACTCGTGATTATGGGCGAAATCCCCTAGGGAAAACCCCAGGTCGTGTTCCAGCCGGGTCACCAGCTGCACCAGATGGGCCGAGGTTTTCGCCCCGGATTTCTGCAGCAGGTTGGAGCGGTGATATTCGACGGTTTTCGGGCTGATTCCCAGCGCATCGGCGATGTCGCGGGAACTCTTGCCAACGCAAATCAGCGAAAGAACCTCGCGCTCGCGCTTGGTAAGGCTTTGAAAACGCGCGAGGTCTTCCGGAGGGGCGGTGGTTTCGGGCTGGTGTGCGGCAGGCTCGGGCGCGGCTGGCGTCGCGCCGGGGGCGTGCGCGGCGGCCACCGGCACGGGCGCGCGCCGGCGCAGCATGATCGAGGCCAGCAGAACCGTCATCGCCGCCGCCAGCCCCAGACCAAGCCCGGCCGCCGGCGTGGCGATCCACGAAACCCGCCCGCCGTCGCGCCCGTCGCGCGCCTGGAAATCGCGCACCAGCGCGCGCACGCTTTCATAGGACAGCGGCGCCGACCACAGGTCGCGCAACCCGAAGCGCTGCGCGACCTCGCCCAGCTGGGTGTCCAGCAGCGCGCGCGTCACCTGTTCGCGCAGCCGCTTGTCGATGCCCGGCAGCGCGGTGAACGGCCATTCCGGATAAAGCGCGCCGCTGGTCTTGTAGGGGTAGCTCGGCTGGCTGTTGTCCTGCAGCACCCGGAAATCCTGCAGCCGGATGCGGTTTTCGGCGGCAAGGTTTTCCAGCAGCCCGGCGCGCACCACGCCGGCGTCGACCTCGCCGCTGGCCACCGCCGCGACGATGGCGTCCTGCGGGAACCCCATGAAGCGGATCGAGGCCAGATCGGTGAACGGGTCGATCTGCTGGCGGCGGAATTCGTGCCAGGCCAGCTGGAAGCCGCCAAAGGCGTCGGGGCTGACCGCCGCCAGCCGCTTGCCGCGCAGATCGGCCAGCGAGGTGATGCCCGCGTCGCGCCGGCAGAAGATCGCCGAGCCGTAGCGCAGCAGCCCCGCGCCCCCCACCCGGCGTTCGCGCGTCGCCAGCACGCTGAGCGCGAGCTGGTCGGCAAGGGTCACGTAATGGCCGGGGTTGGTGATCAGGAAGTCAATCTGCTTGCTCTCGATCTTTTCGGGGGCCGAGACCAGCGTCACCGGCACCAGGACAAAATCCCAGCCGTCAACGCTTGCCCCCAGGTAGTCGGCCAGCGGCTGCCAGCGCGCCCGCGCCAGTTCGGCGCCGCGAAAGGCGAGCACGCCCACATGGGCGACGCGGGGCCGTTCGGTGTGCACCGCGACCGGCTGGTCGGCGGCGCGCGGCCCGGCGTCGGTTGGCGCGGTCTGCGGGGCGGGGGACTGGTTGGGGTTTTGGGCGGGGTTTTGAACGGGGTTTTGAACGGGGGGCTGAACAGGGGCAGGGGTCTGATCCGAGGTCTGGGCAAATGTCTGCGCCCGGCCCGGGGCAGGGGCCAGGCCCGCGGCCAGCGCTGCCGCCAATCCGGTCGCCACGATGAATAGTCGCCAGCGCCGCGCTTGCCCCATCGGCTTGCCCCATCGCGTTGTTCTCGGGCGATGATAGTGGATCGTTACAAGTGGGTCTACTGCTTCGCCGGCGCGCTGGCCCGCACCTGAACGCAAACCGGCGGCACAGGATCAATGGGTCCGGCGCCTAAAATTCCATTCCCGGCGACCAGCGAAACTGATCCAGCACGGTGGCCGTGTCACCTTTTTCGACAAACCAGATGGTGTAGTTTTCGTCTGCCGACAGTTTCCAGGTGGCTTCCCGTATCATCGGGGCGTTGTCGTCCAGCTCCGAATCCGTGAAGAAGTTTCGAAGCTCGATCCGAAACTCTTTCAATCCGCGCCTCATCCTGAACCGTTCCAGAACGTCGGGAGCGCCGAGCACCGCGATGACGTTTTCGTAGGTATCGTCGGCCTTGGCCGTGTAGTTCCGGGCTAATTCGTTGGGCATGAGATTTTCCTCGGTTTGATTGCACTGGGCCAGAAAACCGGCAGAGCAAATCAGAAACAGAATTGTGCGAACGACTTTCGGCATCATTTCACCTTGGTCACCTTGAACTTGGTGCCGGGAATCATCTTGTTGAGCTGATCCACCAGGTATTTCGCGTGCCGTTTCTTGATTTTCATCCCGCTGTGCATGATCGATTTCTTCTGGAAGCGGTGAAACGTGATGCCAATGTATTCATCGGGGCTCTTGATCGTGTGGCCGAACTCATGCGCCGCGCCCGACTGGGTCACGCCGGTGCCTCCCCCCTTGTTGACCTCGACCATGTCTTCGGTGTCGAGCTGAATTGTCTGTTTGCCCCAGTTGACCCAGGACCGGCTGAAGCCGCCTTTGGGTATCTTGATTGCCTGGATCGTCCAGTGCGCGCCGGAATTCTTGGGGTCGATATCGAATTTCACCGAAAAAGGCTTTTTGTCATAGTACTTTGCAAAGTCGGAATCTCCGTCCACATCAAGAACGAACTTGCCGCCCCAGGCAGCTCGGATGACCTTTTCGATATTCTTGTGAAAGGCCTTTTTTTCCTTGGACGTCCATTTCGAGGCGCCCTTCTTTTCCGAATAATTGTATTTCCAGTACTGCCGGACCAGTATCATCCGTCTGTCCCCGAGCACGTGAAAATTCATCCGTTTTGTCTTTTTGGTGAAATTGACGGTCTTCGGCTTGGTTTGCGTGTCTGGCATCTCAAAACCTTCCAATAAAACGGAACGCATGCGATTCAAATGGAAGGTGGGGGCAATCGGCCCACCACCGATAATGGCTTTGATGTTCGGCGATCCGGGCTGATCTTGCAAGTGACATGTAAACCTGGACAGGTTTCAAGCGCGGTGGTGTTTGGGGCTCAGCTGGCTGTTGCGCGGCGCCGGAAGCCCGATCAATCGCTGTGGGGCGCCGCATTTCGACATGCCTCTTGCGCCATCGCCTGCCCGGTCGGGCCGCGCGCCTTGGCGGTTTTCGGCCCCGGAGTCCACTGCGTTGCGTGGTGTGGCGGAGAGACAGGGATTCGAACCCTGGGATCCCGTGAAGGATCAACGGTTTTCGAGACCGCCCCGTTCGACCACTCCGGCACCTCTCCGCGCTTGGTTCGCGTCGAACAGGCGCGTATCTACGAAAAGCCAATCGCGGGCACAATAGGAAATTTGCCGCCCATGGCCACCGCCGCCGCCGTGCCGGGGTTGGAACGGGCCGGCGAAGCCGCTAGCTTCGCCTGCAAAGCGACAGGAGCCCGCCCATGCAAAAATTTTTCGCCTTCGTTGCGCCCCTGGTGGCGTCTTTGGCCGCGGTCTTCGTGCTGCTGGCCCTGCCGTTGCGCGCCCAGGTCGTCGCCGGGCCGGAAATCGGCGCCGACGTGGTGCGGCTGGCCGAGGCGCTCAGGCTGGAAGAAACCGTGGCGCTGATGCGCGACGAAGGGCTGATCTACGGGCGCGAACTGGAACAGTCGATGTTTCCGGGGCGCGGCGGCGAGGGCTGGCGGGCGGCGGTGTCGCGGCTATACGATGAACAGGCGATGCTGGACGCGGTGATGCAGGGCTTTGCCGCGACCCTGGCGGGGGCCGATCTGCGGCCGCTGCTGGGGTTTTTCGAAAGCCCCCTGGGGGTGCGCGTCGTCGGGCTGGAACTGTCGGCCCGGCGCGCCCTGATCGACCCCGATGTCGAGCAGGCCAACGCCGAGCATGTGGACCGGCTGCTGGCCGAAGACGACCCGCGCATCGCCTTGCTGAGCGAATTCATCGACGCCAACGACCTGATCGAGATGAACGTGAGCGGCACGCTGAATTCGGATTTCGCCTTTTACCAGGGGCTGCAGGACGGCGGCGCCTATGAGACCCCGCGCAGCGAAGTGGACATCCTGCGCGACGTTGCCAGGGAAGAAGACGCGATCCGCGAAGACACGCGCAAATGGCTGTTCCGGTTTCTCTGGCTGGCCTATTCGCCGCTGAGCGACGACGAGCTGCGCGCCTATACCGAAATCAGCCTGACCCCGGAAGGCCAGCAGCTGAACGCGGCGCTTTTCGCCGGGTTCGACGCGATGTTCGACGATATTTCGGCGGGGCTTGGCCGGGCGGCGGCGCGGGTGCTGACCAGCGACGACTTGTGATCGGGCCGTGGTCGCGGGTCCGGGCGCCGGTCCGGGTGCGGGGCGAGGGGGCCAGCGGCCACGCGGGCGGTTCATCGGGGCGGTTTTTCGCGCGCTTTTGCATCTTGACTTGCGGCCCGGTTTCCCGGATAAGCCGCACTTCCCGAAGGCGTCGTGTTTTCGGGTGATTTTCAATATCGCTCCTTGAAGGGCGCGCAGTTCGAGGCGGCAGGGGCCGTGAACGCCGGGCAACCGGGGCCGAAGGACGCGAAAAAGTGAAGGAATAGCAGATGTTTGCGGTCCTCAAGACCGGTGGCAAGCAGTATCGGGTTCAAAGCGGCGATGTGCTCCGCGTTGAAAAGCTCGCAGCTGACGCCGGCGAAAAGGTTCAGTTCAACGAGATTCTCATGGTCGGCACCACCGTCGGCACGCCCACCGTCGAAGGTGCCGCCGTGCAGGCCGAGGTGATCGACCAGATCAAGGGCGAAAAGGTCATCCATTTCGTCAAGCGCCGGCGCAAGCACAGCTCGAAGCGCACCAAGGGCCACCGCCAGCAGCTGACGCTGCTGCGCATCACCGACATTCTGGCGAGTGGCGGTGACAAGTCCGGCGTCAAGGCCGCCGTGGGGGCCGGTTCGGTTTCCGCCGCCGCCGTGGCCGCTGCCAAGCCAGCGAAAAAGGCCGCCAAGAAGGCCGCGCCCAAGGCTGACAAGGCCGAAGCCAAAGCCGAAACCAAGGCTGCGCCCAAGAAGGCGCCCGCCAAAAAGGCCGCCGCCAAGGCCGCCGGCGCGGACGATCTGAAGAAACTGTCGGGCGTCGGCCCGGCGCTGGAAAAGAAGCTGCACGAAGCTGGCGTCACCACGTTCGCGCAAATCGCCGGCTGGAAAGAAGCCGACATTGCTGATATGGACGAAAAGCTGTCGTTCAAGGGCCGGATCGAACGTGAAGGCTGGGTCGAACAGGCCGCCAGGCTGGCAGCCGAGAAGGAGTAACCGAAGATGGCACACAAGAAAGCAGGCGGTTCATCCCGCAACGGGCGCGACAGCGCCGGACGCCGTCTTGGCGTCAAGCTGTTCGGTGGCGAGCGCGCCATCCCGGGCAACATCATCGTGCGCCAGCGCGGCACCAAGTGGTGGCCGGGCGAAGGCGTCGGCATGGGCAAGGATCACACCATCTTTGCAACCGTCGAAGGCGCCGTGACCTTTCACAAGGGCCTCAAGGGGCGCACCTTCATTTCGGTCCTCCCGGTAGCGGAGGCCGCCGAGTAGCCGAAAAATCACTGAGCAAGTTTGGTGGGGGATCGGCGCAAAGCCGGTCCCCCATTCGTTTTCACAGGAGAGCCACGCACCATGAGCGTCGCCGTCACCGGGTTTCCGGCCCATGCCGCCAGCCAGGTCGCCACACCGGGCCCCGCCGATCTGGCGGTGTTGACCGCCGGTGCGCGCGCCGGTCTGGGCGCGGTCTGGCCGTTCGTGGCCGGCGTCATCCTGGGCAAGCAGCTGACCATCTGGCTGATCGGTTTCGGGCTGATGGAACTGGCGCTGGCCTTTCCGGCGGTGTTTTCGGCGCTCAAATTCGCGTGTCTGGGTTATATCGGCTGGCTGGCGTGGCGGGGGGCGAATCTGCGCCTTGGCGACATGGGCGACGGTCGTGAAACCCCCGGTTTTCTTGCCGGATTGGTCATCCACCCGCTCAATCCCAAGGCCTGGGCGATGATTGTTGCCGGTTTCACGACATTTGTGACGCCGGGCACCCCGATCTTGCAGGCAACGGCTATCATAGCCATCTGCCTACTGGCGATGCAGGTTGTGTTTCATCCGCTCTGGGCGACGGGCGGTGTCATGCTGTCGCGACAATTCGCAGGCAAGCCTGCCGAAAGATTTTTGATGTATGCGCTGTCCGGCCTGATGGTCGCCAGCGTCGTCTATGGTCTCTTCCTGGGAGGGAAAGCATGATTATCGACCAGATTACCAACCAGCCGCTTGTCGAAGCCGCGCGGTTCATCCTGCGCCCGGTGCGCAAGTCCGACGCGGGGCTGCTGGAAATGCACATGGGCGATGAACGGGTGGCGCGCGCGACCCGTGCGATTGCGCACCCCCTGCCGCCCGGCGCGACCGAAGCCTTCATCGCCCGCGCCCAGCGCGACGAGCGCACCGACGACATCTGGGTGATGGACGGCAGCGCATCGGGTCTGGCCGAGGTGCTGGGCGTGGTCTGGCTGACCCGCATGGACCGCGATCAGTCCGAGATCAATTTCTGGGTGGCGCCTGCCTTCTGGAACACCGGGCTGGCCTCGGAAGCGGTGCGTGCGATGATCAAGGCCAACCCGCATGGCGCGCGCACCATGTTCGCCGAGGTGTTCCAGGACAACCCGGCCTCGGCGCGGGTGGTGACCAACGCGGGCTTTGAATACCTTGGCGATGCCGAAGCCTTTTCGGTGGCCCGCGGCGTGAACGTGCCAACCTGGACCTACGTCAAGAAACTGGCGGACTGAGCCCTTCGGGCGGTCCGTCATCACCCCGGACCGCCGCCTTTTCCTGCCCCTAAAACCCGGCGCGTCCGGCCCCCCGGTCTGGGGGGATCGGCAGCATTCGGGGCATGGAGAGGCGACATGAGCCTGGAAATCAAGACCGACCGCCTGCTGCTGCGCCCGCTGGCGCTGGCCGATGCGCCGGCGCTGGTGCCGCTGATCGGCGACTACGAGGTGGCGCGATGGCTGACGGTGGTGCCGCACCCCTATACGCTGGCCGACGGCGAAACCTTCGTGCGCGAGATCGCCGGGCCGTGGGACCGGGCGATCACGCTGGCGGGCGAGCTGATCGGTGTTGTCGGCATCAGCGGCGGACTTGGCTACTGGCTGGGCCGCCCGTTCTGGGGCCACGGCTACATGAGCGAGGCAGCGGCGGCGCTGGTGGAGGCGTGGTTTTCTGGCTCGCAAGAAACTGAACCAACCGAGCAGTGGGCTGAGGGCAGCACCCGGCCGCGGGGGGGCGAGAAGCGCCCGCCCGTGGGGGCGGCCGGGCGCTGCCCGGCGCTGCCGCCGGGCGGAACGGCTTTCCGGCCGGGTCGCAGGCAGGAGGCGCAGGCCTCTGGTCGGGACGCGCGCGGCGGGCCAAAGGAAACCCTCACCTCGGGCCATTTCCTCGACAACGCCGCCTCGGCCCGGATTCTGCAAAAGCTCGGCTTCACCCCCGCCGGCACCGAACAGGTCCACGCCCGCGCGCTCGGGCGAACGGTGGAACTGCAGCGCATGGTGCTGACCCGCGCCGCCTGGGAGGCCCGCCATGGATGAGCTTCGTACAGCGCGCCTGCGCTGGCGCCTGCCGGCCCCCGGGGATTTCGACGCCTACCTGCGGCTGGTCTCGGATTTCGAGGTGGTCAAATGGACCGCCACCTGGCCGCACCCGCCCGACGCGGAACTGGTGCGCCGCCGCTGCGATCCGGTGCCGCCCGCGCAGGGGTTTGCCGGGCTGATCTGGCGCCAGGACGTGCTGGTCGGGGCCATGGGGCTGATCGATGGCGAGATCGGTTTTGCCCTTGCCTGCGACCACTGGAACCGGGGCTACGCCACCGAAATGGCGGCCGGCCTGGTCGCGCGCGCCTTTCACCGCCACGACTGGTCGCAGATCAAGGCCAGCGTCTTTGACGGCAACACGGCATCCGCCCGGGTGCTGGAAAAGCTGGGCTTTGCCGAAACCGGCCGCGGCGAGCATGCCAACGCTGCCCAGCGCCGCACCCTGCCGATCACCCAATTCGCGCTGTGCCGCGCGCGTTGGCTGGCCCAGAACCCGCTGCGCATCGAAACCGCGCGCCTCCTGATCCGCCCCTACACGCCCGCCGACGCGCCCGCCTTTCGCGCCATCGCCAACCACGAAAGCATCGCCCGGATGATGGCCAGCCTGCCGCATCCGCTGAGCCAGGCCCAGGCCGCCAACTGGATCGCCACCCGCGCCTATCGCGGCCAACCCGGCTTCTGCCTGGGCGTGTTCGCCGGGGACGGCGCGCTGATCGGCAACCTCGGGATCGGCGGCGATCCGGTCTCGACCATGTATTTCCTCGACCCGCGCCACTGGGGCAACGGCTACGCCACCGAAGCGATACGCGCTTTCCTCGGCTGGGCCTTTGCCGCCTACGGTCTGGGCGAAATCGCCGCCGGCGCCATGGCCGACAACCCCGCCAGTCAGCGCGTGCTGGAAAAACTGGGGTTCCGGCGCACGGGCGCGGGCAGATGCAAATCGCTGGCAAGGCTTGAGGAAACGCGCGAATACCTCTATCGCCTGACACGAACCCAATTCGAGGCTGCCACATGAAATTTCTCGATCTTGCCAAGGTCTATATCCGCTCTGGCGGCGGCGGGGCCGGCTGCGTCAGTTTCCGGCGCGAAAAATACATCGAATATGGCGGTCCCAACGGCGGCGACGGCGGCAAGGGCGGTGATGTCAGGGCCGAGGCGGTGGACGGGCTGAATACGCTGATCGACTTTCGCTACCAGCAGCATTTCTTTGCGCGTAACGGCCAGGCCGGCATGGGCAGCCAGCGCACCGGCGCCGATGGCGACGACATCGTGCTGCGCGTGCCCGTAGGCACCGAGATCCTCGACGAAGACCAGGAAACCGTTATCGCCGATCTGACCGAACCGGGCCAGCGGGTGCTGCTGGCCAGGGGCGGCAACGGCGGCTGGGGGAACCTGCATTTCAAAAGCTCGACCAACCGCGCCCCGCGCCGCGCCAACCCGGGGCAGGAGGGGGTCGAACGCACGCTCTGGCTGCGGCTGAAACTGATCGCCGACGTGGGCCTGCTGGGCCTGCCCAATGCCGGGAAATCGACCTTCCTCGCCGCCACGTCGAACGCGCGGCCCAAGGTGGCGGACTACCCGTTCACGACGCTGGTGCCCAACCTCGGGGTGGTGGGGGTCGATGACGTGGAATTCGTGGTCGCCGACATTCCGGGCCTGATTGCCGGCGCCTCCGAAGGCAAGGGGCTGGGTGATCTGTTCCTCGGCCACGTCGAACGTTCCGCCGTGCTCTTGCACCTGATCGACGGCACCAGCGAAGACGTGGTCGCCGACTACAGCGCCATCATCGGCGAGCTTCAGGCCTACGGCGGCGGGCTGGCCGACAAGCCGCGCGTCACCGTGCTCAACAAGATCGACGCGCTGGATGAGGATGCGCGCGCCGAAAAGCGCGCCGCCCTCGAGGCCGCGTCCGGCGGCAAGGTGATGGCCATGTCCGGCGCCACCCACGAAGGCACCACCGAGGTGCTGCGCGAATTGCGCCGCAACATCGACGCGAACCGCCTGCGGGCGCGCAAATCGCAAGAGGTGGAAGAACCGTGGCAGCCCTGAGCGATGCAAAACGGCTGGTGATCAAGATCGGCTCGTCGCTGCTGGTCGAAGGGGGCGCGCTGCGCGAGGGCTGGCTGAACTCGCTGGCCAAGGACATCGCGGCGCTCAAACGGCGCGGCGCGGATGTGGTGCTGGTGTCCTCGGGCTCGATCGCGCTGGGGCGCGCGGCCCTTGGGCTGGACGCCCACGACCTTGCGCTGGAACAATCGCAGGCGGCGGCGGCGGTGGGGCAGATCCGGCTGGCGCGCGCCTATGAAACCGCGCTGGCGCCGCACGGCCTCACCACGGCGCAGGTGCTGGTGACGCTGGAAGACAGCGCCGACCGGCGGCGCTACCTGAACTCGCGCGCGACGCTCGAACAGCTGCTGTCGCTGGGCGTCGTGCCGATCGTCAACGAAAACGATACCATCGCCACCGACGAAATCCGCTACGGCGACAACGACCGGCTGGCGGCCCAGATCGCGGTGACCATCGGCGCCGATACGCTGGTGCTGCTGTCGGATGTGGACGGGTTTTACAGCGCCAACCCGCAGACCGACGCCAGCGCCACCCGCTACGAGGTGATCGACGCCATCACCCCGGAAATCGAGGCAATGGCGGGCGACGCCGGCTCGGGCCTGTCGAAAGGCGGCATGAAGACAAAACTGTGGGCCGCGAAAACCGCCACCGGCGCGGGCTGCGCCATGGCGATCGCCGATGGCCAGCGCGACCACCCGGTCAGCGCGCTCGCAAACGGCGCGCCGGCCACCTGGTTCACCCCCAAGGGCGACCCGCAGACCGCCCGCAAACGCTGGATCTCGGCGATGAAACCGCGTGGCGAACTGACCGTCGACGAAGGTGCTGCGCGCGCCCTCACCCAGGGCAAATCGCTGCTGCCCGCCGGCGTGAAATCCGTGACCGGCGCTTTCAATCGCGGCGACCCGGTAGCGATCCTCGCCCCCGACGGCGCCCGCCTCGGCCAGGGGCTCACCCGCTACACCGCGCAAGAGGCCCGGGTCATCGCCGGCCACCGCTCGGGCGAAATCGAACCGCTCCTGGGCTACCCGGGCCGCGCCGCCCTCATTCACCGCGATGACATGGCCCTTTGACCCGCCCGTTTCTTCTGTCCATAAATATCCCCGCCGGAGGCATCCGCCCCAGCCACCCAGCCCAAAGGCCCGCATGATGAAAGATACCGCCAAGCCCGCCGCCAACATCCCCGCCCTGATGGCCGAGATAGGACACCGCGCGAAAGCCGCCGCCGCATCGCTCGCCTTCGCCCCGGCAAGCGCCAAGACCCAGGCGCTGAGCGCCGCCGCCGCCGCCGTGGACGCCCGCCGGGCCGAGATCATCGCCGCCAACGCGCGCGACATGGACTTCGCCCGCGACAAGGGCCTCGGCACCGCCATGCTCGATCGCCTGATGCTGGACGATGCCCGCATCGACGGCATCATCGCTGGGCTCAGCGCCATCGCCGCCCAGCCCGACCCGGTGGGCGAAACCCTCAAGGAATGGAGCATGCCCTCGGGGCTGCACATCCGCCGGGTGCGCACGCCGCTGGGCGTCATCGGCGTGGTCTACGAAAGCCGCCCCAACGTCACCGCCGACGCCGGCGCGCTCTGCCTCAAGGCCGGCAACGCGGTGATCCTGCGTGGTGGGTCGGAAAGCTTCCACAGCTCGGGCGCGATCCATGCCTGCCTGGTCGAAGGCCTGCAGGCGGCGGGCCTGCCCGAAGACGCGATCCAGCGGGTGCCGACGCGCGCGCGCGAAGCGGTCAGCGAAATGCTTAGAATGACCGAAACCATCGACGTGATCGTGCCCCGCGGCGGCAAGGGGCTGGTGGGGCTGGTGCAGCGCGAAGCCCGGGTGCCGGTTTTCGCGCATCTCGAAGGCATCGTGCATATCTACATCGACAAGGCGGCGGATCCTGCGAAAACGCTGGCCGTGGTGCTGAACGCGAAAACCCGCCGCCCCGGCATCTGCGGCGCCGCCGAGTGCCTGCTGATCCACGCCGATGTGGCCGAGACGCTGGGGGCCGTGGTGATCGGCGCGCTGGCCGAGGCCGGCGTCACCGTGCATGCGGGCGATGGGCTGCAGCACCTGCCGGGCACCGTGCCGGCCGGCGATGACGACTGGGGCCGCGAATATCTCGACATGGATATCGCGGCAAGGATCGTGCCGGACCAGGACGCGGCCATGGACCATATCCGCCGCTACGGCTCGTCCCACACCGACGCGATCATGACCGAGGACGATGCCGCCGCCGCCCGGTTCTTCGAACGGCTCGACAGCGCCATCCTGATGCGCAACGCCTCGACCCAGTTCGCCGATGGAGGCGAGTTCGGCATGGGCGCGGAAATCGGCATCGCCACCGGCAAGATGCACGCCCGTGGCCCGGTGGGGGCGGAACAGCTGACCAGTTTCAAATACCTGGTGGAAGGCGAGGGCGCCACGCGGGCCTAGAGCACGTCG
>JAJRUE010000080.1 GCA_024277955.1 Alphaproteobacteria bacterium | reverse complement strand
CACCCAGGCCGAGGCCATGACCCAGGTCTGCGCCCATGTGATCGGCAACGATGCGGCGGTGGGCTTTGCCGGCAGCCAGGGCCATTTCGAACTGAACGTCTACAAACCGATGATGGCCTATAACGTGCTGCAATCGATGCAACTTCTGGGCGATGCGGCCGCGGCGTTCACCGACAACTGCGTGGTCGGCATCCGCGCCAACGAAAAGCGCATCGACCAGCTTTTGCACGAAAGCCTGATGCTGGTGACGGCGCTGGCGCCCACGATCGGCTATGACAACGCAACCAAGGTCGCGAAAACCGCCCACAAGAACGGCACGACGCTCAAGGAAGAGGCGATCGCGCTGGGCTTCGTCGATGCCGAAACCTTTGACCGGGTGGTGCGGCCCGAAAAGATGATCGGGCCGAAAGATGCCTGATCCGGTCAATCTGAACCGCTTCAAGAAAGCGCGGCAAAGGGCTGAAAAGAAACGGCAATCCGACGAAAACGCGGTCAAGTTCGGGCGTTCCAAGGCCGAACGTCTGCTGGACGCCGCGCGCAGCGAAAAGGCGCGCCGGATGCTGGATCGTCACCAGCTTGGCGAAGACGAGATCTGAGCCGGGCCTTGCCCCCGCCGGCGGCGGAAATGCCCCAATTTTACGAAATTGCCGGGTAGAAACTGCCCCCGCGCGCGCCCCTGAGGCCCGGATTTTGGCCGCATCCCGCCGCAGGGAAAGCCTTTGATAACCCGCCGCCCCTAGCCTGTCGCGACCCGTATGCGGGCGAAAGGTGGCGGCATGGGAAAACACGACGACAAGGACCGGGAACACGACGACCGGGAAAAGGCCGGTGAAAAGGACGACGACAGCCACGATGACGCCCAGGACGGTGCCACGGGCGATGGGGGCAATGAGAGCGACGCCGGGCACGGTGGCGATCTGGCGACCACGGGTTTTGTCTGGCAGGGGCCGGGCCAGTATGACCAGCCGGTGACGCTGACCCTGTCCGAGGCTGGCGGCGGCGCGCGGGTTTCGGTGAATGGCGGCGGCAGCGAACCCATCACCGGCGGCGGCACGGTCCGCATCGCGTTCGACACCGCGCAGGGCGCGCCGGTGGAAGAAGACATGCTGGCCATTTCAACCCCCGGAACCGGCTGGATCCTGGTGCCCGAGGCCGACAGCCAGTTCGCCCCCGGCGCGCAGCTGACCGCCTTCAAGGGATGGCGGCACGACGAAGATGACGATGACGGCGATGGCGATGGCGATCACGTCATCTGCTTCACCCCGTCCAGCCTGATCCACACCCCCGACGGGCAGCGCCCCGCCGGGCAGCTGCGCCCCGGCGACCGGGTGCTGACGGCGGACAATGGCGTGCAGACTATCCGCTGGGCCGGGCGCAGCCGGATTTCGCCGCTGCGCCGGATGCGCCGGGGTCTGCACCCGGTCCGGCTGCGCGCCGGCGCGCTTGGACCGAACCTGCCGGATCGCGATCTGTGGGTGTCGCCGCAGCACCGGTTCTGCCTGGCGGGGGCGCAACTGGAACTGAACTTCGCCCTGCCCGAAGCGCTGGTTCCGGCGCTGGCGCTGGTCGATGCCGGCGCCGCCCGCCGCCCGGTGCTTGCCGCGCCCGTAACCTATGTGCACCTGCTGTTCGACCGGCACGAGATCATCTTTGCCAACGGCCTGGCCTGTGAAAGCCTGCACCCCGGCGCGCAGGCGCTGTCAGCCCTGCGCGGCCCCGCGCGCCAAGAGGTGCTGGCCCTGTTTCCCGGCCTCGCCCGCGCCAACGCCGGCCAGCGCGCCACTGCGCGCCGCTGCCTGCGCCGTCGCGAAGCCGCGGCCATCGGCGCGATCGTTCCGGTGCATCTGTGACCCGGGCGGGCGGGCTTGCGCGGCACCGCGCGATCCGCGACAGTTGGCGCGCAACATCGACGCCCGCGCGGCCCGAAGCCGGAGACACAGCTTGGCCCCGAAAAAGCACTCCCTGACCCTGCAAGGGCACCGGACCAGCGTTTCGCTGGAGGATGAATTCTGGGCCGCGTTTCGCGAGATTGCCCGAGAAAAGGGACGTGCGATCAATGATTTGGCGGCCGAAATTGATGTGATGCGCGCGCCCGGCACCGGGCTGGCTTCGGCGATCCGGCTGTTCGTGCTGGCGCATTTGCGCGAGGCCGGACAGGCCGGGGTCCAGCCCCCGGACCCCCGGGATATTTCCGAAAAGAAGAAGGGCGATCAGGCCGGGCGGGGCGCGAACTGAAGCCAGATCCCGTTCTGGGCGCGCACCGTGAGTTGCGCGACCGGCACCGGGGGGCGTCCGGGTTGTGGGCGCAGGCGGAAGTCGCGCAGGATCATCGCCAGGATCAGCGGCCCCTCGATCATCGCGAAACCGGCGCCCGGGCAGGCGCGCGGACCGGTGGAAAACGGAATGAAGGCGTCGCGCAGGCAGGCCTTGCCGTTGGCGCTGGAAAAGCGTGACGGATCGAAGGCGTCCGGGTTGTCCCAGCGGTCCTGGTGGCGGTGCAGGTGCCAGGGACTGATCACCACCTGCGCGCCGGCGGCGATCTCTCGGCCCCGAAAGGTCTTCGGGCAGGAGTTTTCGCGCACCATCATCGGCACCGGCGGATAGAGGCGCAGCGCCTCTCGAAACACGTCGCGTGCGCATTTCAGCCGCGAAACCACGGAAAAATATGGTCTTTCCGGGTCGATCTCGGCCAGTGCCTCTTGCGCGACGCGGTCCTGCCAGCCGGGGTCGCGCGCCAGCAGATACAGCGCCCAGCCAAGCGCCGAAGCGCTGGTTTCGTGGCCCGCGAGGAAGAAGATCGCCACCTGGTCGATCATTTCGTCCACCGAAAAGGTTTCGCCGGTCTGCGGATCGGCGGTGGTCATGATCTTTGTGGCCAGGTCGTCGGGCGCCGAGCCATCGGCGATCGCCGCAAGGCGCGTATGGCACAGCCCGGCGATCAGCCCGCGGATGGTGCGCGCGGCCCGGCGGGCGCGGGGCGGGCCCAGCCGGGGCAGCCAGCGCGGCAGCGCCAGCAGCGCCGCCAGGTTCAGGATCGGCGCGGCGCGCTGGTAGGCGCGAAACTCGGCAAACACCGCGGCGGCGGTTTCGTGTTCGATGGGGATCGAGAAAAGCGTGCGGAAGATCACGTCGGCGGCGGCGTGCGAGGTGATCGCCTCGACCTCGACCGGGCCGGCGGCGGATTGCGCCCCGAGCCGCGCCACCGCCGCGCGGCCCGCGTCCCAGATCGCCGGAAAGACCTGGCGCAGCCGCCCGCCCTCGAACGCCGGATCGATGATCCGGCGCTGGCGTTTCCACTGGTCGCCATTGGTCACGAAAACCGAGTTGCCCAGCAGCGGCGCCAGGCCTTCGCGCAGGCGGTCGGATTTGGGGAAATCGTCGGCTTCGCGCCGCAGCACCTGGTCGATCAGCGCCGCGTCGTTGATCATGTAGGAGCGGAAGAACGGGGTGCGAAACTCGGCCATCTTGGCGCGATACAGCCGGTCGGGCTGGGCCGACAGGATATCGCGGCGAAACAGCCGCGCATAGGTCCACAGCGACACGTCGCGGTCGCGCGCCGGCGGCTTGGGCGGGATCATGGCAGCACCGCCGCATAGGGCGAGGCCGCCACGTCGATCCGGCTTTTCGACGGCGCGCGCCCGCGGAACCGGTCGGCCAGCGTCCGAGGGCCGGCGGTGATCGCGAAATAGTCGTAGTCGCGGGGGTGTTCGAAGGCGCACAGATACTGGAAATGCAGCTGGAAGAACCGCCGCTTCAACCGCCGCCAGCGTTCCCGCGCGAGGGTCTGGCTGAAGGCCGCCGAGATCACCAGCGGGCCGCGCTTGCCCGCCGGAGCCACGCCCGAGACCGCCACCGGGTCGCACAGCGCGAAACAGCAGCCGTCGCCCGGCGCGCTGACATCGACCCAGGCGATGGCGCGCGACAGCGACAGGTCGTGCAGATCGGCGCGCAACCGCGTGGCCGCCGGCAGAAAGGACACCATCGGCACCACCTGCCCCAGCGACAGGAACCCCACCGCCGGGCCGCCCGCGACCAGCCTGCCCGAGTGTTCGAGCGCCGCCAGCACCTGCACCGCGATATGCGCGCCCGACGAATGGCCGACCACCAGAACTTCGTCGAATTCCGCCGTCAGCGCCTGGGCGATCCGGTCCGCGAACGCGGCGATCCGCTGGTCAAGCTCGGGCGGGTTGGCGCCGCGCAGCGCTGCGCCATAGGCGTAGTCGTGCATCAGGTAATAGGCGTAGATCCGGCGGTCGCGGTCGCGAAACCAGCGCAGCACCAGCGCCAGCACCGCCAGCGCCACCGCCAGCGCCACCGCCCAGCCAAGCGCGACGAGCCCGCTCAGCCGCCAGCTGGCCAGGTAGGCCAGACGCCCCGCCAGCGCCGCCAGCACCGCCGCCGCCAGCGCCTGCGCCAGCAGCATCGCCACCGGGTAGAGCGCGGCGATCACCGGCCCCTTGCGCAGCCGCATCAGCGCGCGCAGCGCCCCGCTTGTCAGGTAGATCCAGGCGGTGCGCAGCAGGGCCGCGTAGGTTGCGCCGATGCCCTGGCCCATCGAAGCGCGCACCAGGTCGGACCAGACCAGCACTTCGAAGCGGGTCTGCACCGCGGCGCCGTCGATCCGGCTGTCGACCTGCCAGCCGTAGCCGGGCCCGTCGCTATCGGCGCTGAGCGTGATCTGGTGGCCGCTGATCGCGGCCTGGCGGGCGGCCTCTTTCCGGTAGAGCTCGCGGTAGCGGCGCGGCGGGTGCGGATCGTAGCCGGGGATGTAAAACACCTGCCGCCGGGTAACGCGATGATCGGTGGTCTGGTCCATGGCTGCCCTTGTCCTCGCGATCTTGCTTAGATCAAGTCGTCCCCGCAGGGCAACGCATCTATCGCGAATATTTTAACAATGGGCCTTGGCAAACCGTTCTCGGGCATGGGCGGCTTGTGAAGGGGCGCGCAGGCCCCAGGTCGCCGGGCGTCAGCCGACGTAGGCCAGCGCCGGGAATTTCTCCAGCAGCCACCAGGAAAAGGCGCTGAAGGCCCCGGTCAAAAGCGCGATGCCGACGATGATCAGCAGCCCGCCCATGGCCTTTTCGATGGTGCCCATATAGGGCTTTATCCGGTTCATCAGCCCCATCGAGCGCTGGATGAACACCGCCGCCAGCAGGAACGGGATGCCCAGCCCCAGCGCGTAGACCCCCAGCAGGACGGTGCCGCGCGCAACCGAAGCCTCGGACGCCGCAAGCGACAGGATCGCGCCCAGCTGCGGGCCGATGCAGGGCGTCCAGCCAAAGGCAAAGGCCAGCCCCAGCACATAGGCGCCGATGGCGGATCCGCCCTTGTCCCCGGCGTCGATGCGCGCTTCGCGGTCCATGAAGGCGAAACGGTCGATCGGGGCGAATTGCAGCACCGCCGAGATCAGGAACAACAGCCAGAACAGCCGGTCCAGGAAGACGATGCGCACCGCCTCGGCCGCCCCGGACAGCGTCACCGGGGCGCTGTTGGACCAGGCTTTGTAGCCGATCTGGAACACCACCAGCAGCGCGAAGATGTTGAAGGTAATCCACAACGCCCGGCGGAACCCGATGAAATGCATGCCGAACACATAGACGACCACGCCCGACAGGATGGCGAAGGTCTGCTGGTTTTCCAGAAAGAACCGCCCAAACACCGAGGCGGTGAACCCCAGGAACAGGAACACCGTCGACAGGCCCAGAACGAAGAACACCGCCGGCAGGATGGTCTTGCGGGCGGCCTTGCCGTCGGCGGTCATTTCCTGCATCGAGATGCCGCCCATATAGGCGAGATACGGCGGCACGATCGGCAGCACGCAGGGGCTGGCGAAGGACAGCAGCCCCCCCAGCAAGGCGATGAACATGGCCGGCACGAGGCTGGCGTCGATGATTTCGATTCCGAACATTGGTCTGACATAGACCGCGCCGCCACCGGCGTCACCCGCACAAGCTGTCACATCTTTGTGGACAGGCGTTTTTTTCGCAATTATTGCGGTGACATGACATTCGATCACGAACTCGATGCGCTGGGGCTTTTGTGCCCCCTGCCGGTGCTCAAGGCCCGCAAGCGGCTGCAGGGGCTGGCAAGCGGCCAGGTGCTGCGCCTGTGGGCCGACGACCCGGCGGCGGTGATCGATGTGCCGCATTTCTGCACCGAATCCGGCCACCTGTTTCTGGGCAGCGAACCGGCGGAAACCGGAACCTATTTCTACATCGAAAAGAAATAGCGCCGGGACGACCCCGGCGCTGTTTCACGTTTCTGGCGTGGCAGCCAGGCCGTCAAGGCGCTTGAAAGCGCCTTGTCCAAGGTTTTTCGAAAAACCTTGGTCGGCGGCGCCGCCAGTTGCGCCCAGAGCACGTCGCGTCTGACTGAATTCACTGCGCCCGGGTCGCGCAGCGGCCCGGGCATGCGCCCGCCCGCCCCGTCGCACCTTTGGTGCGCTTCCAGCGCAACGGCGGGCGCATTCGCGCCCACCCGGGCGGCCGCCTGCCCTCCGTCTGGAGAAGAGGCGAATCCGATCAGTTGCGACAGGCGCTAGCGCAGCGACCACCAGCCCTTTTTCTTGGGCTTCTCGGGCTCTTGCGCCTGGGGTTCGGCAGCCTCTGCCGGGGCGGCGGCAACCGGTTCGGGTTCGGCCATCGCCGGTTCCGGGGCCGGTTTCGGGGCCGGCTCGGGCGAGGCTTCGGGCGCCGACTCAGGCACCGAGTCGGGCGCCGATTCGGAAGCCGATTCGGGAGCCTCTGCCACGTCCGGCGACGGCTCTGCCTTTTTGGCCTTGGGCTTGGCGCGCTTGCGGGTGGCCTTTTTCTTGGGCTTTTCCTCGGCGGTTTCGGCTTCGGCTGTTTCGGCGGCGGGCTCTGCCGCCTGGGCCGGAGCATCGCCGGTCTGCGCGGATTCGGCGGCCTGCGCGGTCATGGTCGTCTTGCGCCGGACCGCGCGCCGCTTGGGGGCGGGCTTGGCCTCGGACGGGGCCGCGTCTGCGGGCGCCTCCGGGGTTTCGGCCGTGTCCGGGCTGTCGGCGGTGGCCGGTGTTGCGGCGGCGGTGGACCTTTTGCGCGACCGCGTCACCTTGCGGGTTTTCCTGGCCGGTTCGGCCTGACCGCCGTCTGGCGCGGTGGCCGTGTCCGCGGCGCCGGCTTCGGCGTTTTCACCGGTGTCCGAGGCCGCGGGCGCGGCGGCGTCTTCGCGGGGCTGGTCCTGGCTGGTCCGGTCTTCGCCGGCCCCGCCGCTTTCGGACGTGGCCGCACCGGGCGCGGCATCGGGCGCGCCTGCGCCGTCACCGCCATTGCCGTTCCCATTGCCGTTGCCGTTGGCCTGAGCCTGCTGGGCGTCGCCGCCCTGGTCCGAGCCGGACGACCGCCGCCGACGACGCCGACGCCGGCGCTTTTTCGGGGCGGGGGCTTCTTCGACCGCCTCGTCTTCGACCACCTCCAGGGCGGCGTTTTCGTCGATATCTGCCATCAGCGACGCATCCACCGACACCACCGGCGCGGCGGCTTCGGGAATGGCGCGGGTCGCGGTCTTGAACTTTTCAACCGAGAAGTCGGGCGAAATCAGGAAGGGGTCGGCTTCGACGCGCACCGACAGGCCGTAGGTCGCTTCGATCCCGGCGATATGTTCGCGCTTCTGGTTCATCAGGTAGTTGGCGACCGAGACCGGCGCCTTGACCAGAACTTCGCGCGACCGGCGCCGGGTGCCTTCTTCTTCCAGCTGGCGCAGGATCGCCAGCGCCAGGTTGTCGTCCGAACGGATCAGCCCGGTGCCGTGGCAATGCGGGCAGGGCTGGGTCGTGGCCTCGATCATGCCGGGGCGCAGGCGCTGGCGCGACATTTCCATCAGGCCAAAACCGGAAATCCGGCCCACCTGGATGCGGGCGCGGTCGTGCTTGAGACGGTCCTTGAAGCGCTTTTCCACCGCCGAATTGTTGCGCCGCTCCTCCATGTCGATAAAGTCGATCACGATCAGCCCGGCAAGGTCGCGCAGCCGCAGCTGGCGCGCCACCTCTTCGGCGGCCTCCAGGTTGGTTTTCAGCGCGGTTTCCTCGATCGAGCCCTCTTTGGTGGCCCGGCCCGAGTTCACGTCGATCGCCACCAGCGCTTCGGTCACGCCGATCACGATGTAGCCGCCGCTTTTCAGCTGCACGGTCGGGTTGAACATCGACGCCAGATAGCCTTCCACCTGGAAGCGCGAGAACAGCGGCAGCGGTTCCTTGTAAAGTTTCACGTTCTTGGCGTGGGACGGCATGATCATCTTCATGAAGTCCTTGGCCACGCGATAGCCCGCCTCGCCCTCGACCAGCACTTCGTCGATCTCCTTGGTGTAGAGATCGCGGATCGAGCGTTTGATCAGGTTGCCTTCTTCGTAGATCTTGGCCGGCGCGATGGATTTCAGCGTCAGTTCGCGGATCTGTTCCCACAGGCGCTGCAGGTATTCGTAGTCGCGCTTGATCTCGGTCTTGGTGCGCTGGGCGCCGGCGGTGCGGATGATCAGCCCGGCGCCATCGGGCACCTCGATGGTGTTGGCGATCTCTTTCAGCTTCTTGCGGTCGGCGGCGTTGGTGATCTTGCGGCTGATCCCGCCGCCGCGCGCGGTGTTGGGCATCAGCACGCAGTAGCGGCCCGCCAGCGAAAGGTAGGTCGTCAGTGCCGCGCCCTTGTTGCCGCGTTCTTCCTTGACCACCTGCACCAGCAGGATCTGGCGCACCTTGATCACTTCCTGGATCTTGTATTTGCGCGGCCGCACCTTGCGCGGGCGGCGGATTTCTTCGGCGATGTCCTCGGTGGTGTCGTCGTCGGCCACGCTTTCGATCGGGTCGCTGGCCTCGGGCACGTCGGCTTCCGATTCGGCGTCCTGCGCCTCGGGCGCGGCGCCGTCAGCAGTTTCGCCGGCGGTTTCATCGCTGCCGGCCTCGGCCGAGGCGCTGTCGTCGGCGCCGTTTTCGCTGCCATCTTCACCGGCCACATCGGCGGCGTCTTCCTCGCCGGCAGCGGGGGTTTCGACCGGGGTTTCGGGCACGGTGAAGGCGGGCGACAGGCCTTCGTCGTCGGTGTCGGTCAGGTCCGGTTCGTCCAGATCGATCACGTCCATGCCCGAGGCGGTGACTTCCCTGGTCGTCACCGCGTCATCGCTGGCCGCCTCTTCCGCCTTTGATTTCGAGCGCGACCGCGACCGGCCACGTCCGCGGCCCTTGGAAGACTTGCCCGAAGCCTTGCGCTTGTCCTTTTCCTCTTCCTCGGCGGCGAGCGCCTCGGCATAGGCCTTTTCTTCGGCAATCAGCGCCTCGCGGTCGGCGACCGGGATCTGGTAGTAGTCGGGGTGGATTTCCGAAAACGCCAGGAACCCGTGGCGGTTGCCGCCGTAATCGATGAAGGCCGCCTGAAGCGACGGTTCGACCCGGGTGACTTTTGCAAGGTAGATGTTGCCAGCTAGCTGGCGCTTGTTTTCCGATTCAAAGTCGAATTCCTCGACCTTGTTTCCGTCCACCACCACGACGCGGGTCTCTTCCGCGTGGGTGGCGTCGATAAGCATTTTCTTTGCCATGTGATCTCTTGATGCACCACGTCCAACGGGGACGCCCCGGGGGGCGCCAGCGTTTGCAGGTGGTGTCTTGTTGATGCGCTGGCGGGCAGATCGACAGGCAGCCGGGCAACCGGAACGGCCCCTTTCGTGCTGGTCATGTCCACTGCGCGCCTCATCGCGTTTTTCTCCAGAGCGCAGCTTGCGCCCCAATTAATGGCCCAGGGGCTCTGATCAGAGCACCGGGCGAACAACTGGCCAGGTCTGGCCTTCTCGGTCTGTCTCAAACACCCGCGGTCGATGCCTGCGGGGAATTGAAATCAGCGAAACTTGATCCGGGCCGCGTAAAAGGACCCGTTCCCCCTACATAAGGGGTTTGCCGCCGCAAATACAATCGCAAAACGTCACCAGCCGGCGGAAAGCCGCGTTCAGATGTAATCCGACCGCTGCAACCCGTATTTCGCCATCTTTTCGTTAAGTGTCCGGCGCGGCAGGCATAATTCTTCCATCACCGCGACGATCGAGCCCTTGTGCCGGCGCATGGTGTTGTCGATCAGCATCCGTTCGAAGGCGTCCACATATTCTTTCAGAGGCTTGCCCTCGGTGGTCATGGTGGCTTCGCTGACCTCGTCCTCGGCCATCAGCAGCGACGCGATCGAGCCGGTGCCGCGCCGGCTTTGCAGCACCGCGCGTTCGGCGATGTTGGCAAGCTGGCGGATATTGCCGGGCCAGGGCGCCTGCAACAGCTGCGCCGCTTCCTGCGCAGTCACTTCCGGCGCGTCGCAGCCGTATTCCTCGGCGAACTGTTCGGCAAAGCGGTTGAACAGCGTCAGCACGTCCTCGCCGCGGTTCCTGAGCGGCGGCAGGGTGATCTTCATCGCCGCCAGCCGGTAGTAGAGATCCGGGCGCAGCATGTCTTCGCAGGTCTTGCCCTGTTCCTGCAGGTTGGAAATGGCCACCAGCCGGGTTTCCGCCGGCGTGCCCTGGTCGTTGATCCAGGTCAGCAGGCGGGCCTGCAGGGGTTGGGACAGTGCTTCGATGTCTTCCAGCACCAGGGTGCCGCCGCGGGCCTGTTCGATCAGCGGCAGCGACGCGCCCTCTTCCACCGGGCCGAACAGCTTTTTGCCCAGGGTTTCTTCGTCATAGGCGGTGCAGGTGGCCAGCACGAACTTCTTGCCCGCCTTGGCGCCCACCGCGTGCAGCGCATGCGCGACCAGCGTCTTGCCGGCGCCGGTTTCGCCGTCGATCAGCACGTGCCCGTCGGCCTGGCCAAGGTCCAGGATGTCTTCGCGCAGCCGTTCCATCACCGGCGAGGTGCCGATCAGCTTTTTCATGATGGTGGTGCCGTCGCCCAGTTCGCGGCGCAGCGCGCGCCCGTCCAGCGTCAGCCGGCGCGCGTTGGTGGCGCGTTTGGCCAGTTCGGTCATCCGGTCCGGGTTGAACGGCTTTTCCAGAAAGTCGAAAGCGCCAACCCGCATCGCTTCCACCGCCATCGGCACGTCGCCGTGGCCGGTGATCATGATCACCGGCAGGGCGCTGTCGAGCCCCATCAGCTTTTTCAGGAACTGCATGCCGTCGATGCCCGGCATGCGGATGTCGGACACCACCACGCCGGGGTAGTCCGCGCCGATCACCTTGAGCGCCTCTTCGGCGCTTTCGAAGGTTTCGGTTTCAAAGCCCGAGAGCGCCAGCCATTGGCTGATCGACTGGCGCATGTCCTTTTCGTCGTCAACGATCGCGATTTTCATTTTCGCCACTTCGGTCCTATTCCGCCGCCTCGACCTGGTCTTTCAGGATCGGGAGTTTCATTTCGAAAACGGCCCCGCCATTGGCGCCGTTGCGCGCCGTCAGCCGGCCGCCGAAATCGTTGACGATCCCCGAGGAAATGGCAAGCCCCAGCCCGACCCCGTCGCCCGGCGCCTTGGTGGTGTAAAACGGCTCGAAAAGGCTGTCGAGATCTTCGATGCCGTGGCCGTTGTCGCGCACCGAAAGGGTGGCGGTTTCGCCCCCGGAAATCAGGATTTCGATGGTCGGATCCACCGCCGTCTTGGTGGCGTCCAGCGCGTTTCTCAGCAGGTTGATGATCACCTGTTCCAGCCGCACCCGGTCGGCCATCACCATCACCGGTTCCATCGGCATATGCCGGGTGATCCGGGCCTCTTGCCGCTTGAGTTGCGGCTCCATCATCGCCAGCGCCGAGGAAAACGCATGCCTTAAATCTATGGGCTCGAACGCATCCCCGCCCTTGCGCGCGTAGCTCTTCAGCTGGCGGGTGATCGAGCCCATCCGCTCGATCAGATCATCGACCCGCTGGAAGGACGAAAGCGCCTCTTCCGGGCGCTTGCGCTGCAGCAGCAGCTTGGAGCCGGCAAGGTAGGTTTTCATCGCCGCCAGCGGCTGGTTGAGTTCGTGGCTGACAGCCGCCGACATTTCCCCCAGCGCCGCCAGTTTCGAGGACTGGGCAAGGGTTTGTTCGGCGATGTTCAGGTGGTGTTCGGCCTTTTGACGTTCGGCGATTTCCCGCTGCAAGGCTTCGTTCAACTGGCGAAGTTCCGCCGATTCCTGCTGGTAAACCACCGAACGCGCACGCGCCCGGCGGCTGGCGAAATAGAAGGCCACCGCGAGAAACAGCGCGAACCCCATGATTTCCAGCGCCAGCACCCCGTTGACGCGCTCGCGCACCGACGTGTAGGGGGTGAAAATCGTCATGCTCCAGCCCTGAAACGGGATGCGCGCGTTCATCCGCATCACCGCTTCGCCCAGCACATAGGCGTCAAAGGGCAGCGCGCTCCAGTCGGCGGTGGCCTGGATCGCCCGGCTGATCGCGCTCGAGGGCGAGGTCCGTGCGACCGCCTCTTCTTCGGTCAGCCCGCGCCAGCGCGGTTCGGTGGACAGGATGATCTTGCCCTCGGAATTGGTGACGATCACCGCGTCCGAAATCCCGGCCCAGCTCTGTTCGAACTGGCGCAGGTCGACCTCGACCACGATGACGCCGGCCAGTTCGCCGTTGCTCATCACCTTGCGCGAATAGTTGAAGACAAAGGCGCCGGTGTCGTTTTCGAAGCTGGTGAACACCGTGTCGTTGGACCGCAGCGCCTCGACGAAATAGGGATCCTGCCGGTGGTTGGCGCCGATGGTGTTGCGGTCGGTGGCGGCAACCACGCGGCCGCTCTTGTCCAGCAGCATCAGGCTGGCGGCGCCGATTTCGTCGACGTAATAGATCAGGTTCTGCGAGGATTGCGAAAAATTGCCGGTGGCCAGCGCGCTGATCAGGTTGGGCTAGCGCGACAGCAAGAGCGGCACGATGGAATTGCGCCGCAACTCCGACAGCACGTTGCCGGCGTAGAGCGCCTGGCGCACCGCGGCGCGGTTGCGGGTGGTTTCGGTAAAGCGTTCGGTCAGCCACTGGTTGGTGAACAGCACCACGAAGACCCCGACCACGGTGACCAGCAGCACCGCCGCCCTGCCCCGCCAGGACATCACCGGGCGCACCCCGCGCCCCGTTCCGGTGGCCGATGCGGAGGCCGGTGCGGGGGCCGAGGCCCCGGACAGGCCCGGCGCACCGCCCGCGGTATCGTCCGCGCCGCCGGCGTCCCGGGCCGGCTCGGCGCCGGTCCGGCCCCTGTCCTGATGATCGATGTCCGCCCGGCTTGCCATGTGCACAGGTTACGCCCGCGCGCCCGCCGGCTCAAGCCGTGTATGCGCGCCTGCGGCGTTCAGGCGGTTTCCAGCACGCGGCTCAGCGCTGCGAACATCGCCGCCCCGTCCTCGCCGCCCTGCAGCGGGTCGATGGCGCGTTCCGGGTGCGGCATCATCCCCAGCACCCGGCGATTTTGCGACAGGATCCCGGCGATGTCGTCGGCCGAACCGTTCGGGTTGTCGACATAGCGGAACGCCACCCGGCCTTCGCCGCGCAGCCGGGCCAGCGTGTCGGCGTCGGCGGTGTAGTTGCCGTCGTGATGCGCCACCGGGTAGCTGACGACCTGCCCGGCCTCGTAGCCGGCGGTAAAGCCGCTGTCGGCGGTCTCGATTCGCAAGCGCACATCCCGGCAGACGAATTTCAGCCCGGCGTTGCGCATCAGTGCGCCCGGCAGCAGGCCGGTTTCGGTCAGCACCTGAAAGCCGTTGCAGATCCCCAGCACATGGCCGCCGCGTTCGGCATGGGCCACCAGCGACCGGCTGATCGGCGAGCGCGCCGCGATGGCGCCGCAGCGCAAATAGTCGCCAAAGGAAAACCCGCCGGGCACCGCCACGATATCGACGCCTTCGGGCAGGGCCGTGTCCTTGTGCCAGACCTTTTCGACGCTGGCCCCGGCGCGCTCGAAGGCCACGACCAGGTCGCGGTCGCAGTTCGAGCCGGGAAAGACGATGACGGCGGCTTTCATTTTCGGTGCTCCTGTTCTGGGCCGATGCACTGGGCCGGTGTTCCGGGCCGATGTTCCGGGCCGATGTTCCGGGCGGGGCCGCCGGTCGAAAATCGCCGCGGCGGACCTTTGCCGAAGCCGGGCTCAGCCGACCTCGATCGTGTAGCTTTCGATCACCGTGTTGGCGAGCAGCTTTTCGCACATCTCGGTCACCGCCGCTTCGGCGCGGGCGCGGTCGGTTTCGGCCAGTTCAAGGTCGATCACCTTGCCCTGACGCACCTTTTCGACGCCCTCGAAGCCCAGCGCGCCCAGCGCGTGGCGGATCGCTTCGCCCTGCGGGTCGAGCACCCCGGCTTTCAGCATCACATGAACCCTGGCTTTCATCATTTACCCCGGTTTTTCATGGCCTTGCGGGCCTCAGTTGATCAAGGTCGGCTTGGTCTGATGGGTCACGTTCGACGGCATGACCCCCAGCCGTTTCGCCACTTCGGTATAGGCATCGGCCAGATCGCCCAGGTCGCGGCGGAACACGTCCTTGTCCAGCTTGCGGCCCGTTTCCTTGTCCCACAGCCGGCAGCTGTCGGGGCTGATTTCATCGGCCACGATCAGCCGCATGAAGTCGCCTTCCCAGACCCGGCCTACCTCGATCTTGAAATCCACCAGCTGGATGCCGACGCCGTGCATCACGCCGCTCAGGAAATCGTTGACCCGCAGCGCCAGCGCCACGATGTCGTCCAGGTCCTGCTGCGACGCCCAGCCAAAGGCGATGATGTATTCCTCGGGCACCAGCGGGTCGCCCAGCTTGTCGTCCTTGTAGGAAAACTCGATGATCGGGCGCGGCAGCGGCGTGCCTTCGTCCATGCCCAGCCGTTTCGCCATCGACCCGGCGGCAAAGTTGCGCACGATCACTTCCAGCGGGATGATTTCCACCGCCCGGATCAGCTGTTCGCGCATGTTGAGCCGCTTGATGAAATGCGTCGGCACGCCGATCCCGGCCAGCCCGGTCATGAAGAATTCGCTCAGCCGGTTGTTCAGCACGCCCTTGCCGTCGATGGTGGCGCGCTTTTCGGCGTTATAGGCGGTGGCGTCATCCTTGAAGTATTGCACATAGGTGCCCGGCTCGGGGCCTTCGTAAAGAATCTTGGCCTTGCCTTCATAGATTTTCTTGCGCCGTGCCATCTGTTCTCCGATCGGGTCTGGACGGCACATCCTGCGGCCCGCCCACCTGGCGCCCGTATATGCGATGACATGACCTGCCGCAAGGCGGGCTGAAACCCTTGCGAAACCGCGCCGCAATGGGCATATCAGACAGAACTGAACCTCAGCCCGAAAGGACTCCGGATGACGACCTTCGACGAGCGCGAAAACGCTTTTGAAAACAAGTATGCCCATGACCAGGAAATGCAGTTCAAGGCGACCGCGCGGCGCAACAAGCTGTTGGGCCTGTGGGCGGCCGAGCTGATGGGGCTGACCGGAGAGGCGGCGAACGACTATGCGATGAGCGTGGTCAAGGCCGATTTCGAAGAGGCCGGCCACGAAGACGTCTACCGCAAGATCGCCGGCGATCTGGGCGACAAGGCCGACGAAACCACGATCCGCACCAAGATGCAGGAATTCCTGGCCGAGGCGAAGGCCCAGCTGCTCGGCGAAGAGTGACCCCTGCCCCGCCGGCCAGGGGACGGACCGGCACAGGCCGACGGCCAGCATGCCTGGTCAACCGCTCATGTCGCCGGAACAGGAAAAACGGACGCGCGGTTCGAGCCGCGCGTTTTTTTCGCGCAATTTTAGCTGTTAAGCCTGTGTAAGGCGCCGCCTGATACCCCCGAATGCGGTGGTATCGGAGGGTGACATGCCTGCAAACCGGACGCGCGGCATCGCGCAATCCGTCGACATTCGTCTGCGGCCCATGCTGGGGCGCCAACTGGTGATGCTGGCGCTGGTGGCGCTGGGGTTCTGGGTGCTGCGCGAACGGCTGCCGCAGCTGGACATGGGCGAGGTCTGGCGCACCATCCACCAGGTCGGTGCGCTGCAATGGATCGGCGCCGCCGCCGCCACGGTGGCCAGTTTCTGGGCGGTCGGGCGCTATGACCAGGTGGTGCACGGGCTGATCGGCACCGGCATCGCCCCGGCGCGCGCCCGCCTGTCGGGCACGGCGGCGATCGCGGTGGCGCAATTCGCCGGTTTCGGGGTCTTGTCGGGGGCGCTGGTGCGCTGGCGGCTGCTGCCGGAACTTTCGCTGGGCCAGGCGCTGCGGCTGTCGGTCGCGGTATCGCTGTCGTTCCTGGCCGGCTGGGCGGTGGTGGCGGCGCTGGCGGTGCTGCTGACCGGGGTGACCGCCTTTCACGCCCGGCCGCTGGCGATCGCGGTTCTGGCCGCCGGCGCCGTGGTCTGCCTGGTGCTGGGACTGGCGCCGCGCGCGCTTGGGCGGCTGCCCAGCCTGCGGGCCTTTGGTTCGGTCCTGGGGCTGGCGCTGGTGGACACGTTCTTTGCCGCGCTGGCGCTCTATCTGCTGCTGCCGGCGGGGGTCGAGGTCGCGCCCGCTACCGTGTTCACCGCCTTTCTGGTGGCGCTTGGCGCCGGGCTGATCGCCGGCACCCCGGGCGGCGTCGGCCCGTTCGAGGTCACGCTGCTGGCGCTCTTGCCGATGATCGACCACGAACCGCTGCTGGCGTCGGCGCTGGCGTTCCGGCTGGTCTATTATCTGGTGCCGGCGGTGCTGGGCGCGGCGATGCTGCTGCGCGGCCCGCTCGAACGCGACCGCGCCCGCGTGACCGTCGTCCTGCACCCGCCCGAGCCGCAGCCATACCTGGCGCCGGGGCTGGAAAACGCGCTGTGGTTCTGCGCGCGCGCCGAAACCAACCTGGTGCGCCAGGGGGAATTTGCGCTGCTGCACGCGGACGGAAGGCCCTTGCTGGCGGCGGCGCCGGCGGGCCAGGCGCTGGTCATGCTGGGGGATCCGCTGTCGACCGCGGGCGCGGCGCTGGCAGGCGCGATCACAGCACTTTCGGAGTGCGCCCGGCGCGCCCAGCGCAGCCCGCTGATCTACAAATGCAGCGCCCGCACCGCGGCGGCGGCGCGCGCGCGCGGCTGGAAGACCCTGGCGATTTCGCAAGAGGCCTGGCTGGAGCCCGCAAGCTTCACCACCGCCGGCCCCGAACACCGGCAGTTGCGGCGCCTGCTGCGCAAGGCCGAAAAGGCCGGCATCCGCGTCACCGAAGGCGGCCGCCGCCTGCCGCTGGACGACATGGCGCGCCTGTCGCAGGCCTGGGCCCGGACGCATGGCGGCGAACGCGGCTTTTCGATGGGCCGGTTCCAGGGCGATTATGTCAGTTGCCAGCGGGTGTTCCTGGCCTGGCGGGACGATCGCCTGGTGGCCTTCATCACCCTGCACGAGAACCGCCGCGAATGGACGCTGGACCTGATGCGCCAGGATCCGCAGGCCCCCGACGGCACCATGCACCTGCTGCTGTGCGCCGCGATCAACAGCGCCGCGGCGATCTTTTGCCCGCGCCTGTCGCTGGCCGCCCTGCCGCTGGCGGATGCTGGCGATGCGGGCCGGCTGGCCGGGCTGCGCGCCCGGCTGATGCGGCTGGCCGGCGGCGACGGGCTGCGCCGGTTCAAGACCAGCTTTGCCCCCAACTGGCAAACGCTCTATGCGGCCGCGCCGGGGCGGGTTTCGCTGCTGCTCGGG
Source organism: Alphaproteobacteria bacterium (assembly GCA_024277955.1). Taxonomy (GTDB): domain Bacteria; phylum Pseudomonadota; class Alphaproteobacteria; order Rhodobacterales; family Rhodobacteraceae; genus JAJRUE01. The sequence continues at coordinate 3,445 of JAJRUE010000080.1, read as the reverse complement.
CTGGCGGCGGTGCTGGCACGCATCCGCCGCCCCGGACCGCTGCGCCGCCTGCGCCCCCGGCGCGCCTGGCGGTGAGGGCGGTGAGGGCGCGGTGAGGGCGTGCCCGACACGCCGGCGCGCGGCCATAGCGCGGCCATAGCGCGGCCCGCCCTCAAGATGATGATGAAGATTATCGGTTTGCGCGGGGGCAGAAATCGTGGCATTTGCCTCGCGATGACGCCGGGCACCCTGCCCGCGCGATCCGTTTTGATTCGTGAGAGACCCGATCACATGACCGACGCTTTGACCCGGCTTCTGGCCGAGCGCGACTGGCTGATGGCCGATGGCGCCACCGGCACCACGCTGTTCAACATGGGCCTGCAATCGGGCGATGCGCCCGAACTGTGGAACGTGGACCACCCGGACCGGATCGCCGCGCTTTACCAGGGCGCGGTGGGGGCGGGCAGCGACCTGTTCCTGACCAACAGTTTCGGCGGCAATGCCTCGCGGCTCAAGCTGCACGGCGCCCAGAACCGGGTGCGCGAACTGAACCGCGTTGCCGCCGAGATCGGCCGCGAGGTCGCCGACAAGGCCGGCCGGCCCGTGGTGGTCGCCGGCTCGATCGGCCCCACCGGCGAGATCATGGAGCCGATGGGCACGCTCACCTACGCCAATGCCGTCGAGATGTTCCACGAACAGGCCGAGGGGCTGAAGGAAGGCGGCGTCGATGTGCTCTGGGTGGAAACCATTTCCGCCCCCGAAGAATACCGCGCCGCCGGCGAAGCGGCGCTGCTGGCGGGCATGCCCTGGTGCGGCACCATGAGCTTTGACACTTCGGGGCGCACGATGATGGGCGTGACCTCGTCCGACATGGTGGCGATGGTGGAAAAGCTGGATCACCAGCCGATCGGCTTCGGGGCGAACTGCGGGGTCGGAGCGTCCGACCTGCTGCGCACCATCCTGGGTTTTGTCGCCCAGGGCACCGAACGGCCGCTGATCGCCAAAGGCAATGCCGGCATCCCGAAATACGAACACGGCCACATCCACTACGACGGCACGCCCGAGCTGATGGCCGAATACGCGGTTCTGGCGCGCGATTGCGGCGCGCGCATCATCGGCGGGTGCTGCGGGACGACGCCGGAACATCTTGAAAAGATGAAGGAAGCCCTGGAAACCCGCACGCCGGGTCCGCGCCCGACGCTGGAAAAGATCAGCCAAACCCTGGGCGGGTTTTCTTCGACCAGCGACGGCACCGACGGGCTGGAAACCAAGACCCGCGTGCGCTCGGGCCGGCGGCGGCGCGGCTAGCCTGGCCTTCGCCGGGAAAGGATGGCCGGCGCGGGGCAGACGTTTTCTTTGAAAGAAAACGTCCCGAAATCTTTGAAAGATTTCGGCGCCCGGTTCAGAAGAGATCCAGCTGCTCTCCCCGCCCCGGCACCCGGAACAGGTCGCAGCGCGGCGCCGCACCGTCGCGCGACAGGCCCGCGCGGCGCGCCGCCAGGTCGAAGCGCTGCGCGATCAGCCGCGCATGAACCCCCTCGCCGCGCAACCGCCTGCCCCAGCGGCTGTCGTATTCGCGCCCGCCATGCATCTCGCGCAGCCGGGCCATCACCCGCGCCGCCCGGTCGGGGCGATGTTCGGCCAGCCACTCGGCGAACAGCTCGCGCAGCTCGCCGGGCAGGCGCAGCAGGATCCATTCCGCCGAACTTGCCCCGGCGTCGGCCGCGGCGGCGACGATGCCTTCCACCTCGTGATCGGTCAGCCCCGGGATCACCGGCGCCAGCATCAGCCGCACCGGGCAACCCGCCTGCGCCAGCCTGCCGATCATCGCCAGCCGGCGCGCCGGAGCCGGGGCGCGCGGCTCGAGCTGCCGCGACAGCCGCGCGTCCAGCGTGGTGATCGACACCCCCACATGCACCAGCCCGCGCCGGCCCATGTCGCCCAGGATGTCCAGGTCGCGTTCCACCAGCGTGCCCTTGGTGGTCACCGCTACCGGGTGGTTGAAGTCGCGCAGCACCTCGAGCACCCCGCGCATCACCCGCAGGCGCGCCTCGATCGGCTGGTAGGGGTCGGTGTTGGTGCCGATCGCCAGCGGCGCAACCCGGTAGCCCGGCGCCGACAGTTCGCGGCGCAGCGCCTCGGGGGCCGTGGGGCGCGCGATCAGCCGGGTTTCGAAATCCAGCCCCGGCGACAGGCCCAGCCAGGCGTGGCTCGGGCGGGCGAAACAGTAGATGCAGCCATGTTCGCAGCCCCGGTAGGGGTTCAGCGACCGGTCGAACGGCAGATCCGGCGACGCGTTGCGGCTGATCACCCGCCGCGGACGTTCCAGCGCCAGCTCGGTGCGCGCCAGGCGCGTGTCTTCGGGCATGTCCCAGCCGTCGTCCACAACCACGCGGGCGCAGGGTTCGAACCGGCCCGCGCGGTTCGAGCGGGCGCCTCGCCCGGGGCGGCGCAGGTTGGGCGCGAGCGTGGGGTCGGGATCGTCCATGGGAAAAGGATAGAACATTTCGGGAACATCGGCCACCCCCCGCTGCCGGATGCCGCGCCCCGGCCGCCAATTGCCGCCCACCGGGTCAACTGTTGCCCAAAGGTCGGTTGCGCTTGCGCCGATGTCGCAATCCGCCAAGTCACTTTCCCCGGTTGCGCTCATCTAGTAACAAGCGCTGAACGACACCCGGTTTTCGGAGACCCCGCATGGCTGACGAAGAAGACGACATCATCCTGAGCGAACTGAGCGACGAAGAACTGACGCTGCAGATGCACGACGACCTTTACGACGGTCTCAAGGAAGAGATCGAGGAAGGCGTGAACATCCTGCTCGAACGCGGCTGGCAGCCCTATGACATTCTGACCAAGGCGCTGGTGGCGGGCATGACCATCGTGGGCAACGATTTTCGCGACGGCATCCTGTTCGTCCCCGAGGTGCTGCTGGCGGCCAACGCGATGAAGGGCGGCATGGCGATACTCAAGCCGCTGCTGGTGGAAACCGGCGCCCCGCGCATGGGCAAGATGGTGATCGGCACGGTCAAGGGCGACATCCACGACATCGGCAAGAACCTGGTGTCGATGATGATGGAGGGCGCCGGTTTCGAGGTGCTGGACCTGGGCATCAACAACGCGGTGGAAAGCTACCTGGGCGCGCTGGAAAGCGAAAAGCCCGACATCCTGGGCATGTCGGCGCTGCTGACCACCACCATGCCCTACATGAAGGTGGTGATCGACACGATGGTCGAAAAGGGCATCCGCGACGACTATATCGTGCTGGTGGGCGGCGCGCCGCTGAACGAGGAATTCGGCCGCGCCATCGGCGCCGACGCCTATTGCCGCGATGCCGCGGTGGCCGTGGAAACCGCCAAGGACTATGTCGCGCGCAAGCACAACCGGATGGCCGCGGGCTGAAAACCGGGCCTCGGGGCAAAGCCCGGACGGATTTTTCTCCCGGTTTTTCGCCCGAATGCTTGGAGAT
>JAJRUE010000079.1 GCA_024277955.1 Alphaproteobacteria bacterium | reverse complement strand
GCCGGGGGTCGGCGACAGCGTGGTCGTGGAACTCAAGATCGTCGAAGCCGCAGCGCATCGCCTGGCCCGGTCGCGGATCATGCAGCGGCATGTGATTTCCAACTGGGACGCCATCGTGGACTATTGCCATACGACCATGGCGCACCGGCAAACCGAACAGTTCCGCATTCTGTTCCTGGACCGGCGCAACATTCTGATCGCCGACGAAGAACAGGCCCGCGGCACCGTTGACCACGTGCCGGTCTACCCGCGCGAAGTGGTCCAGCGCGCGCTGGAACTGAACGCATCGGCCCTGATCCTGGTGCACAACCACCCCTCCGGCGACCCCACCCCATCGGATGCCGACATCGCCATGACCGAACAAATCGCCCGCGCCGCCGAAGCGCTTGGCCTGACCGTCCATGACCATCTGATTATCGGCAAATCCCGGGAAATCAGCTTTCGCGCCGCGCGCTATCTATAGCTAGCGCGCCCAAACCTCGACCCGGCGGTTGATCAACCTGCCCCACTCGGTGTCATCGCAGGCCATCGGCATCGCTTCGCCAAAGCCGCGCACCTTGAGCGACACTTGCCCCGGATCCGCTGTCGTCGCCTGTTTTCGCACCGCGTCGCGCACCGAAGCCGCCCGCCGCCGCGACAGTTTCCGGTTCGGCGCCGCCGGACCCTGACCATCGCTGAACCCCACGAACACCCATTCGCGCGCGCCCAGGGTTCCGGTTTCCAGCGCCCGCGCCAGCAGCGCGATGTTCGAACGCGACCGCGCGTTCAGCCCGGCCGACCCGCCATCGAACCGAAAGGTCACCGAAAGCCTGCGCGCCCCGGCCATCTCGGCCACCATTTCCTGCAAGTCCGCCAGGCTTACATCGCCCCCGGCCGCGCGAATGGCATTGGCCAGCCGGTTTCCCTGGCGGTTGACCGGGGTGCGCGAAATCGCCTGGTCCACAAAGCCCGCCCGCAGGATCGCGATCTGCGCCGCGGGGGATTCGAGGAACCGCATGAATTCGCGGCCAACCGCCGGCAGACGCCCGGCGCGAAGATACAAGAACAGCGGAACGGTCAGCGGATAATCATCCGATTTCAGCGATTCCGGCGTGGCATTGGCAAGAAACCCGCACCCCCCGGCCAGCGCCAGCGGGCGCGCCTTGCCCAGGTCCGACAAGACCGCCAGCCCGATCGCGAACGGGTTGCGCGCCACGGCCTCGACCAATTCGCGGTTGGTGGCATGTCGGGTTACCTGATCCGACAAGGTGGCGGCCATCGGCTCCATGATCCGATTCCGGAACACTTGCAGTTCACCCGCGCCCTTGTCGCGCAGGTTCAGTTCGATCGGTGCGTCTACCCCGCCCAGAACCGACCAGTTGGACAGTTCGCCGGAAAAGACCCGGGCCAGGTCTTCCGGCGTGATCTGCTGGATCGGGTTTCTCGGGGACACCACCGGCACCAGACCATCCAGCGCGATGACGCGGTTTTGCGCGGGCGATGCCAGATCGCCCAGCCCGGCATCCCTGGCCAGCGCCGCCTCGGTCGCGGTCACCGCGCGCAACGACATGGCGATATCTGCCTGCTCGGCCAGCAGATCGGCGAAACCTTCGTCACTGCTGGACTGGTGCACGAAGAACTGCGCGATCGTATGGCCACTGGAGGTTTCGGAGAGTTCAAGGACGGTTTCGCCATCCGCCCCCCGAGACGAGGCAACGCTGTAGCCCTGCTGGCGGGCAAAGGACGCGACCAGCGCCGGCAACAGCCCCCCGGTCAGCCTGGGCGCCCCGGCAAAGGATATGCGCGCCACGAAGGAACTGAGGTCCGGGCACCCCGGCCCGGCGCAAAGCACGCCGGATCCGTCGACCGTGAGCGCCCCGAATTCGGTGTCGACGCGATAGAATTCGCCATCATACCCCAGCAACGTTCCCGAAATCTCGACAGACCCGTCGCGCGAGGTCAGGGTTACATCCTGCGCCCGTCCCTTTTGTGGAAACACCAGCACTGCAAGGGTGGCCAAGATGACCGCCACCCGCCCCAAGCCCATATGAGCATCCCGTCGTCGACTTTCAGTTCCGGGCGATCTTCATGTCTTGGAACAGGTTTTTCAACACCAGAAATCCATTTTCGCCATCGCAGGCCGGCATCGGAAAGGCGACCGGCATGGTTTCCGGCTGCCCCCGGCCATCGGCCCGCACCGTGCGCGCCGTGATGTCCTGGCCGCAAGAGCCTTCGTCAATCTGCGCGTCGACGACGATCTGGACGCTGCCGTCGCGGTTCATGCGGTCATAGGGAAACGAATAGACCTGCGCGAGCTGCGGACGGGCCAGCGCGGGATTGCCAAGCACCGTCAGGAAACCGCCCGTGGCCTGGACGCCCGCGCTCGGGTCGCGCGGTGCGCCCGACCAGACGTGGCCCGGGTCGTCAAAGCCCGCGCCAAATTCCATCGCGTGCAGGTTCACGACCGCGGGGCCGCTCCAGGATATCCCGGCGCGTTCATAGCCATCCTGGGTCAGCACCAGCGCGCGGGCGTCAACGGTGCTGCCATCGGCAAAGGCAATCTCGAAGACCGCGTCTTTTTGCAGGGCCGGCACACTGACCGAATAGTTGCCGGCGCTGTCGGTGACATCGGCAAAGAACAGCCCGGCGTGGCTGATGGTGATGCGTTCGTTTCCGTGGCAGGGGGCGTTCAGCGCCAGGCGCACCATTGCGCCGGGCTCAGAACGCGCGGTGACCGTGGCGCTGCAGGTCTCGGCAAAAAATCGGGGGGCGGGGATGTCCGATCTCAGTTCAGGGGTGATCGATTCCGTGACCACGGCAATCCGCAGCGCCCCGTCGAGCGCCGGCGAGCGCAGCCGCGCCGGGGTGAAGGCATCGCGCGGCATGGTCGGCAGCCCGGCAAGTGCGCCGCGTTGCGCCAAGCCACCGTCCCCGGGCATGGCAATGGTCTGGTCATTGCCCAGACGGGCGGCGATGGCGCCGGTGTTTTGCATGATGAACCCGACGCCTGCCGCCACGACAAGCGTCGCCGCCGCGGTCAAAATCCGTTTCGTGTCGATCATCTGCGCCTCCAACACCGGGGTGTGTCCGCCGGTATTGTGCCGGGCAAATGGGCCAATCCTGTGGCCCAAAGCGGGTATTTGCGCGCTAGGTCTGCTCTTGGGTCCGACTGGATATTGCGGGACTATCCCGACGCACCACAAGATACCGTGGGCGGTGTTGGATTAGTGCCAGACAATTTCTGCGCCGTGGGCGGCGTGGGACCGTCAGGCGATTCGCCCGTGGCAATGCTTGAACTTCTTGCCGGAGCCACAGGGGCATTTGTCGTTGCGCCCCGGATCGCCCCAGGTCGACGGGTCGTTTTCATCGAACCCGGGGGCCGCGTTTTCGGGAATCGCCGCCGCGTTGACCATCTGTTTTTCCGCCGCCAGGCGCATGGCTTCCTGCTGCGCCGCGATCTGGCGCATCATTTCTTCCTGCTCTTCCTGGGTCATCGGCCGAACCTGGGCCAGTTTCTGGGTCACGTCTTCGCGCAGCGATTCGAGCAGGGATTCGAACAGCTGGAACGCTTCGTTCTTGTATTCGGTCAACGGATCGCGCTGCGCATAACCACGGAACCCGACCACCGAACGCAGATGTTCCAGCGTCAGCAGGTGTTCGCGCCACTTGGCGTCGATGGTCTGCAGCAGGAACTGCTTTTCGATGTTGCGCATGGTTTCGGCGCCAAAGGCTTCGGCCTTTTCGGCCATCATCTTGTCGGCGGCCTCATACAGGCGTTCGCGGATGGTTTCGTCATCCACACCTTCTTCGGCGGTCCATTCGACGATCGGGGCATCGATGGCCAGCTTTTCCAGAACCGCCGCATACAGGCCTTCGCTGTCCCACTGGTCGGCGTAGGTTTTCGGCGGAATATAGGCTTCGACCAGATCGTCGATCACCTCGTGACGCATGTCTTCGACGATCTCGGACAGGTCATCGGATTCCATGATTTCACGGCGCTGGGCAAAGATCACCTTGCGCTGGTCGTTCATCACGTCGTCGAATTTCAGCAGCTGCTTGCGGATGTCGAAGTTGCGCCCCTCGACCTTGGCCTGCGCCTTTTCGAGCGACTTGTTGACCCAGGGGTGAACGATGGCTTCGCCTTCCTTCATGCCCAGTTTCGACAGCACCGCGTCCAGACGTTCCGAGCCGAAAATCCGCATCAGGTCGTCTTCCAGCGACAGGAAAAACGCCGAACGGCCCGGGTCGCCCTGACGGCCCGACCGGCCACGCAGCTGGTTGTCGATGCGGCGGCTTTCGTGGCGTTCGGTGCCCAGCACGAACAGCCCGCCGGCGGCCAGCACCTTCTGGCGTTCTTCTTCGTGCTCGGCCTCGATCGTGCGGCGGATCTCGTCGGGGTCGGCGTCGGGGTCGTTGGCCAGCGCTTCGAGCACCTTCATTTCCACGTTGCCGCCCAGCTGGATATCGGTGCCGCGACCGGCCATGTTGGTGGCGATGGTGACCGCGCCGAACTTGCCGGCGTCGGCGACGATCTGCGCTTCGCGTTCATGCTGGCGGGCGTTCAGCACGTTGTGTTTCACGCCCATCTTGGTCAGCATGTCGGACAGGAATTCCGACTTTTCGATCGAGGTCGTCCCCACCAGCACCGGCTGCCCCTTTTCCGAAGCTTTCTTGATCTCTTCGGCAATCGCCTTGTATTTCTCGGCGGCGGTCCGGAACACCTGGTCATGTTCGTCGATCCGGGCGATTTCCCGGTTGGTCGGCACTTCGACCACACCCAGCCCGTAGATTTCCTGGAATTCCTCGGCCTCGGTGGCGGCGGTGCCGGTCATGCCGGCCAGCTTGTCGTAGAGGCGGAAATAGTTTTGGAAGGTGACCGACGCCAGGGTGACGTTTTCAGGCTGGATTTCGACGCCTTCCTTGGCCTCGATCGCTTGGTGCAGCCCGTCCGACAGCCGCCGCCCGGCCATCATCCGGCCGGTGAATTCGTCGATCAGCACCACTTCGCCGTTCTGGACGATATAGTCCTTGTCCTTCTGGAACAGTTTATGCGCCCGCAGGCCCTGGTTCACGTGGTGCACGATGGTGGTCGATTCCGGGTCATACAGCGACTGGTCTTCGGGCAGCAGACCCAGTTCGTGCAGGCGCTGTTCGAGAAATTCGTTGCCCGCATCCGTGTAGGTCACGTTGCGGGTCTTTTCGTCCATGGTGAAGTGTTCTTCTGTCAGCTCGGGGATCACCTTGTCGATGCTGATGTAAAGCTCGGAGCGGTCCTGCGCCGGGCCGGAAATGATCAGCGGGGTGCGGGCTTCGTCGATCAGGATGCTGTCCACCTCGTCGACGATGGCAAAGTTGTGGTAGCGCTGATTGATCTCGCTCAGTTCGGACTTCATGTTGTCGCGCAGGTAGTCGAACCCCAGTTCGTTGTTGGTGGCATAGGTCACGTCCGAGGCATAGGCTTCGCGCTTTTCCGCGTCGGGTTGCTGCGGGTAGACAACGCCGGTGGTCAGGCCCAAGGCGCTGTAGACGTTGCTCATCCATTCGGCGTCGCGCTTGGCCAGGTAGTCGTTCACCGTGACGATATGCACGCCCTTGCCGGTCAGCGCGTTCAGGTAGGCCGGGAAAGTGGCGACCAGCGTCTTGCCTTCGCCGGTTTTCATTTCGGCGATATTGCCCTGGTGCAGGAAAATGCCGCCCATAAGCTGCACGTCAAAGGCGCGCAGCCCCAGCGCCCGGCGCGCGGCTTCGCGGCAGTTGGCAAAGGCTTCGGGCAGCAGGTCGTCCAGCGATTCGCCACCTTTTGCGCGCTTGCGCAGCTCTTCGGTCTTTTCCTTGATCCCCTCGTCGGTCAGCTTTTCGAACTCGGGCTCGAGTGCGTTGATCTTTTCCACCAGCGGGCGCGTTGCCTTGATCATCCGATCGTTTGGCGTGCCAAATACCTTTTTGGCGAGTGTTCCGAGACCCAGCATACTTACTCCGCGTGGCTTGTTCTGACGGTATCGTGCAAGAGGAATGCTTGCCCGTCCTTCCCGCGCGTCATAGAACAACGGAAATCACGGACTCTTACGACACCTTGGCGATGTAAGGGCCTGTATCTGCAGTGTCAACGGCGCGAACCCGCGCGGCCCCACAAGAGGAACCAAAGATGTTCAAACACACCAATTTTCTTGCCGGACTGGCAATTGCCTGCGCTGTCGCGCTGCCGGTTTCCGCGCAGGATGTCACAGCGGATACGGTGGTCGCCACCGTGAACGGGACCGACATTACCGTCGGTCACCTGATCCTGATGCGCGATGCCCTGCCCGAGCAGTACAAAAGCCTGCCCGATGACGTGCTGTATGATGCGGTGTTGAACCAGGCGATCCAGCAGACGGTTCTGGCGCAGACCGTCAGCGGCGAATCCAAATCGATCAAGCTGCGTCTCGAAAACGAGCGGCGTTCGCTGATGGCCGGCACCGCGATCGACAAGCTGGTGCGCGCCGCGCTGACAGATGAGGCGCTGCAGGCGGCCTATGACGAACGGTTCGCCAACGCCGAACCGACCCGCGAATACAATGCGTCGCACATCCTGGTCGCCTCCGAAGACGAAGCCAGGGCACTGATCGAGCAGCTCAACAACGGCGCCGATTTCGCCGAGCTGGCCAAGGAAAAGTCCACCGGCCCGTCGGGCGCGCAGGGCGGTTCGCTGGGCTGGTTTTCCAAGGGCATGATGGTGCAGCCCTTTGAAGAGGCCGTGATCCAGATGGAACCGGGCACCATTTCCGAGCCGGTCAAGACCCAGTTCGGCTGGCACGTGATCAAGCTGAACGACAGCCGCATCAAGGCGGCCCCGACGCTGGACGAAGTGCGCGCCGACCTGGCCGACGAAATCCAGAAAAAGGTGCTCAAGCAGAAGCTGGACGAACTGACCGCCGCGGCGGATGTGGTGCGCCCGGACTCGCTTGAGATCAATCCGGCGACGCTGCGCGACACCGCGCTGCTGGACGGCGGCGGCCAGTAGCCGGACGCGGAAGCCAGGCGCACAACCAACCGCATGGGGGGCCGGACATGAGCGCGTTGAAACAATCGCCCCTGGCGCCTGCCGGCGGGTTTCCCGACCTGCCGGTCGTCGACGGCGTCAGGTTCGCCACCGGCGCGGTTGGCGTGAAATACACCGGGCGCGACGATGTCATGCTGGCCGAGCTTTGCGCGGGCACGGCGATTGCCGGCGTGTTCACGCGCTCGTCGACACGCTCGGCCGCGGTGCTGGATTGTCAGGCCAAGATTGGCGGCGACGCGCGCGACGGGGCGGCGATCCTGGTGAATTCGGGCAACGCCAATGCCTTTACCGGCGAACGCGGGCAGATGTCGGTCCAGGCGCTTGGCCGCGCGGTGGCCGCGGTCTGCGGCGTGCCGCAGCAGCGCGTGTTCACCGCCTCGACCGGGGTGATCGGCGAACCCCTGCCGCACGACAGGATCCTGGCCCATCTGGATGCGCTGCAGCGCGACCTGTCGCCTGCCGCGTTGGAACCGGCCGCACGGGCGATCATGACCACCGATACCTTTGCCAAGGGCGCTTGGGCGCGGTGCCGCCTGGGGGGGGCGGACGTGGTGATTTCGGGCTTTGCCAAGGGGTCGGGGATGATCGCCCCCGACATGGCGACCATGTTGTCCTATGTGTTCACCGACGCGAAGATCGCCCAGCCGGTGCTGCAGGCGATGCTGGACCGGGCCGTGGTCTCTACCTTCAACAGCATCACCGTCGACAGCGACACATCCACCTCGGACACCCTGATCGTCTGTGCGACCGGCAAGGCTGGGAATGGCGAAATCCGGTCAGAAGACGACAGCGACGCACAGACGTTTTTCGCCGCGCTGCATTCGGTTTTGCTGGATCTGGCGCAGCAGGTGGTGCGCGATGGCGAAGGCGCCAGCAAGTTCATCGAGGTGCAGGTCTCGGGCGCGGTTTCGCACCAGGACGCCCGCAAGGTGGCGCTGTCGATCGCCAATTCGCCGCTGGTAAAGACCGCCGCGGCAGGCGAGGATCCGAACTGGGGCCGCGTCGTCATGGCGGTCGGCAAATCCGGCGCCCAGGCCGACCGGGACCGCCTGTCGATCTGGTTCGGAGACTTGCTGGTGGCCGAAAACGGCTGGGTATCGCCGGACTACCGCGAGGCCGACGGGCAGGCCTACATGAAGCGCGACGAACTGGTTGTCCGGGTGGATCTGGGGCTGGGCGAAGCTGGGGCGACGGTCTGGACCTGCGATTTGACCCACGGCTACATCGAGATCAACGCGGATTACCGTTCATGAAGGTGGTGCTGGTTTCAGCGGCGGCGCTGGTCGATCGGGATGGGAGGGTTCTGTTGGCCAAGCGCCCCGAGGGCCAACAGATGGCCGGGCTGTGGGAATTTCCCGGCGGCAAGGTCGAGCCGGGCGAAACCCCCGAAGCCGCGCTGATCCGCGAATTGCGCGAAGAGCTGGGGATAGACACCTGGGAAAGCTGCCTGGCGCCGCTGACCTTTGCCAGCCATGCCTATCCCGACTTTCACCTGCTGATGCCGCTTTTCGTCTGCCGCAAGTGGAAAGGCATCGTGCGCGGGGCCGAAGGGCAGACCCTGACCTGGGTTCCGGTCAACCGGTTGCGCGACTACCCGATGCCGCCAGCCGATTCGCCGCTGATCCCGATCCTGCGGGACTGGCTTTAGGATTCCTGACGGATTTTCTGCGGGAATTACGGAAAAGCTTGCCAAACACCCGGATATGGCACAACCTATAGGCGAAATTGTGCTCATTTGATGGACAATATCGGAATTGCTGGCGTTTTCTCACCGAATCGGCCTAAATCCGTGCACTGGAAACTTGGGGGGATAAGTTTCAATGATCAAGACGATTCTGCTTGGCAGCTGCACCTTTGTCCAGGGCACCTTTGTGCGCAGACTGGATGACGGGAAAATCGTGGTCCGCGTTGGCGACCGCGTTTTTCAGGGCGTTCCCGTGACATCCTCGGCAGCCGCCTGACCAAAAGCCACCACTGCAAACCATGAAAAAGGAGCGATCAACGTCGCTCCTTTTTCGCTTTTCCGGGCTGTGCCTGCGCGCGGTCACTCGAGCGAGCGCTCGACCTCTTCGCGTTCGAAGATCTCGATCACGTCGCCCTTGCGGATGTCGTCGTAATTCTCGAAGGCCATGCCGCATTCCTGGCCCGACTGCACCTCGGCGACCTCGTCCTTGAAGCGCTTGAGCGTTTTCAGCGTGCCCTCGTGGATCACCACGTTGTCGCGCAGCAGACGCACGCCGGCCGAACGCCGCGCCACGCCTTCGGTCACCAGACAACCGGCGACCTTGCCGACGTTGGACACCTTGAACACGTCCTTGATCTCGGCGTAGCCGATGAAGTTTTCGCGCACCTCCGCCGACAGCAGCCCCGAAGCGGCGGCCTTCACGTCATCTACCAGATCGTAGATCACCGAATAATAGCGGATCTCGACACCCTTCTGGTTGGCCACCTTGCGCGCGGTCGCGTTGGCCCGCACGTTGAAGCCGATGACCGGCGCGCCAGACGCCTCGGCCAGGCCGATGTCGCTTTCGGTGATGGCGCCGACGCCGGAATGCAGAACCCGCACCCGAACTTCGTCGTTGCCGATCTTTTCCATCGCCTGCGCGATCGCCTCGGCAGAACCCTGAACGTCCGCCTTCACCACGATCGGAAGCTCGGCGACGTTTTCGTCGGCCTTGGCCTGGGCCATAAGCTGTTCAAGCGATGTGGCGGCACCGGCCGCAGCGCGCTTTTCCTTGGCCTTTTCGTGGCGGTATTCGGCAATCTCGCGCGCCTGCGCTTCGGTATCGACAACGTTCAGAACGTCGCCGGCCTCGGGCGTGCCGTGCAGGCCCAGCACCTCGACCGGGACCGAGGGCCCGGCTTCCTTCACGCGGTCGCCCTTGTCGTTGATCAGCGCGCGCACCTTGCCCCACTGTTCGCCGACCACAAAGATGTCGCCCTGACGCAGGGTGCCGTTTTGCACCAGCACCGTCGCCACCGGGCCGCGGCCAACGTCAAGCTGGGCCTCGATCACCGCGCCCTGGGCGGCCCGGTCCGGGTTCGCCTTGAGGTCAAGCAGTTCGGCCTGCAGGCTGATCGCTTCAAGCAGTTGATCCAGGCCGGTGCCGTTGATCGCGGAAACTTCCACGTCCAGCACGTCGCCGGACATCTTTTCAACGATCACCTCGTGCTGCAGCAGATCGGTGCGCACCTTGTCCGGGTCGGCGCCGGGACGGTCGATCTTGTTGATCGCCACGATCATCGGAACCCCGGCGGCCTTGGCGTGGTTGATCGCTTCGACCGTCTGCGGCATCACCGCATCGTCGGCGGCAACCACCAGCACCACGATATCCGTCACCTGCGCGCCACGGGCCCGCATCGAGGTAAAGGCCGCGTGGCCCGGCGTATCCAGGAAGGTCAGCAAGGTGCCATCGTCGGTGGTCACCTGATAGGCGCCGATGTGCTGGGTGATGCCCCCGGCTTCGCCCGAGGTCACGCTGGTCTTGCGGATCGCGTCCAGCAGAGAGGTCTTGCCGTGGTCGACGTGGCCCATCACGGTGATCACCGGCGGGCGCGGTTTCAGGTCTTCGGGCTTGTCTTCGACACCCTGGATCACGTCCTCGACATCGGAATCGGACACCCGCACGATCTTGTGGCCGAACTCTTCGACGATCAGCTCGGCGGTGTCGGCGTCGATCGACTGGTTCTGGGTGACCATCATGCCGTTTTGCATCAGCGCCTTGACCACGTCGGCCACGCGCTCGGCCATCCGGTTGGCCAGTTCCTGAACCACGATGGTTTCGGGAACCTGCACTTCGCGGATCACCTTTTCGCGCGGCTCGCCGCCGCCCAGGGCCTTTTGCCGGGCGCGTTCCTGCTTGCGCTTCATCGCCGCGAGCGAACGCTGCCGCCCGCCTTCGCCGCCGGTAAGCGCCTGGTTCAGCGTCAGCTTGCCGGACCGGCGGCCGCTGTCGCGCATCCCCTTGGACTTGGTGTCGCGGCGCGGTTCGCGGTCGGTCTTGCGCGGCGCCGACGAAGGTTTCGGCGCGCTGCGGGGCGCGGCCGGGGCCGGCGCGGGGGTGTCGGCCGCAGCCGCCGCCTTGCGCGCCGATTCTTCGGTTTCGCGTTTCTTGGCTTCGGCTTCCTGCGCCTTGGCCGCCGCGCGTTCACGGCGTTCCTGTTCTTCGCGTTCCTTGGCCAGGGCTTCTTCGCGCCGGCGCTGGCGGTCGCGTTCGCGCTTTTCTTCTTCGGCCTTGCGGGCCTGGGCTTCTTCGGCTTCGCGCGCCTTGGCCGCGCGCAACGCCTTGAGCCGGCGCTCCATCACCGCATCAGAAATGCCCGCAGGCCGCTTGGACGGATCACCGCCCGGCGTCGTCTTGGGCGCACCTTTTGACGCAGCGCCCCCCGTCGCACCGGCCTTGGGGACGACGACGCGTTTGCGCTTGGTCTCTACCACAACGTTCTTGGTGCGCCCGTGGCTAAAGCTTTGCTTTACTTGCCCGGGACGCCCGCTGCGAAGGCCGAGTGTCTTTTTGCCGTCATTATCGCTCATCTGGTCGTCTTACCTTTCCGGCGGACTTTCCACCGTCGTTTTCACGGAATCCCGCGAGCCGCGTAGCTTCCTCTACAACACGGGTTGTGAGTCCACCAGACGCAAGCGCGCCATGTATCACACTTTCCCGCCCGAATGCCAAACCCAATTCTGACGACGTGAGGGTTCCGAAAAACCGCCCGCCTTCAGGGGTCCAAAGCTTGCCTTTGCCCCGTTCAGAGCCATCGGAGGCCTGCAAAAGCACCTTGGCGCGGCCGTCGGCCAGCCAGCGTTTCACCTTCTCGAAACCGGCCACCGCCGCCCCGGATTTGCGCGACAGCGACACCAAGTCTACCAGCCGGCGGACCAGCTGGCGTTCCACCTCGTCGGCCAGGCCATCGGGCGCCTTGGCGGGGGCCTTGGCGGCGCGGGCGAACAGACCCTTTTTGGCGGCCTGTTCGATCGCGGCGCGATTGGCCGACACCCAGATGCCACGCCCCGGCAGCTTGCCCAGGATGTCGGGCACGACCATGCCGTCGGGCCCCACCACAAAGCGGATCAGCCCGCCTTTTGGCTGAACCTCGCCGGTGACGATGCACCGGCGTTCGGGTTCATCCCGCTTTTTGGGTTGGCCGCCGCGTGTCACGCGCACCCCGTCGAGGCCCGATCAGGCCCCGGCCCCTTCGTCTGCGGTTTCGCCGGTCTCGGCGTCTTCGTCGTCTTCGTTGTCCTTTTCCAGATCCGCCGGATCGACCCAGCCCAACTGGATGCGCGCGGTCATCACCAGGTTCTGCGCCTCTTCCAGCGACACGTCGAATTTTTCCAGCAGACCATCGTCTTTGACCCGCTCGCCGTCGACCGTGGTCCAGCCGCCGGCCAGTTCCCAGTCGGCGCAGGTGGCGAAATCTTCGAGCGTCTTGACGCCGTCCTCGGCCAGCGCTTCGACCATCTGCGGGGTCAGGCCTTCGTAGGCGATCAGGCTGTCTTCGGCACCCAGTTCGCGGGCATGTTCCAGCGCCTTCTTGTTCTGCGCATCGATGTAGTCGCGGGCGCGGGCCTGAAGTTCGGCGGCGGTGTCTTCGTCGACGCCATCGATCACCACCAGTTCTTCGGGATCGACATAGGCGACCTCTTCCAGCGTGGTAAACCCTTCGGCGACAAGGAGTTGCGCAAAGAATTCGTCCAGATCGAGGGTGTCCATGAACAGCTTGGTGCGTTCTTCGAATTCGGCCTGGCGGCGCTTGCTTTCTTCTTCCTCGGTGAGGATGTCGATGTCCAGACCGGTCAGCTGACTGGCCAGGCGCACGTTCTGGCCGCGCCGGCCGATGGCCAGCGAAAGCTGTTCGTCGGGCACCACCACTTCGATCTTGCCGGCGTCTTCGTCCAGCACGACCTTGGTCACCTCGGCCGGTTGCAGCGCGTTCACCAGGAAGGTGGGCGCGTCGTCGTTCCAGGGGATGATGTCGATCTTTTCGCCCTGCAACTCGTTCACCACCGCCTGCACCCGGCTGCCGCGCATGCCGACGCAGGCGCCCACCGGGTCGATCGAGTTGTCGTAGCTGATCACCGCGATCTTGGCCCGGCTGCCCGGGTCGCGGGCGACGGCCTTGATTTCGATGATGCCGTCGTAAATCTCCGGCACTTCCATCTTGAACAGCTCGGCCATGAATTCCGGCGCGGTGCGCGACAGGAAGATCTGCGGGCCGCGCTGTTCGCGGCGCACTTCCTTGATGTAGCAGCGGATGCGGTCGTTCGGGCGATAACTTTCGCGGCCGATCTTTTCGTTGCGGCGCAGGATCGCTTCGCCGGTGCCCACATCGACGATGACGTTGCCGTATTCCTCGCGCTTGACCACGCCGTTGATGATCGTGCCGGCGCGATCCTTGAATTCCTCGTATTGACGATCACGCTCGGCCTCGCGGATTTTCTGCAGGATCACCTGCTTGGCCGATTGCGCGGCGATCCGGCCCATCTCGACCGGGGGCACTTCGTCAACGATGGTGTCGCCGACTTTCGGGTCGTCCAGATACTGTTTCGCCTGTTCGACGGTCAGTTCGGCCTGGTAGTTTTCCAGGTCTTCGTCGGCGACCACGGTGCGCACGCGGGTGAATGTCGCCTTGCCGGTCTTGCGGTCGATCGACACGCGGATGTCCATTTCGGCGCCGTAGCGGCTCTTGGCGGCCCGGGCGAGGCTTTCTTCCATCGCCTCGATCACCAGCGCCGGGTCGATCATCTTTTCGCGCGCAACGGCCTCTGCGGTTTGCAGCAGCTCCAGCTGGTTTGCGGATGTGATGGCCATCTTTTCAGTCCTCCTCAGAACCGGGGTCGGTTTCTATTTCGTCGTATTTCTCTTCGTCGATCACGCCGGCGGCCTTGCGCTGGCGCAGCATCTCGCGGATCAGATCGTCGGACAGGATCAGCTTGGCGTCCGACAGCCAGTCGAACTTGAGCCCGATGGTGCCCTGGTCGATGTTCACAAGCACTTCGTCGCCATCGACGCCGGCCAGGATGCCCTTGAAACGGCGCTGCCCGTCGATCAGCTCGCTGGTTTCCAGCTTGGCCTCGTAGCCCTGCCAGACCTCAAAGTCCTTGAGCCGGGTCAGCGGGCGGTCGATGCCGGGGCTGGACACTTCCAGCGTGTAGTTTTCGTCAATCGGGTCTTCCACGTCCAGAACCGCGCCCACCGCGATCGAGATCTCGGCGCAGTCGTCCACCTCGATCCCGCCTTCGGGGCGTTCGGCCATGATCTGCACCGTGCTGGTCTTGCCGCCCATCAGGCGGATGCGCACCAGTTCGAACCCCATGCTTTCGATCACGGGGCGAACAATATCGGCCAGACGCCGGTCAATCGCTGCTTTGGCGATCAGGTCATTCATTCGGGTTTGCCTTTCGGGCACAAAAAAACGGGCGCGCGGCCCGTCACGATTTCCGGTGGAGCCTCGGGGATGGAAGCCGACGCGCCGCTGTTGAAAGCGATATAGGTTGGATGGGCAGGGGATGCAAGGCGTAAGTGGCGGCGGGGGCGCGGGCGGGTGATTCGGAAGGCCGGGCCAAGCGTGGCACACCATGAAACGAGGGCCGCGCCCGGACCGAGGGGTGGGCGTTTTGGATGGTGGGCTAGCCCGGTTTGCGCGCCACCGCGAACAGGACCAGGCCCTTGCCCGGCAGCCATTCGTGTTCGATCTCGAACCCGGCGGCGCGAAACTCGGCCAGCAGGCTGTCCTTGTGG
>JAJRUE010000078.1 GCA_024277955.1 Alphaproteobacteria bacterium | reverse complement strand
GAACACCTGCGGGGCGCCGGAAAACCCGCCAAGGTCGCGATCACCGCCGTAATGCGAAAGCTCCTCGAACTGGCAAACGCATTGATACGAGACGACAGAAAATGGGCGCCGAAAAATGCTTGATAAAGACGGATACTCTAGACGATCACGTCCTGTTCCACCTGTTCGCCAACCCCAAACACCCGCTTGTAGCGCGCGATCTCGGCGGCCGGGCCCATCGCCTTGCGCGGGTTGTCGGAAAGCTTGACCGTCGGCCGGCCATTGGCGCTGACCGCCTTGCAGACCAGCGAAAACGGCGCCAGCGCATCGTCCTTGGCAAGACCCCGGAAATCATTGGTCAGCAGCGTGCCCCAGCCGAAGGACACCCGCACGCGACCGGCAAACTGGCGGTGCAGGGCGATGATCCGGTCGGCGTCCAGCCCGTCGGAAAAGATTACCAGCTTTTCGCGCGGATCCTCGCCGCGCGATTTCCACCACGCGATGGCAATCTCGGCGCCCTCGGCCGGATCGCCGCTGTCGATGCGAATCCCGGTCCAGCCGGCCAGCCAGTCGGGCGCGCGTTCAAGAAACCCGCGGGTGCCGTAGGTATCTGGCAGGATGATTCGCAGGTTGCCATCGTGTTCCTCGTGCCAGTCGGCCAGCACCTTGTAGGGGGCCTGGGCCAGCTCTTCGTCGCTATCGGCAAGCGCGGCGTAAACCATCGGCAATTCGTGGGCGTTGGTGCCGATCGCCTCGATGTCGCGGCGCATGGCGATCAGGCAGTTCGAGGTGCCGACGAAACTGTCGCCAAGCCCTTCGATCAGCGCCTGCACGCACCAGTCCTGCCACAAGAAGGAATGCCGCCGCCGGGTGCCGAAATCGGCGATCCTCAGGTCGTCGACGGTGCGCAGGTTTTCCACCTTTTCCCAGAGCTTGGTCATGGCGCGCGCGTAAAGCACCTGCAGTTCGAAACGCCCCATGTCGGCCAGCACCGCGCGCGAACGCAGCTCCATGATCACCGCCAGCGCCGGGATTTCCCACATCATCACTTCGGGCCACTTGCCTTCAAAGGTCAGTTCATACTGGCCGTCGCGCTTTTCCAGCTGGTAGGGCGGCAGGCGCAGGTTCTCGAACCACTCCATGAAATCGGGGCGGAACATCTGGCGCTTGCCGTAAAACGTGTTGCCGCGCAGCCAGGTGCTTTCGCCGCGGCTGAGCGAGAGCGAACGCACGTGGTCCAGCTGTTCGCGCAGCTCGCCTTCGTCGATCAGCTCGGCGATGCGGATATGGCGCGACCGGTTGATCAGCGAAAACGTCACCGTGGTGTCGGGGCGGTTGCGGAAAACCGACTGGCACATCAGCAGCTTGTAAAAGTCGGTGTCGATCAACGATCGGATGATCGGGTCGATCTTCCACTTGTGGTTATAGACACGGGTGGCGATATCCATGCGGCCGTTCCTTGGTTGGGCAAATCCGGTGATACGCGATGGCGGGCGGGGCGCAAAGCGCGAATTGCCGAACTTGCGCCGGGCGCGGGGTCAGCTGGCCTTGAGATAACGCGCGGCGCTTTCCAGCAGACCGGCCTTTTTGACCGGCTTGGTCAGAAAGTCGTCCATCCCGACCTCGAGACATTTGCGTCGGTCGCTTTCAAACCCGTTCGCGGTGAGGGCGATGATCGGCACAGGCTTGAGGTTGCGGGCGCGTTCGTGGTCGCGGATTTCGCGGGTGGCTTCTATGCCGTCCTTGCCGGGCATCGACAGGTCCATGAAGATCAGGTCCGGCCTTTGGTCGCGGTAGGCCCCGACCGCCTGTTCGCCATCGCCCGCGAAGATCAGCCTGACATTGGCGTCAGACAGCATCTTGCGCACCACCAGACGGTTTGTGCGATTGTCCTCGGCAACCAGAATGCGCGCGCCGCCAAGGTCGCAGGCCGGGGTTTGCACCGTCTCCTTGCGCGGCAGTTGGACCGAGGCGCCGGCCTTTTCGACGGCAAGCGTGACGGTAAAGCAAGACCCCTGCCCCGGCGTCGATGTCACCGAGATATCGCCCCCCATCGCGCGCGCCAACATGCGGGCGATGGTCAGCCCCAGACCGGTTCCGCCAAACCGCCGGGTGGTGTCCATTTCCGCCTGCGCGAAACTGTCGAAAATCTTGTGCAATCGGTCACTGGAAATGCCGATCCCGGTGTCGCTGATTTCTATGACCGCCTGCTGTCGATCGCCATCGGGGCGGACGGACGCGCGCACCTTGACGCCGCCGGCCTCGGTGAACTTGATGGCGTTTCCGACCAGGTTCAGGATGACCTGCGTGATCCGGCCGGGATCGCCGATCATCACCTCTGGCGGATCGGATGTCCATTCCAGATCCAGCGCGATTCCCTTGCCGGCCGCCAGCGTATCCAGAAGCCGCATCACATCCTCCAGACAGGCCACGATGGAAAACGGTTCGCGCAGGATGTGCAGCTTGCCCGCCTCGATCTTGGTGACATCCAGGATGTCGTTGATGATCTGCAGCAGGGTTTCGCCCGACGCCAGGATGGTCGAAACGAACACCTGCTGTTCCTTGTCCAGATCGGTCCGCCCAAGCAGGTCCGCCATGCCGATGATGCCGTTCATCGGGGTTCGTATCTCGTGGCTCATGGTCGCGAGGAATTCGGTTTTCGCCCGCGCGCCTTCTTCGGCCTCGACACTGGCCTGGGCCAGTTCGTTTTCGCGTGCGATGGTGTCCGATATATCGCGTTCCAGCCCGATGACCATCGAGGTCGAGCCATCGGGTTCAACGATCGGCGTCAGGCTGGTTTCCACCCAAAGCGTGCTGCCATCCTTGCGATAATTGAGAATGCGCGCGACGATAGAGCGTTGTTCCCGCACCGCGCGGTCGATCATGGCGGTGGTTTCGGTCGACGATTCCGGGCCGTTGAGCAGGCTGGCCGGCGTTTTGCCAATCGCCTCTTGCGGGCTGTATCCGGTCATCCGAGTGAAGGTATCGTTGACCCATTCGATCCGACCGTCGGCGCCGCGTATCACGATCGCATCGTTGGCGTGTTTGGCGACCAGCGCAAGGCGGCGGCTTTCAAGTTCCTTTTCTTCCAGATCCTCATTGGCCTGTTGCACCCGGTGTTTCTGGCCCAGCAGATCGCGTTCCATTTCAATGCGGCGTTCAAAACCCTTGTTGGTGAAATCCAGGAAGACCTTGATCATGTAGATGAAAATGACCGTGGCGAACCCGTCTTGCAGGAAGCCACGCAGGCTGCCGCGGTCCAGGATGACATCGGCGCCAAACAGAACGATCAGGGTCGCCAGGTAGATATTCAGCCGCACCACTGCGGCGCGCGCATGAAACGGCAACACGATACCGGCGTTCAGCGCGGCGCCTGCGAGATAGGCCATGGCAAAATACCGCCCACCATTTTCCGGGGCCAGCATCCAGGCCGCGGCCACCGAAAACGATATCGTCAGCGCCTGGATCGCCGCGCTCAGGGTCGATGCGGCAAATGCCCCGCGCCCCGGCAATTCTGTCTGGCTGCGGCGGGCGATCAGCCACAAGACCAGGCAATCGAGCCCTTCCCCCGCCAGCGCAACGCCGCCCACCATCAAACCCACGGTCGGCCCATACAACAACCACAGCGTCAAAGCGCCCGATGCGGTAACCACCAGGCGCGGGAACACCCCTTCGATCCGGCCCTTGCAATAGCGCAACAACCGGCCCGCGGAGCTGTTGCGGGCCTCGAATTCGGCCAGTTCTTTCTGCGCAGCGAGAGTTTTTTTGTTCATTGACAGTTGCTTGCAAAGGCCGGCGGCGACAGTGCCGCAGCTTGCATACAACCACAGGTTTCTTAACGAAGGATTTGTGGCGCCCTATTGGTCCAGCAATTCGACGCCTGCATCTGTCATCGCCTTGCGGGCCGCAGCCAGCGACCCGTCCAGATCGATCGCCCGGCAGGCGCTTTCAACCACGCGCACCTTGTAGCCCAGCCGCGCCGCATCCTGCGCCGAATAGGCGACGCAGAAATCGGTGGCCAACCCGACCATGGTCAGGCTGTCAAACCCACGGCTGCGCAGGTAGCCGTCAAGGCCGGTGACCGTGCGCTGGTCGTTTTCGAAAAAGGCCGAATAGCTGTCGATTTGCGCTCGGAACCCCTTGCGGATGATCAGGTCGGCCCGATCGGTGTGCAGATCTGCGTGAAAGGCCGCGCCGGGGCTGCCCTGGATGCAATGCGCCGGCCACAGAACCTGGGGGCCGTAGGCAAGCTCGATCATCTCGAACGGGGCGCGGCCGGGGTGGTTGTCGGCAAACGAAGCATGGTCCGCCGGGTGCCAGTCCTGGGTCAGGATGACGGCCTGGAAATCACCCATCATCCGGTTGATCGGGGCAACCACCTGGTCGCCGTCGGTAACGGCCAGGGCGCCGCCGGGGCAAAAGTCGTTCTGGACATCGATGACGATCAGGGCTTCGTTGGCGGGGCGCATGCGGGGTTTCTCCTGTTGGACGCATCTTGGGTACGCAGGCTCTGGCGGCGCGTCAAGCGTGCGCCCTTGCGCCGGGGGCGCCGGCTGGTCTAAGTCGGCGGCCATGTATGTGATCGCCGCCCTCTACCAATTCACCCGCTTTGACGACCCGACCGCACTGCGTGGCCCGCTTCTGGATCTGTGCGTTGCGCGCGGGGTGCGTGGCACCCTGCTGCTGGCGCACGAAGGGATCAACGGCACAATCGCCGGCACGCGGGATGCGATCGACGCGTTGCTGGCCCATATCCGGACCCTGCCGGGCTGCGCGGCGCTCGACTGGAAGGAAAGCACGGCGCGCAATGCGCCGTTTAACCGCATGAAGGTCCGCCTCAAGCGCGAGATCGTGACACTGGGCCAGCCGGATGTGGACCCGCGCGCGGCGGTCGGCCATTATGTCGAGCCGGCTGAATGGAACGAGCTGATCAGCGCTCCGGACGTAGTGGTGATCGACGCGCGCAACGACTATGAGGTGGCGATCGGCACCTTCCAGGGCGCGGTTGATCCGGGCACCCGGTCGTTCCGGGACTTCCCGGCCTGGTGGGAGGAGAACCGCGCGCGCTTCCACAACAAGCGGATCGCGATGTTCTGCACCGGCGGCATACGCTGCGAGAAATCGACCAACTACCTGCTGGGGCTGGGGGAATCCGAGGTCTTCCACCTGAAGGGCGGTATCCTGAAATACCTGGAAGAGGTGCCCGCCGACGAAAGCCTGTGGCGCGGCGAATGTTTCGTGTTCGATGGGCGGGTTTCGGTGGGCCACGGGCTGCGCGAGGGGCCGCACGAACTGTGTCACGCCTGCCGGCAACCGATCCTGCCGGCCGACAAGGCGCGGCCCGAATACGAGCGCGGCGTCAGCTGCCATTTGTGCGTCGAGCAGACGACGGACGAACAAAAGGCACGGTTCCGCGAGCGGCAGAAACAGGTGGATCTGGCCGCAGCACGCGGCAAGCGGCATATCGGCATGGCGGAAAGCCGTTAGAAAGCGGACGCGCCTGACGGCGCGACGTTTTGATCTCACCCCGGATTTCATCCGGGGTTCGGATTGCCTCCGGCGGGGATATTTCCGAAAAGAAGAAACCGGATTTTAAGAAAATTGTCCCTTTCTTGGGATGCGGTACAGGCGGGGACGCCGATGACCGCAAAAGGAGAAGGCTCTTCGTCCTGCATGCCGGGACGAAGGGCTCTTTTCTTCTTCTTTTTCCAAATATCCCCGCCGGAGGCATCGTGAGGCGGGCGTAGCCGCTGCCGCCATGGCGATACCGGCCGCGGCATATCAGATGGAAAGACGGTCAGACAGCGGCGTCGGTGGCAGCATTGCGGGTCAGTGACCTGTGCCCGAAAACCAGCACCACGATCACGACGGT
>JAJRUE010000077.1 GCA_024277955.1 Alphaproteobacteria bacterium | reverse complement strand
TGAATGTGTATCTGGGGAACTAAACGCGCCACCGCCGGCTTTCTGTCGCTGCCCGGTGACTTTTTTTCGATTTTTTTCAATTATTTTTTCGCGGCGCTTTTTCGGGGCCGCGGATCGGTTGACCCGCCTTCGGCGCTGACCCACTGTCGGGCCATGGATTTCAAAGCCCGCATCCGCCGCAGCCCGTGCCCCTGGGACCGTGACCAGGGCCGCGAGATCGGCGCCGAGTTTTCCGATCTTGGCCCCGAACTGGCCGGGGTGCTGGCCGGGGCGGCCGGGTCCAGCCCCTATCTGCGCGGCCTGATGCAGCGCCACGCCGCGTGGTTGCGCGAAGCCCTCGCCGGCCCGCCGGAAGCGGCGTTCGAAGCGCTGCTGGCGTCGGCGCGCGCGCTGGCGCCGGGCGACCTGGGACCGGGGCTGCGCGCCATCAAGGGGCAGGTGGCGCTGCTGGTGGGGCTGGTCGACCTGGCCGGGGTCTGGCCGCTGCAAGAGGTCACCGGCGCGCTCACCCGGTTTGCCGATCTGGCGGTGGACCTGGGGGTAAAGGCGCTGGTGGCGGCGGAAATCGACCGGGGCAAGCTGCCCGGCGCGGGCCCGGCGGACAAGGAGACCGCCGCCGGGATGGCGGTGCTGGCGATGGGCAAGATGGGCGCGCACGAGCTGAACTATTCCTCGGACATCGACCTGATCTGCCTGTTCGACGAAACCCGGTTTGCGCCCGACGACTATGGCGAGGCGCGCGCCGCCTTCGTGCGCGTCACCCGGCGGCTGTGCACGCTGCTGTCCGAACCCACCGGCCAGGGCTATGTGTTTCGCACCGATCTGCGGCTGCGCCCGGATGCGTCGGTGACCCCGGTCTGCCTGTCGATGGAGGCGGCCGAGCGCTATTACGAAAGCGTCGGGCGCACCTGGGAACGCGCCGCCCATATCGAGGCGCGGGTCTGCGCCGGCGATCTGGCGGCGGGCCGGGCCTATCTCAAGCGGCTGACCCCGTTCATCTGGCGCAAGCACCTGGATTTCGCCGCCATCCAGGACGCCCACGACATGCGGCTGCGCATCCGCCAGCACAAGGGTCTGGCCGGCGGCGCGCCCGGGGGCGGCGGTCCGGTCCGGCTGGAGGGCCACGACATGAAGCTGGGGCTCGGCGGCATCCGCGAGATCGAGTTCTTTACCCAGACCCGGCAGATCATCGCCGGCGGGCGCGATGCTTCGCTCAGGGTGCGCGGCACGCTCAAGGGGCTGTCGCGGCTGGCGGCGCGGGGCTGGGTGCCCGACGAGGTGGCCGACGAGCTGGCCGACGACTACCGCGCCCACCGCGAGGTCGAGCACCGGCTGCAGATGATCAATGACGCGCAGACCCACGCGCTGCCGAAAACCGACGAAGGCTTTGCCCGGCTGGCGGCGCTGTCTGGGCGCGACACGGACGAGATGCGCCGCGACATCGCCCGCCGGCTGGGCCGGGTGGCGCAGCTGACCGAAGGCTTCTTCGCCCCCGGCCAGAACCGCCCGGCCCCCCCCGAGCTGTCCGAGGGCGCGCGCGCCATCATCGAACGCTGGCGCAGCTACCCGGCGATGCGTTCGGCGCGGGCGGTGGAAATATTCGGCCGCCTCAGGCCCGGCATCCTCAAAAGCCTGGGGCGCGCCGCCAAGCCCGACGAAGCGCTGATCCGTTTCGATCAGTTCCTGGCCGGCCTGCCCGCCGGGGTGCAGGTGTTTTCGATGTTCGAGGCCAACCCGCCGCTGGTGGATCTGATCATCGACGTCATCTCGACCGCGCCGCGGCTGGCGCATTACCTGGCGCGCAACACCCAGGTGTTCGACGCGGTGCTGGCCGGCGATTTCTTTGCCCCCTGGCCGGGGGCCGGCTGGCTGCGCGACGATCTTGCGGCGCTGATCGGCGAGGCGGGCGATTATGAAGACCGGCTGAACGCGGCGCGGCGCTGGCAAAAGGAATGGCATTTCCGCATCGGCGTGCACCACCTGCGCGCCCTGATCGACGCGGCGCAGGCGGGCCGGCAATATGCCGAGCTGGCCGATGCGGTGCTGGGCGCGGTGTTCCCGGCGGTGCTTGGCGAATTCGCCGGCAAGCACGGGGAAGCGCCGGGGCGCGGCGCGGTGGTGCTGGGGATGGGCTCGCTCGGGGCGGGGCGGCTGACGGCGGCGTCGGACCTGGACCTGATCGCGATCTACGACCCGCTCGACCAGGACTATTCGCAAGGCCGCCGGCCGCTGGCGGCGCGCAGCTATTACGCGCGCCTGACCCAGGCGCTGGTCACCGCGCTGAGCGCGCCGATGGCCGAGGGGCGGCTTTACGAGGTCGACATGCGGCTGCGGCCTTCGGGCCGGCAGGGGCCGGTGGCCACGTCGCTCGCATCCTTTCGCAGCTACCAGCGCGACGAGGCCTGGACCTGGGAACATCTGGCGCTGACCCGGGCGCGCCCGGTGGCCGGAGACGCGGCCCTGGGCGACGAGATCGAGACCTTTCGCCGCGACCTGCTGGCGCGTCCGAGGCCGGTCGCAAAGACGCTTGCGGATGTGGCCGAGATGCGCGCCCGCCTGGCCCAGGCGCGCCCTGGCGGCGGCGGGCTCGAGGCCAAGCGGGGGCCGGGGCGGCTGCAGGATATCGAGCTTTTCGCCCAGACCGGGGCGCTGCTGGCGGGCGATGCGGCGCGCGACGTGGCGGGCCAGCTGGCGGCGGCGCGCAGGATCGGCTGGATCGACGCGCAGCACGAGGCCACGCTGGTGCAGGCCTACGACCTGATGTGGCGGGGCCAGTCGGCGGCCCGGCTGCTGAGCGGGGAAACCCTGGTCGCCTCGGAAATCGGCACCGGCGGGCTGGATTTCCTGGCCCGCGAAACCGGCGCCCGCGACGCCGAGGCGCTGGCCGGGCAGCTTGAACGCACCGCCGGGCAGGCGGGCGAGATCATCGCCGCGGCCCTTGAGCGCCCGCAAGCGCTGGATTAGACCTGCTGGTGCGAACAGGAGTGGCCCGATGAAGGTTGACGATATCGACAGCACCGGATTGATCCGCGAGAGCTTTCGCATCGACGGCATCGATGCGGCGCAGTGCCGGTCGATTTTTCTGGACTGGGCGCTCAAGCTGCCGGCGGATGTGGACCAGCGCGCGGCGCTGTCGCTGATGATCGCCACCTATGGCGCCGCCAACCCGGACCATCCGATGACGGCGATCCTGCGCGCCGGTCTGGCCGAAACCCCGCGCCCCGCCCGGCGCGGCGGCAGCCGTGGGCGGCGGTGACGCGTGGGCGGGGCCGGGCTGATGGGCGACCGGGCTGATGGGCGACCGGGCTGATGGACGGGGCCGGGCTGATGGACGGGCCCCCGGGCTGCAGGCGCTGAACGGGCCGGGCGTCAAGGCGTGAGGCTGTCGGGCGCACAGGACCGGGGCTGAACCGGGAAAGAGCCTCGGGGCCGAGCCGGGGGCTGCTGCAGCGGGCGCGGGTAACGGCGGCGCGCAAAGGGTTGAAACCGTGACGAATCCGGGAAAATTCCGGATGTCAATCTCAAATATTTGCATCTGTGCATGCTTTGGGGTAATTCTGTTGCGTCAACAGGGAGGAAAATGAATGAAACTTATGACCAAGATCGCGGCTGCCACGCTGATTGCCGCCAACAGCTTTGCGTTCAGCGTGCAGGCTGCGGCGGTGGAAGGCAACTACCTTCGCAAGGGCAAGCAGACCATCGTGGTGGCGGTGAAGGACGGCAAGCTGTTCTGCACCCGCCAGTCCGACGGTTTCGAGATGTGCCACGGCATGACCGAGCAGCCCGACGGCACCTGGACCGGGCGCAACATGCGTCATCCGGCGTTCAAGTTCATGAAGTTCCGCGGCACCGTGACCTTTACCGCCGCCGGGCTGAACATCAAGGGCTGTGCGCTGGGGATATGCAAGGCGGAAAACTGGACGAAATAGCCTGACGGCCTGGGCTGGCGGCGCGCCGGCGGCTTGCCGCCGGGCGCCAAGGTTTTTGCAAAAACCTTGGTCAAGGCGCTTTTCAAGCGCCTTGACGCGCAAGCGCCGCCGCCTGGCGCGCGAGCGCTTCGATGGCGGTCCAGTCGCCGGCGTCTACCAGCGCCCTGGGCGCGACCCATGATCCGCCCACGCAGCGCACGTTTTTCAGCGCAAGATAGTCCGGCGCGTTTTCGGGCGTGACCCCGCCGGTCGGGCAAAAGGCCACCTGCGGGATCGGCGCGCCGATCGCCCGCAGCGCCGGCGCGCCGCCCGACGCTTCGGCGGGAAAGAACTTTTGCATCGTATAGCCGCGTTCCAGCAGCCGCATCGCTTCGCTGGCGGTGGCCGCGCCCGGCAGTAGCGCCAGATCGGCGGCCTCGCAGGCGTCAAGCAGCGCGTCGGTGGTGCCGGGCGACACGCCGAACCGGGCGCCGGCGGCCTTGGCGCGGGCAACGTCCGCCGGGCTCAGCAAGGTGCCGGCCCCCACGACGCCGCCCTCTACCAGCGCCATCTGCGCGATCGCGTCCAGCGCGGCGGGGGTGCGCAGCGTGACCTCGAGCACCGGCAGCCCGCCGGCGATCAGCGCGCGCGCCAGCGGCGCCGCGACCGAGGCGTCCTCGATCACCAGCACCGGGATCACCGGGGCCATGTCGCACAGGGTGCGGGCGGTCTGGCTGGCGTCTTGCCCGTTCATCGCCAATTCCTTTCGTTACTTGCAGTATCGCCGTTGTCGCCGCGGCCGCCGGTATCGCCGGGCGCGCGGCGCGGGCCGGTCACAGCACCACCGCGGCGCCGTCATGGGCGCGGCTGACGTTGTCGCGAAACACCTGAAAAAGCTCTCGTCCAAGGCCGGTCCGGTTGGTCGACAGGTCGATGACCACCGGGTCGCGGCTGGCAAAACCCGGCTCGAGCACCTCGATCACGCCGGTGCGCGCATCCAGCCGCACCCGGTCGCCGTCGCGCAGCCTGGCGATCGGCCCGCCATCGGCCGCCTCGGGGCACAGGTGGATGGCCGAAGCGACCTTGCCCGAGGCCCCCGACATCCGCCCGTCGGTGACCAGCGCCACCTTGTAGCCGCGGTCCTGCAGCACCATCAGCACCGGGCTGAGCGCGTGCAGTTCCGGCATCCCGTTGGCGCGCGGCCCCTGGAAACGGACCACCACCACCACGTCGCCGGTAAACTCGCCCGCCCGGAAGGCCGCCTTGACCGCGTCCTGGCTGTCGAAAACCCGGGCCGGGGCCTCGATCTCGTGGTGGGCGGGGTCCACCGCCGAAACCTTCATCACCGCGTGGCCGAGGTTGCCGCGCAGCTGGCGCAACCCGCCGCGCGGCTGAAACGGATCGCTGGCCGGGCGCAGGATTTTGGTGTTGAGCGGCGCGGCCTCGCGCTCCACCCAGTGCAGCGTGTCGCCCTGCAGCCGCGGTTCGCGCGCGTAGGCCGCCATGCCTTCGCCGATCACCGTGCGGGTGTCGCCGTGCAGAAGCCCCGCGTCCAGCAATTCGCCGATCACATAGCCCAGCCCGCCGGCGGCGTGAAAATGGTTCACATCCGCCAGCCCGTTCGGGTAAATGCGCGCCAGCAGCGGGGTGACGTCGGAAATCGCTTCGAAATCGTCGAGCGTCAGGATGATCCCGGCGGCGCGCGCCATCGCCGGCAGGTGCAGCACCAGATTGGTCGACCCGCCGGTCGCCATCAGCCCGACGATCCCGTTGACAAAGGCCTTTTCATCCAGGATTTCTCCCACCGGCGTGTAGTTTTCGCCCAGCCCGGTGATGGCCAGCGCGCGCCGCGTCGCCTCGACCGTGAGCGCCTGGCGCAGATCGGTGCCGGGGTTGACGAAGGACGCGCCGGGCAGGTGCAGCCCAAGGAACTCCATCAGCATCTGGTTGGAATTGGCGGTGCCGTAAAAGGTGCAGGTGCCGGGGCCGTGGTAGGCGGCCATTTCGGCGGCCATCAGTTCCTGGCGCGTGGCTTCGCCCGCGGCGAAACGCTGGCGCACCCTGGCCTTTTCGTCGTTGGGCAGGCCGCTGGTCATCGGCCCCGCGGGCACGAAGACCGCCGGGATGTGGCCGAAACTGGCCGCGGCCATCGTCAGCCCCGGCACGATCTTGTCGCAGACCCCGAGAAACAGCGCCGCATCAAAGGTGTTGTGCGACAGCGCGACCGCCGCCGACAGCGCGATGACATCGCGCGAGAACAGGCTGATTTCCATGCCGGTTTCGCCCTGGGTGACGCCATCGCACATGGCCGGAACGCCGCCGGCGACCTGGGCCGTGGCCCCCAGATTGCGGGCGGTTTCGCGGATCAGGCGCGGGTAGATTTCATAGGGTTTGTGGGCCGACAGCATGTCGTTATAGGCGGTGACGATCCCCAGGTTCGCCGCCCGGCCCCGGGCCAGACGGTCGTGGTCGCGTTCCATCGCCGCATAGGCGTGGGCCTGGCCGGAACAGGACAGATGCGCGCGCCGCGGGCCGTCGCGCCCGGCCTGTGCGATCTTTTCCAGATAGGCGGCGCGGCTGTCGGCGCTGCGCCGGGCGATGGCCCGGGTGACATCGCGGATCGTCGGGTGAATGCTCATGTGGGCTCCGTTGGCGGCTCGGGACGGGTTTATCATGGCGTGTTAGCGCTAACAAGGCGGACCATCAACAAGGGTAACAAAACGGGTCGCCAACACGCCGGTTCCAGGGGGGGTTCCCGGACTTGAGCACAATGGCAAGTTCTTGCCCTTGGCACGAAAAAGCAGGGAAAATCCTTTGCTTGACGCTTTCATTTAACACTAATGTAAGCCAGAGTTGCGACAAGAAAAGTCCAAAACCTTTTTGGAGGCGACAGTGAAACTCTTGAAACCGGTTCTGGCGGTGCTGGTGACCTTGTTCGTCGTGGGCTGTTCGTCGGATGCGGGCCTGTTCGGGCAAAAAGGCGCGGGGCGGCCCGTGGACGTGACACAGTTGCCGTCGATGCGGGTGGTCGGGCTGGACATCACCGTGCCGCGCAGCCTGGTTGTCTCGGAAGCCGATTCCTACAAGCCGGCGGCAGATATCGTCTGGCGCGGCGACCCCTACGGCGACCGCTACGAACAGGTCAAGGCGATCTTCGAGGAAGGCATCGGGCGCGGCGTGCGCAGCCTGCAGGGTAACCTGCCGGTGGTGGTGCATATCGAGGTGCGCAAGTTCCACGCGCTGACCGAACGCACCCGCTATTCGATCGGCGGCACCCATGCCATCGACTTCATCCTGTCGGTCACCAACGGGCGCACCGGCGAAGTGATCATTCCGCCCTATCTGGTGTCCACCAAGCTCAAGGGCTACGGCGGCGAAAAGGCGTTGGCGGCGGAACGTATCGGGCTGACCCAGAAGGTGCGCATCACCACCCACCTGGCCGGGCTGATCCGTCAGGAACTGACCGGCATCCCGGCCCAGCCCGCGGCTGAGCCGGAGCTCGTCTACTGAGCGATCCGGCGGGACCGGCGGGCGGGCGCCGGCCATCGGGACCGGCGGGCGGGCGCAGGCCGCCGGAACCAGCCGGCGAACGCTGGCTGATCGACGCCTGCGCGCTGTTTCCGACGGTGATGCGCGAGGTGCTGCTGGGCATGGCCGCGGCCGGGGCCTATGTGCCGCTGTGGTCGGACCGGATCACCGAAGAATGGGCCGGCGTGGCGGCGCGCACGGACGCCGCCGGCACGGGCGGGCCGGGCGGGCAGGGGGCCGAAGCACTGGCGCGCGGCGACATCGCCCTGGCCAACGCCCGCCATCCGGGCGCGCGTATCGCTCCGGCGCCGGAGATCGAAGCGCGGGTGTGGCTGCCGGATCCGGGCGATCTGCATGTTCTCGCCTGCGCCATTGCGGGCCGGGCGCAGGGGATCATCACCTTGAACCTGAGGGATTTTCCGCGCCGGACGCTTGGCGAACACGGCTTGGAGGTGATGCATCCCGACAGCTTTCTTTGCGCGCTCGCGGCGCGCGATCCGGATATGGCGCTGCGCGTGGCGCTGGCCGTGCAAGGCGAGGCCGAGCGCCTGTCGGGCGCCGCCTGGCCGCTGCGAAAACTGCTGAAAAAAGCGCGCCTGCCTCGGTTTGCCGCCTGCCTGGAGCGGCTCGGCCCCTGAGCGTCGCGCCCGGTTGCGCGCCCGTTGCGCCCTGCTGCGTCCGGGCGAGCGAACACGCGACGGGCACGGAGATCGGAGCCGGACAGGGGGCGGGGATCGTAGCCGGGCCAAAGGCCGGCGCGCATCGTCAGCCTTCCCAGGCGGCGCTGTTCTTTTCGATCATCCTTATGCGTTCATCGGTTTTCGGGTGGCTCATCAGCCAGGCCGGGGCCGCGCCGGCGTTCTGCCGGGTCAGCGCATCGAGCTTGCGGAACATCGACTTTTGCGGCGCCGTGCCCAGCCCCGCCTTGATCATCAGCGCCGAGGCATAGGCGTCGGCCTCGTATTCATCGGCGCGCGACAGGCGGGCCGCCAGCAGGCTGGTCAGGACCCCGGCGACCAGCGCGCCAACCCCCGGCAAGACCCGCGACAGCATCATCGCCAGCGCCGTGCGCAGGGCGTTCTGGCCGGAAAAGTCGATCATCCGGCGGCGCGAATGGCCCAGCGCCACATGGCCCAGCTCGTGAGCGATCACGCTGGCCAGCTCTTCTGCGCTGACCTCGCCGGCGGTGTATTTGCGGTAAAAACCGCGGGTGATGAAGATCCGCCCGTCGGGCGCCGCCAGACCGTTCACCGGGTCGATCTCGTAGATGTGGACCTTGACGCGCGGCACCTCCAGCGCTTCGGCGAACCTGGCGGTAAGCCGGCGCAGCGCCGGGTCGGCCAGCTCGCTCGAGCGCGCATCCAGTTCGCGCGCCGTGCGCCAGGCGGAAAAATGGTAGATGACGAAACCGTAGGCCAGCGCCAGGAGAATCGGGGTGAATTTCAACATGGATCAGATATGGGGGCTGCGCGGCCCGGCTGCAATCGTCTGATCGCCGGCAACCGCCAACCGCCGCCTGGTATGTGACCCGGTCACCTGCATCCACAGTGCGCGACATGGGATTTCGGCTCCGCCGGATCGCTTGCGATCCGGTTCGCGCCCGACCCCGCCCCCCGGGCGGGCGCGAATTGGTGGTATCGTTTCAACAGGGTGCAACGCTGCGCTCGCGCCCCCCCCTGCGCAGATGTCAGAGCGCCCCCCTCGGGGCCGGGCGCGAACCTGGCCCTGCGCCGGATTTCCAATGATGGGGTTTTGACCCTAGCCGCCCTCGCCGCTGGCCGGGGCCGGGGTTGCAGCGGTGCCGCTGTCGTGCGGGGTGCGCGCCGGGCGCAGCACCATCCGCCCCAGAACGATCGCCACGACGCCCGCGGCAAGAAAGCCGCTGATGTTGCCGGCGATATCGGCGACCATCTCGATCTGGTCGGAGAACACGTAGCCCAG
>JAJRUE010000010.1 GCA_024277955.1 Alphaproteobacteria bacterium | reverse complement strand
GTAGACATCGACGCCCGCCGACTTGTCGCGCATGTTGGCCATGACCTGCCCGCGCACCATGGGCGCGGCACGAATCACGCCGGGGATTTTCGCGATCGCCGCCACCCGGTCGCGATAGTCGGGGATGACGCTGGTCGGGCGACCGTTCTGATCGGGATGCAGGGCGTTGTAGACGGTGACATGGGCGTTGGCCCCCAGGATGGTATCGACGAATTCGGCCCGGAACCCGGCGCGCACCGCCAGCGTGGCGATCAGCGCGAACACCGCCAGGGTGATGCCCACAAGGCTGATCCAGGTCATCACGCTGACGCCGCCTTCGGCGCGGCGCGCGCGCAGATAGCGCCAGGCGATCATCCATTCGAAACGCGAAAACGGGGCGGTGCGGGTGGCCAAGGGCTGCTCCTGGGTTTCGCGCGAAGGTGCGATGAATGGAGGGCCGGGTCAAGGGGCGCCGAGGCCACGCCCCCGGTGGCCGGAAGGGCATGGCGCCCGAAATCTTTCAAAGATTTCGGTCCGTTTTCTTTGCAAGAAAACGGCGGCGTCAGACCGGGGCCGCGCCGGGCCGGTGCGCGGCGTAGACCTCGAGCAGACGGTCGACAGCGGCCTCGGAACTCATCTCTTCGCTTTCGCCGCTGCGCCGCGAGGTCAGCTCGACCACGCCGGCCTTAAGCCCGCGCGGGCCAACGGTGATCCGCCACGGCAGGCCGATCAGGTCCATGGTGGCGAATTTCGCGCCGGCGCGTTCTTCGCGATCATCATAGAGCGGGTCCAGCCCGGCCGCGACCAGCGCTGCATAGAGCCCTTCGCAGGCCGCGTCGCAACCGGCGTCGCCCTGGCGCAAATTCACGATACCCACATGGAACGGGGTGACGCCTTCGGGCCAGATGATGCCCTTGTCATCGTGGCTGGCCTCGATGATCGCCCCCACGAGCCGGCTGACCCCGATCCCGTGGCTGCCCATGTGCACCGGCACCTGTTCGCCCTTGTCGTTGGTGACCGTGGCCCCCATCGGATCGGAATATTTGGTGCCGAAGTAGAAGATCTGCCCGACCTCGATCGCGCGCGATCTCTTGCGGCGCGCTTCCGGGATCTCGGCAAACAGCGCCGGATCGTGGGTTTCGTCGGTGCGCGCATAGGGCGTGGTCCATTCGCGCACGATGGCGGCGCATTCTTCGCGGTCGTCGTAGTTCACCTGCCGGTCGCCGAAACGCAGATCGGTGATGGCGCTGTCGTAGAACACTTCGCTTTCGCCGGTGTCGGCGAGCACCAGAAATTCATGGGTGTCGTCGCCGCCGATCGGCCCCGAATCGGCGCGCATCGGGATCGCCTGCAGCCCCATGCGTTCGTAGGTGCGCAGGTAGCTGACCATATGGCGGTTGTAGGCGTGCAGCGCCGCATCGCGGTCGATGTCAAAGTTGTAGCCGTCCTTCATGTAGAATTCGCGCCCGCGCATCACCCCGAAACGCGGGCGGATTTCATCGCGGAATTTCCACTGGATATGGTATAGCGTCAGCGGCAGATCCTTGTAGCTGTTCACATGGGCGCGAAATATGTCGGTGATCAGTTCCTCGTTGGTGGGGCCGTAAAGCATGTCGCGCCCGTGCCGGTCCTTCAGGCGCAGCATTTCCGGGCCGTAGGCGTCGAAGCGCCCGCTTTCGCGCCACAGATCGGCCGATTGCAAGGTGGGCATCAGCATCGGGATATGGCCGGCGCGCATCTGTTCCTCGTGCACGATACGTTCGATGTTCTTGAGCACCCGGAACCCCAGCGGCAGCCAGGAATAGATGCCGGCGGCGGCCTGTTTGATCATGCCGGCGCGTAGCATGTAGCGGTGGCTGACGATCTGCGCTTCGGCAGGGGTTTCTTTCAGGACGGGCAGGAAATAGCGGGAAAGACGCATGGGGGGACGGGCCTTTGGAGTTTGTCAGGTTCGGCCCCCAGCCTTATGCCAAAGCCCGCGCTCAGGCAATGATGGTTTGGCGCTGTGGGGCGGTGGCCGTCGGGCAGGCGCAAAATGGCGGGCGGAGGGGCGCTGGGGCCCTGCCCCGACCGGGGCCGGCGCGGGGCGTCAGATCGGGGCCGAGGCGACCGAGCGGCGGTTGCGCGCGGGTCCGCCGGCGGGGCGCGCGCCTTCGGGCAGGATCGTCACGTGGTCGCGCAGCCGGGCGGTGGCGGCCTCTTCGGCCTCGTCGCCGATCACCGTGCGCAGCCAGACATCGCTCAGCAGCAGCCGCAGGCGCAGATCGGGCCCGGCGTCATCGAAAGCGTCCTGCAACTGGCGCTGCGAGAGCTTCAGCACGTCGCCCAGCGGCGAGCCGGCAAGATAGGCCGGCGCGATCTTCAGGCGCTGGAAAACCGTGGTCCAGAAACCGATCTTGATGCGCTGGCTCAGATGCTTGGGCACGTAGCGGTCGGCCACCGCGCGCACCACCCATTTGTCGCGCACGAAAGGGTGGGCCTTTTCCAGCACCAGCGGCGAGGTGCGCAGCTTGAAGCGGCGCGGCAGGTTGACGCCGAAACTGGCCACCCGGTGGTCGAGGAAGGGAAAGCGCGCTTCGATGCTGGCGGCCATGCCCATGGTGTCGTTGCGGTGCAAAAGCGTGCGCAAATGGTGGTGCATGTAGTCCAGCGACCATTGCGTGCCCGCATCCTGCAGCCGTTCGGGAAAGCGCGCCAGCGCCGCTTCCACCGCGTCCATGTCGCCGGCCATTTCGCGCCCGTTCATCAGGTCGCGCAGCTGCGGCGCGTTGCCGATCCGGTCGGGCAGCAGCACCGGGCCAAGGCCGGGAATGCGCCGCACCAGGTTTTGCACCCCCGTCGCCACCGCGCCAAAGGCATCGGTGATCGGTTTGCGGCCAAGCCACGGATAGCCGAGGAACAATTCATCCGAGCCTTCGCCCTACAGCAGCCCCTTGACACCGTTGTCGCGGGCCAGCTGCGCGGTCAGCATCAGCGGCGCGCAATTCGGGTGGTAGGAAAACGGATAGCCGTAGTGGCGCATCACCCGCGGGATCATGTCGACGAAATCCTGTTCCTCGACCTCGGCGATGTGCAGATCAAGCCCCAGGTGATCGGCCAGGCCGCGGGCTGCCGGCGTTTCGCTCCAGGCGCCCTTGACGTTGGCGTGGAACAGGGCCACGTCCTTTTGCTGGCGCGCGGCCATCGCCACGATCAGTGAACTGTCCACCCCGCCCGAGGCAAAGGCCCCCACCCGCGCGTCGGCAAACAGTTTCGAGGCGACCGCGCCCTGCATCGCCTCGTCGAACTCGTCGGCGACGGCGGCGGGCGACAGCGCGCGCAGGCGCTCGGCCTCGGCCTGGTTCAGAAAATCGGGCAGCTTGAAGAACGGCGCGATCACCGGCGGCTGGCCGCGTTTCGACAGCAGGTAGTCGCCCGGCGCCAGCGCCTGGATGCCGTCGTAGAAGGAACGGCCCGAGGTGGGGCCTCCGAATTTGCCCAGGTAGGCGAAAAGCTGGCCCATGTCGGGGGCAAGCGTCGTCCAGGGGGCAAAGGCCGCGACTTCGGACGCAAAGGCCAGCGCCGGGGTGGCGTCCAGGCTTTCGGTCCAGAACAGCGGCTTCATCCCGAAGCGGTCGCGCGCCAGCAGGACCGACCCGTCGGCACGGTCGATAAAGGCCAGCGCGAACATGCCTTCGAACCCGGCCAGCGCATCGATGCCGTGGCGGATCAGGCTGTGCAGCACCACTTCGGTATCCGAGGTGGTGCGAAAGGCGGCGCCCTGTTTTTCAAGGTCGCGGCGCAGGTCGCGGAAATTGTAGACCTCGCCGTTGAAGACCAGCACATAGCGGCCGCTGTCGTCGTGGAAGGGCTGGTCGGACCGGCTCGAGACATCGACCAGCGACAGGCGGGCATGCGCCAGCCCCAGCCCCGGTTCGGCGTGGATCACCGCAGCATCCGGGCCGCGGTGCCCGATCGAAGCGACCGAGGCCTGCAGCCGCGCGCGCGCAACCGGGGCGTCGGCGGCTTCGAACCTGATACCGAAAATTCCACACACATCGTCACCTGTGATCTGAACGCGCGGGCCCGCCGCCCGGTTGGATGCTGCCTTGCTACAGCAAACCGGGGCCGGCGGGAACGGGTGCGCCGGTTTGCCTGCGGATTGTAACGCAGCCGGCAACAAATGCACCTGCTCGCCGGGCAATGTTGCAGATTTCGCGCGCCCGGCGGCGGCGTCGGGGGTTTTGCGGGGAATTTCGGCGCCGGGGTCTTTGCATTTGCCGCCGGCGGGGCCAGTATCCGCGCAAGGCGCCGGCGGCGCGCGCATTTTCGCCCACCGCCGGGCCCGCAGCAACACGAACACCAAAGACGAGGTTCCCATGAGCGCGCGCGGCGTCCGGTCCCTGCTTTTCCGGCTTCACAAGTGGCTGGGGCTGCAACTGATCATCCTGTTTGCCATTCTGTTCGCCACCGGCACGCTGCTGGTGGTCAGCGACGAAATGGAGGCGCTGATCCATCCGCAGATCTGGGCCAGCGCCCCGCCCGAAGGCGGCGCCGCGAGCTTTGGCGAGATCTACGATTCGGTGCAGGCCGCCTACCCCGCCGGCACCATCTGGGTGGTGCAGCGCCAGCCGCAACCCTGGCTGGCCGACCGCACCTACCTGACCACCGGCTGGGGTGAAAAGGTGGTGGTCTGGACCGACCCGGCCACCGCCGAGGTGCGCACCGTGACCGCCGATCGCGACCTGCGCGCGGTGCTGCGCGACCTGCACGACAGCCTGCTGGTGCCGGGGCGCACGCCGGGGCGGCTGGCCTTCATCGCCGTGGCGGCGACGGGTTGGTTTCTGCTGTATTCGGTGATCAGCGGGCTGATCGCCTACCGCCGGTTCTGGAAGGGATTTTTCCGCTGGCCGACCCGCGCGCTGGGCCAGCGCGGCTACCAGGGCGGGCTGCACCGGCTGCTGGGGCTGTGGGGGTCGGTGTTCCTGCTGATCATCTCGCTCAGCAGCATCTATTTCATGGCCAACGGCCTGGGCTTCATGGGGCGCGAAGCCGGGTTCGCGCCGGCCGCGCCGCGCGAAACCGCGCGCCCGGCGGGGCTGGACGCGGCGCTGCTTGAGAAAGCCGAGGCCACGGCCCGCGACACGCTCGACGGGTTCCGCCCGACAACGCTGGTGGTGCCGGGGCGGGCTGGCGACGGGTTGCGGTTTTCCGGCTATGCCGGGGGCAACGGCGCCCTGCGCGGCGACAGCACGGTATCGGTGGACCCGCTGTCGCTGGCGGTGCTGGGGGTGGTCGGGCCGGCGCAGCGGTCGGGGCTGGCAGCGATCCGCGCGCCCATCGACGCGCTGCATTTCGGCGACTGGAGCGGCGTGGTATCGCGCGCGCTGTGGGTGGTTTTCGGGCTGGCCGGGCTGTGGCTGCTGCTGAGCGGGGCGCGGGTGCATGTGGCGCGCAGCGCGCATCTGCCGGGGGCCGATCCGGCGCTAGGCCCCTGGCGGCGGTTCGCCCGCGGGCTGGGGCTGTTGCGTTGGGCCGACATGGGGCTGGTGGCGGCGGTTCTGGCGCTGCTGGTGCTGGACCTGGGGCCGTGGTCGGCGAAACCGGCCTGGATCGCCCCGGCGGCGGACCCCAGGCTTGCGGCGGCGCTGCGCGACGGGGTTTCGCTGCGCATAGACAAGCCGATGCGGGCGGGCACGTCGATGCACCTGACGGTGTTCCTGGCCAGGGATCTGGCCCAGGCGGCGGCGGTGGAAGATGGCAGCGGCGGGGGCGGAACCGGCGAACTGGCCCGGGCCGAGGATCTTGGCGACGGCGGCCGGTTCGGGTTTTCGGCGCCGGTGCGGGCGGGCGACAACCGCTTTGTCGTGCGCCTGACCCGCGCCGACGGCGGCGAAGCGGATGTGGTCTTCGACCTGGGCGCGCCGATCTGGTAGGTTTTGGCGCCGGCTGCAACGCCGCGATGCGCGCGGAAAGTCCTGCGCGTGGCGGGGCGGTGCGGCGGTTTGTTTCCAGCGGACAAACAATGATCGCCGGACCCGTGCAGGGCAGGCACGGTCGCGCATAATCCCGCCAAGTCCGTTTCGTGTCCCGGCTGGCGGTGGTAGGGTGGCGCAGCACCGCGTGTTGGGCCGGTTTCAAGGTTGATTGTCGCATGAAGAAAATCTCGATCTGCTCTCCCTGTTTCAACGAGGAAGAGAACGTCGCCGAATGCTATGAAACGGTGAAGGCGCTGTTTGACGGGCCGCTCAAGGGTTATGCGCGCGAACATGTGTTCATCGACAATGCCTCGGGCGACCGGACGGTGGAAATCCTCAAGGAGATCGCCGCGCGCGACCCGGCGGTCAAGATCGTGGTGAACTCGCGCAATTTCGGGGTGTTCCGATCGGCCTTCAACGGGCTGAAATACACCACCGGGGACGCGGTGATCGTGATCCTGCCGGTAGACCTGCAGGACCCGCCCGAACTGATCCCCGAATTCGTGAAGCTCTGGGAACAGGGCTACGAGGTGGTCGCGGGCGCGCGTTCGAACCGCGAAGAAGGGCTGGTGATGCGCAGCGCCCGGCGGGTATTCTACTGGATCGTCAACAGCTTGTCGGATTTCGAGATTTCGCCGGACGTGGGCGAGTTTCAGCTTCTGGACCGCAAGGTGATGGATGCGCTGTTGGCGCATCGCGACCAGTATCCCTACATTCGCGGGATCATTTCGTCGCTGGGGTTCAAGCGGATCATCGTGCCCTACACCTGGAAGGCGCGCAAACGCGGGATTTCCAAGCACAACCTGCCGATCCTGATCGACCAGGCGCTGAACGGGATCTTTTCCTTCACTCGCGCGCCGATGCGATTCGCCACCATCGTCGGGCTGGTGATTTCGCTGGCCAGCATCGCGTTTGCGCTGTTCCAGTTGGTCTACTACTTTGTCGGGCCGGAAACCGCCGGACGCGGGGTGACGACGATCATCATCGCGCTGTTCCTGCTGTCGGGGATCCAGTTGCTGTTCATCGGCATGCTGGGGGAATATGTGACCGCGATCCACAACCAGGTGCGCGGCGGCCCGATCGTGGTGGAACGCGAACGGGTGAACATCGACACCGAAGAGACCGCGCAGGCGGACCCGGCGCAAACGCCGGCAACGCCCGAAGCGGGCGGGCGCGGGGCCGGACGCGGGGTTGCCAGGAAACGGGCCTGAGGCCGGGCGCGGGCCGCCGCAGGCGGCCCAAGGTTTTTCGAAAAACCTTGCAAGGCGCTTGCAAGCGCCTTGGCCCTCAGCGCCGGTGGCCACCCAATGGGAACCTGCCGGTCAGCGCCCTGGCGACCAGCAGAAACGACGCCACCGCCGCCACCGGGGTCAGCAGCGCCTGGGCCACCAGCGGCGACAGGCCGAGCCGCTCCAACCCGGCCAGCGCCAGCGCGTTTGCAGCCCAGATCGCTAGATAGGCCGCCACATAACCCGGCAGGCGCGCAAGCCCGCCCTGGCCAAAAACCAGGCGCGCGTGGGTCCAGTAATTCCAGGCCACCCCCAGCACGAAAGCGCCGGCAAGCGCCGGTTGGCTGGGAAGCCCGACCAGCACAAATCCTGCAAACACCAGATAACCAACGGCGGTATTCCCTAGACCAACTATCAGAAATCGAACAAAGCGGGCAAAATCACCGTGGCTGGTCAGAAGTTCGCGCAGGCCGGTCATCGGCGGGCCTCGCGCGGCTGGGCGTCGATGCAGACCTGCACGCCGGTTTCCAGATCTATCCGCGGCTCGTACCCCAGGGAGCGCAGGGTCGAGACCTCGGCCACCAGCCGGGG
The DNA here is from genome assembly GCA_024277955.1 of Alphaproteobacteria bacterium. Classification (GTDB taxonomy): domain Bacteria; phylum Pseudomonadota; class Alphaproteobacteria; order Rhodobacterales; family Rhodobacteraceae; genus JAJRUE01. The sequence goes on along the minus strand of JAJRUE010000010.1, from coordinate 844 downwards.
CGGGTCGGTCTCGGGGCGGGCGATTTCGCCCAGGCGAATCAGCTCGGGGCGGCCCATGAGCCGGGCCGCGGTGTCGATCAGATCGCGCACCCGGATCGCGGTGCCACTGCCGATGTTGATCGCGCCGGCGTGGTCGCTTTGCAGCACCGTGACCAGGGCGCGGGCGATGTCGTGGCTGTGCAGAAAGTCGCGTTCCTGAAGGCCGTCGGTGCAGGCCACCGGGCGCCCGGCGGCGAGCCCCTAAAGAAGATCGCCCAGCAACCGGCCCGCCGGCTCACCGGGGCCGTAGCAGAAGAAAAGCCGCACCCAGGCCAGCGACAGCCCCTGGGCCGGGGCGGCTTCGAGCAGGGCGCGGCCGGTTTCGGCCTTGGCGCGGCCATAGGCGCTGGCCGGGCTCAGCAGCGTGTCTTCGCGCAACAGCGGCTGCGACCAGTCGTATTCGGCGCAGCTGCCCACCGCCAGCACCCGGCGGCCGCCTTCTTGGGCGAAATCATCCACCAGCGCCAAGGTCGCCGCGGCCCAGCGGGCGTTGTCGGCAGCATGCCAGCGGGCCCCCGGATCGTCGGTGCCGCCGGAATGCCAGGCCAGGTGCAGAAGGTGGCTGGCGCGGGCCCGGGTCACCGCCGCGCGGCGCGACGCGGGGTCCAGGATGTCGGCGGTCAGGGTTTCGTCCGCACCGGCGACGGGGCCGGTGCGCGACAGGGCAACCACTTGAAAACCGGCTGTTTTCAGCGCCAGCACCGTGGGGCGGCCGATCAGGCCGCTGCCACCGGTGACCAGCACCCGCGCGCTCATGCGTCCAACACTTCGAGCCGCGGGATAGGCACCACGAAACGGGTGCCCT
>JAJRUE010000076.1 GCA_024277955.1 Alphaproteobacteria bacterium | reverse complement strand
GGATTGCCGACCCAGACCGGGCGCGGACGCGCCGCCAGCGCCGCTTCCAGCAGTGCCTGGCGTTCCTCGGTCCAGACCGCCGCGCCCAGCAGCAAAAAGGCTTCGGCCGCGTCGTAATCGCCGGCGTCTTCGGCCAGGTAGGTGACGTCGATCCCCTCGAGATCCGCCATCCCCAGCGATTGCGTTGCCATCAGCCCCCAGGCCCGCGGCGGCGCGGCGCGCACAGCGCCCAGCAGGGTCTTGCGGCTGGTGATCACGTCCTCGGGGGCGAAATCGTAGCCCAGGCGCGCGTATTTCGCCATCAGGTCGCCATGCGGAAAGCCGGCGGCGTTCGAGACCACCAGCACCCGCTTGCCGGCGGCCTTGAGCGCCGCGACGCGCTCGGGCACGCCACTGATCGCGGTGTCGCCGATGTTGAGAACCCCGAAAGCGTCCAGCAGGAACACGTCGAAATCCTCGGCGATGTCGGCCAGCGATCCGGCGCGCCGGCCCGCGCCCCGGTGGCGCACCTGGGGCAGGCGGTGACGCACCGCCTCGTAGGCGGCGAAGGCTTGCTGGGCGCTCATCCCCATCAGATGATCGCGCCCCGCACCTTGGCCGAAACCCATTCGCTGATCACCACCGCCAGCAGGATCACCAGCAGGATCAGGCTGACCTGTGGCCAGGCCAGCGTGTTGAGCGAGGACGAAAGCTGCAGCCCGATGCCGCCCGCGCCCACCAGCCCCAGCACCGTGCTTTCGCGGATGTTCACATCCCAGCGGAACACCGCGATCCCGGCGAATGCCGGCATGATCTGGGGCACCACTGCATAGGCCATGACCTGCCAGCGGCTGGCGCCGGTGGCGGTGACCGCTTCGACCTGATCGACGTTGATTTCCTCGATCGCCTCATACAGCAGCTTGGCGCAGAACCCGATCGAGCGGATGGCGATGGCGACGATTCCGGCGAACACCCCGGGGCCGATGATCGCGATCAGCAACAGCGCCCAGATCAGCGAATTGATCGAGCGCGTCGAGACGATGATCAGCAGCGCCACGGGCCGGATCAGCCAGCGCGACGGCGTGGTGTTGCGCGCCGCCAGAAAGGCCACCGGCACCGCCATGATCAGCGCGCCGATCGTGCCCAGGGTTGCGATGTTGATGGTGTCCCAGATCGGCACCCACAGCTTTTCCATGTAGGACCAGCGCGGCGGCGTGGCGCGGGTAAAGATGTCGCCGGCGATGCGCGGCGCGTCCCAGACGAAAAACCAGGTGGTCACTTCCGAAATCCGGTTCCAGCACCACACGAAGACGGCGACGCCGGCCAGCCACCCCATCCAGCGCATCACCGCCTGGCTGGGGGTGAAGCGGCGCCAGATCATGCGTCCGTCGGGCAAAACCTTGTGCGCCATTACTGAACCCTCGCCCTGATGATGCCCGACAGGTATTCCAGCGCCATCACGATCACGATGATGATGATCAGGATCGCCGCCGCGGTGTCGAATTCGTAGCGGTCAAAGGCGGTGTTCAGCGTCGCGCCGATGCCGCCCGCGCCCACCAGCCCCAGGATCGCGCTTTCGCGGAAATTGATGTCGATGCGATACATCGACAGGCCGATCAGCCGGGGCATGAACTGTGGCTGAACCCCGTAGTTGATCCACTGCATCCAGCGCGCGCCCGATGCCTTGACCGCTTCGGCCTGCACCTTGTCCATGCTTTCGATATCCTCGGCCAGCAGCTTGGACAGGAACCCGATGGTCGCGAAGCTCAGCGTCAGGAACCCGGCCAGCGGGCCGAACCCGAAGATCGCCACCAAGAGGATCGCGACGATGATTTCCTGCAGGGCCCGGCTGATCGCCACGATCGACCGGCACACCAGGTAGACCGGCAGCGGCGAGATGTTGCGCGCCGCGCCCAGCCCGATCGGGATCGACACGATGATGCCCACCACCGACGCCGCCACCGTCATCACGATGCTTTCCAGGATGCCGTCGTAGATATCGCTGGCGCGCGACACGAAATCGGGGTGCATGAAGGCGGCGACAAAGGCGCGCCCGCGCGAAAGCCCCTCGTAGACCCGGTTCCAGTTCACCTCGACCGAATTGATCGCCAGCACCAGATAGACCACCGCCCCGATGATCAGCCCCCAGCGCAGCCACGACCGCTCGATGAAGGCGGGCTTTTTCCAGCGCCGCCCGACCAGCAGGTCCAGTTCCGAACTGGCCGCGCCGCTCATGCGGGCACCCCGAGGTCGTCTTCCTCGTCTTCGTCCTCGACCTTGGCGATGGTGGCTTCCCAGTCCTCTTCGCCGTAGATCTGGGTCAGCACATCGGCGGTCAGCGCTTCGGGCGGGCCGTCGAAAACGATGGCGCCCATTTCCAGTCCGATGACCCGTTCGACGAACATCTGCGCCAGCGCCACGTCGTGAATGTTGATGATCGCCGCAAGGTTGCGTTCGCGGCACAGTTCGACGATCAGCCGCATGATCTGGCGGCTGGTCTTCGGGTCCAGCGAAGCGGTGGGTTCGTCTACCAGCAACAGCGCCGGGTTCTGGATCAGCGCCCGGCAGATCCCGACCCGCTGGCGCTGCCCGCCCGACAGTTCGTCGGCGCGCTTGTCGGCCATGTGCAACAGCCCGACCCGGTCCAGCAGCCGGTAGGCTTCATCCACGTCCGATTGCGGAAACCGGCGCAGGAACGACCGCCAGAACCCGACATAGCCCAGCCGCCCCGACAGCACGTTTTCCATCACCGACAGCCGTTCGACCAGCGCGTATTCCTGAAAGATCATCCCCATGCGGCGGCGTTCGCGGCGCAGCGCGCGCGATCCCAACGCGGTCAGGTTGACCCCGTCCAGCAGCGCCGCCCCGCCGGTGGGTTCCACCAGCCGGTTGATGCAGCGGATCAGCGTCGATTTCCCCGCCCCCGAAGGCCCGATCAGCGCCAGCACCTGGCCCGCCGGCACCGCCAGCGTCACGTCCTTCAGCGCCTTGTCGCCCGTGCGATAGGTCTTGGTCAGATTTTCCAGCCTGAGCATTCGCCGTCCCTGTTCGCTTGGCCCGGTTTTCGCGGCCATTTCTTTTGCAAGCCTCCCCCCGATCGCGCGGGGAGAGGCGGTTTTCACCCGGCCTGCCTATTCGCAGGTGTAGGACACGCCGTTCGCCGCGTCGATCTTGCGGATCACGTCCCAGAATTCCTTGTAGGTCATCTCGATGAACTGGGCCTCGTTCGACTTGGAGAATTCCTCCTGCAGGCTGGTGCCTTCCCAGTCGAAGCTGAAGAACGCATCCTTGATCGCCGCCTGAAGCTCGGGCTTGAGGTTGTAGACGACGCCAAAGCCGGTGGTCGGGAAGGTCTGCGACTTGTAGATCGTCACCACGTCGCCTTCCTTGATCACGTTGCGCTTGAGCATCCGGTCCTTGACCGAATTGGCGATCGAGGCGGCCATGTAGTCATGGTTGGCAACCCCCAGGATCGAGTTGTCATGCTTGCCGGAAAACGCCGCTTCAAAGTCGCGGTCCGGGATCATGTTGAAATCGGCCTTGAGAATGGCGCTGGGCGCCTTGAAGCCGGAATTCGAGGTGGGCGAGGTAAAGGCCAGCTGCTTGCCCTTGATGTCTTCGACCTTCTCGATGCCGCTGCCCGGGTAGGTGATGATCTCCATCTCGTAGCCGAAACCGCCATCGGCCGAGGCCATGATGGTGAAGGGCCGGAAGCCGGCGCAGTTCACCGCCAGCGGGTTGGAGCCGGTGTTGAAGCCGGAAATGTGCAGACGGCCCGAACGCATCGCCTCGATCTGGGCGGCGTTGGACTGGACCGGGAAGAACACGACCTTCTTGCCGGTCTTTTCCTCGAGGTAGTCCAGGAAATCGGACCAGGCGGTCTTGTAGACGGCGGGGTCTTCGACCGGGGTATAGGCAAAGATCAGCGTCGCCGGGTCCAGCCATTCGGCCGGATCGGTGGGCACGTCGGCCAGCAGGTCGCCATCGCGGTCGCAATAGCGCTTGTCCAGGTCGCCGCGCGGGCAGTCTTCCTGCGCCGCCGCCGCCCCGGCAAGGGCGCTGAAGGCCGCCGCGGCGACCGCCGTGGTCAACAGTTTCGCAAGTTTGTTCATTATCTTTCTCCCTGTTCTGGTTTGGTGGTTATCATTCAATTCAATCGTGACTGCGTGGATTGGTTGCGAATTTCGGCTTGCGGCGGCTCATGCGGGCACCATGACGCGGACCCCGGCGGCGGCCAGCGCCCGGTTCAGCGCCGGGCCCGGGGTTGCGTCGGTGACGACCGTTTTCAGCGCGTCCAGCGCCCCGACCCGGGCCAGCCCCTTCTGGTCGAACTTGTCGTGGCAGATCAGAAGATGCGCGGCCTCGCAGGTTTCCAGCATCGCCCGCTTGACCGCAGAAAACCCGCGCACGGTTTCGGAAAAACCCTTTTCGTCCAGGCCCATGGCGCCGATCAGGCACAGGTTGGCGTTGTATTGTCTGAGGAACTCGACCGTGTCGGGGCCGGTGACGGCGGCCTCGTCGGGGTTCAGCTCTCCGGGGGCCATGATCACCTCGGCGCCGCCGCCCGACCCCAGCGCCATGGCGACCGGCAGGCTGTTGGTGATGACGGTGCAACGGGTGCCCAGCCGCGCCAGCTGGCGCGCCGCCTGCAAGGTGGTCGAGCCGGCGTCGATCATCACCCCGTCGCCGGGCTGCACCAGGCTGGCGGCGGCGCGGCCGATGCGTTCGCGTTCGCGCATCAGCGTGCGGTTGCGTTCGTCGAAGCCGGGATACTGTCCGGGGGCGGCGGCCGACGCGCCGCCGTGGGCGCGGCTGATCAGCCCGTCGTTGCTGAGCGCGTCGAAATCGCGCCGGACGGTTTCCCGGGAAACGCCGAAGCGGCGGGCCAGTTCGCCGATGCCCACATGCGGGCGCAGCTTCAGTTCCAGCAGAATCTGTTCACGGCGCTCGGACTTGCGAATGCGTGGCTGGTCCGGCTGTTGCCCCGCCTGATCCCCGGCCTGATCCGTTGCTGCCAACAAATCCGTCTTTTCCCCCATGCGCGCGCCCCGGTCTTGTGGCCCGGGTTTGGCCCGGTTTTGGGCCGCAGTTCCCGACCCGGTCAGCCCCGGTATCGGAGGCTGCGCCTGAAGGATTGTGGAGATTCCCACCAAATTGCAAGAAAAATGTGCAGTAACGGGCAAAATCGGCCAGCTGCGCCCCCTGCCGCCCTGCGGCGGGGCAAGGTTTTTGCAAAAACCTTGCAAG
>JAJRUE010000002.1 GCA_024277955.1 Alphaproteobacteria bacterium | reverse complement strand
TGCCTTCGGGCAGGGCCGCCACCTTGCGCAGCACCGCGTTCACCAGCCCCGCCAGCCGCCGGGTGCGGGGGGTTTCGCGAGTCAGTTCAACCGCGGCATTCACCACCCCGTGGGCGGCGGCGCCCTCGACGCAAAGCTCCACCGTGGCCAGGCGCAGCTGGTTCAGAACCCGCGCGGGGGGGCGTTTTTTCAGATGCGGGCCCAGCACCCGGTCGGCGCGGTCCATCCAGCGCAGCGTGGTGGTGGCAAGACGCTGGGCGCGGGCGCGGTCTTCGGGGGGCAGCCGGTCCAGCACGCGGGGCGCGGTTTCCGACAGCAGCCGGCCTTCTTCGGTCACGCTGTCGAGCAGCCGCAGGGCGGCGCGTCGGGCGCTCAGGCCGGGCTGGGGCATTGCGTTTCCTCTTGTCTTGCGGCGGTTGCCGGGCCGCTATATCACGACAGCCACCGGGAACAAGGAAGACCGATGTCCGAAGATACCGACAGGAAAGACCTGCCCCCCGCCGCCAGGCGCGCCCTGGCCGAGGCCGAAGAACGCCGCCGCAAGGCCGCCGAAGCCGCCAAGAAGCGCCCGGTGGAACTGGGCGGGCGCGACGGGCCGGAACCGGTGCGCTACGGCGATTGGGAAAAAAAGGGTATCGCGATCGATTTCTGAGCGCAGCATGGCTGCGCTCATCGCGCCCTCACGGTTGCTCTTCGCGCTGCAGCAATGACGCCCGAAAGGGCGGCAGAGCGTGTCCTCAGAGCCCCAGCACGTCGAACATGTCATATTCGCCGGGCTTCTTGTCCTGGCCCCACAGCGCCGCCTTGAGCGCGCCCTTGGCGAACAGGCTGCGGTCGCTGGCCACGTGGCGCAGCACCAGCCGTTCCCCCTGCCCGGCGAACAGCACGTCATGTTCGCCCACGATATCGCCGCCGCGCACCGCGGCAAAGCCGATGTCGCCGCGTTTGCGCGCGCCGGTGATCCCGTCGCGGCCCCTGTCAGACACCTGCGCAAGCTCCACGCCGCGCCCTTCGGCCGCTGCCTGGCCCAGCATCAGCGCGGTGCCCGAAGGCGCGTCGATCTTCTGGTTGTGATGGGCTTCGATCACCTCGATGTCGAAATCCTCGTCCAGCGCCTCGGCCACCATGCGGGTGATGCGGGCCAGCACGTTGACCCCCAGGCTCATGTTGCCCGAGCGCACGATCACCGCGTGGCGCGACGCCGCGTTCAGCCGGGCCAGATCCTGATCGGTAAACCCCGTGGTGCCGATCACATGCACCAGCCGCGCCTGCGCCGCCAGCGCCGCAAAGCCGACACTGGCCGCCGGCACCGTGAAATCGAGCACCGCCTGCGCGCGCGCAAACGCTTCCAGCGCGTCGTCGGTGACCGTCACCCCCAGGTCGGCCCCGCCCATCGCGCGGCCCAGATCCTGACCGATCCAGTCGTGGCCTTCGCGTTCCACCGCGCCCACGAGCCGGGCCTTGTCCGACGCCAGCACCACCTGGGTCAGCATCCGCCCCATCCGGCCCGATGCGCCCACGACCACGATCCCCGGTAGCTCTGCCATCTCGTTCTCCTTCATTGCGCCGCCCGGTTTAGCGGTTTCCGGCAAAAGCGCAAAGCCCTGTTGCAGCGCGCCGCTTTCGGGCTTATCTGGGCGCCCATGGCAAAGAACCTTCATCATCACGGCGCCGGCCCCTCGCAGCGCCAGTTGCGCGTCGGCGAACTGATCCGGCGCACGCTTTCGCAGGTGCTGGCGCGCGATGACGTGCACGACCCGGACCTGAGCCGCCTGTCGGTGACGGTGGGCGAAGTGCGCACGTCGCCCGATCTGCGCGTCGCCACGGTCTATGTGATGCCGCTGGGCGGCAAGCACCGGCAGGAAGCGCTGGACGCGCTCAGGCGCAACCGGTCCGAGCTGCGCCGGCTGGTGTCGCGGGCGGTGGCGCTCAAGTTTTCGCCCGAGCTGCGCTTCAAGATCGACGAGACCTATGACCAGATGGATGCCGCGCGCCAGCTGTTTTCGCGCGACGAGGTGCGGCGCGATCTGGAACGCGGCGGCGATGGCGGCGACGGAGGCGATGGCGATGGCCGCGCGGACAAGGCCGGGGACGACCGCTGATGGGGCGCCGCAAGAAGGGGCGTGACATCTCGGGCTGGCTGGTGGTGGACAAACCCGCCGGAATCACCTCGACCACGGTCGTCAACAAGGTGCGCTGGGCGCTGGAGGCGAAAAAGGCCGGCCACGCCGGCACGCTGGACCCGGCGGCGACCGGGGTGCTGGCGGTAGCGCTGGGCGAAGCGACGAAAACCGTGCCCTACATTACCGATGCCCTCAAGGCCTATGTGTTTCGCGTGCGCCTGGGCCAGGCCACCAACACCGACGATGCCGAGGGTGAAGTGATCGCCAGCAGCGATGCGCGGCCCGACGACGATGCGATCCGGGCGGCGCTTGGCGGGTTCGTCGGCGACATCATGCAGGTGCCGCCGCAGTATTCGGCGGTCAAGATCGACGGGCAGCGCGCCTACAAGCTGGCGCGCGACGGCGAAGACCTGGAACTGGCCGCGCGCCCGCTTTACGTCGATGCGCTGGATTTCATCGCCCGGCCGGATGCGGATCACGTGGACCTGGAACTGGTCTGCGGCAAGGGCGGCTACGTGCGCGCCATCGCCCGCGACCTGGGCGAAAAGCTGGGCTGCTATGGCCATGTGGTCAGCCTGCGGCGCACCTGGTCGGGGCCGTTCGACGCCGAAGACGGCCTGACGCTCGAGCGGATCGAAGCGCTCGCCCGCACGCCTGAGCTGGACGCCTGCCTGCTGCCGCTGGAAACCGGGCTGGCCGATCTGCCGGAACTGAAATGCACCCCCGAAGGCGCGGCCCGGCTGCGCCACGGCAACCCCGGCATGGTGGTGACCGGCGACGTGGAATACGGCGACGAGGCCTGGGCCTCGCACCAGGGCAAGGCGGTGGCGGTGGGCATCTACCGGTCGGGCGAATTGCACCCGTCGCGGGTCTTCAACCACTGAAACCGGGCGGGGCGGCGCTGGGGCCGCACCGGGCTGCGATGGGCCTGCACGCGCCCGTGAACACGCGCTTGTGCACCGGGCGTGAGCGCATTCATGCTATGATCGGGTGATCCGAAACAGCCATCGCATGGCCGGCCACGGCCGTGCAGAAAGCGATGTCACATGATCAAAACCATCGGAAACCCGGCATCCTGGATGATGGGCGTCATGGGCAGAACCCTGGTGCATGGCGCCGAGATGTCGGCTGAATTCGCCAGCCGCGACGGCGCCAACCTTCCGGTCGTGCGCAGGCTGACGCTGGCCGATCTGGGCGAGGTGCTGCGGCTCGGCTGGCGCGATTTCCTGGCCTTTCGCAGCGACGCGCTGATGCTGGTGATGATCTATCCGCTGATCGGCCTGTCGCTGGCCTGGTTCGCCTTTCACGGCAACGCGCTGCACCTGCTGTTCCCGATGATCGCCGGGTTCACCCTGCTGGGCCCGGTCGCCGCCCTCGGGCTTTACGAGATGAGCCGGCAGGCGGAACAGGGCAAACCCGTGCGCTGGAGCGCGGCGCTGGACATGCTGCGCGCGCCGGCGGTGGGGGCGATCGTCGGGCTGGGCCTGATGATCCTGGCGCTGTTCATGACCTGGATGCTGGTCGCCGGCTGGATCCACGACATCACGCTGGGGCCGTTGCCGCGCGCCAGCGTCGCCGGGTTCCTCGAAGACGTGTTCACCACGCCCGCGGGCTGGGCGATGATCGTGCTCGGCATGGGGGGCGGGCTGGTCTTTGCGGCGGTGGCGCTGATGGTGTCGGTGGTGTCGTTCCCGATGCTGCTGGACCGGCACGTGGGGCTGCCGGTGGCGGTGATGACCTCGATCCGGGTGAGCCTGGCCAACCCGGTGCCGGTCGCCGCCTGGGGCGCGATCATCGCCGGGCTGCTGGCCCTGGGCGCGCTGCCGTTCCTGGTGGGGCTGGTGGTGGTGCTGCCGGTGCTGGGCCACGCCAGCTGGCACTTCTACCGCCGCGCCGTGGCCTGAGCCGCGGGGGCGGCTACGGCCCCGCTTGCGCGGCACCGGGCGCCCGGGAAAAGGTCGCCCCTGATCGGGTTCACCCCTGCTCCGAACAGAGGGCAGGCGACCGCCCGGGCATTCGCGACGCGGGCGACGTGAATTCGGTCAAACGCGACAGGCTTGAGCCGGCGCGTGGTCGCGCGCAGGGGCCGGGCGCAGGGATTGCCCGAACGCCTGACCCCACATCGGTTGCGCCGGGGGGGAACGGCGAGCGTCGCGCGAAAAACGCGCGGCCCGTCTTGCGCCCGCGCGGCCGCCGGGCGACAAGCGGTGCATGATCGAACGCCACCACCAAAAGGGCGACGCCGCCAGCACCGCAGTCTATTCAGATTGCGAAAACTACCGCTACCTGCTGACCCGGACCTGGGATGACGCGGGCGGGCGGGTGCTGTTCATCATGCTGAATCCGTCGACCGCGACCGAAGTCCAGAACGATCCCACGGTCGAGCGCTGCGAACGCCGGGCACGGGCGCTGGGCTATGGCGCGTTCCGGGTCACCAACATCTTTGCCTGGCGTGCCACCGATCCGCGCGACATGCGCGCCGCCGCCGATCCGGTGGGCCCGGACAACGACACGGCGATCCTGCAAAGCTGCACCTGGGCCGACCGGGTGATCTGCGCCTGGGGCACCCATGGCGCGCATCTGGACCGGGGCGCGCGGGTGCACCGATTGCTGCGCGCCGCCGGGCACGATCTGTTTCACCTCGGGCTGACCCGGGGCGGGCACCCCAGGCACCCGCTTTACATCGCCTACAGCCAGCAGCCGGTCGCCTGGCAGCACAGGCCCGACCCCGCCGTCGGCTGAGAACGCCGCGCAGCACAGAGCGGACCGGTGTCAGCCGCCGGTCACGCCAGGCACGATCGAGACATCGTCGAGCGACACGCCCGGCGCGCCGTGCAGCACCGCGACAAGGTCATGGTCGACATAGACCAGCCCGTCCTGCCCATCGTCGGACTGGCCGACCGAGATTTCCGGGGCGTCATGCCCGTCTTGCGGATCGACCGAGATCTGGAGCACGTCGCTGCCCGGCACGAAATCGCTGATCTCGGCATAGCCGATGCCCTGGTCTTCGTTCAGGTTCAGCCAGATCGTGTCAGAGGTCGAATCGATATCGTCCACCGGCAACAACGGCTGGATGGCGGTATCGTCGTCATCGTCGTTGCCGTCATCCTGATTGTCGTCGCCGCTGTCGTCATCATGGCCGTCATCATCGCCGCCGTCCTTGTGGCCGTCTTCGTGGCCATCATCACCTCGGGCGTCGTTGCCGCCATCGTTGTCGTCATGGGAGCTGTCTCCACCAGCGCCGTCATCGCCGGCGTTGTCATCACCGTCTCCAACATCATCGCCGTCTCCAACATCACCGCCATCACCAGCGCCTTGACCGTCCGCCCCGCCATCCCCCAGGGGGTCGCCACCGGCGTGGGTCACGTCGTCTTCGATGACCGGGGCGAGGATGTCGTCGGGTTCGGGCAGGCCGTCATCGGGGTTCCAGGCCGTGTCCGGCAGCGTCGGGTCCACCGGCAACAGCGGATCGGCCGACCCGCCCCCGCCCGAGCCCGCGCCACCCAGCCCGGGATCGGTCGCCCCCGCGCCAAGCCCGGCACCAAGCCCCGCGCCAAGCCCGGCACCAAGCCCGGCACCAAGCCCGGTACCGGCCCCCATGAAGGTGCCCGCGCCGGCAGTCGTATCCGACCCGGTGATCGTATCCTGGCCGGAGGGGGTCAGCAGATCGGGCTGGCCAAATCCATCGTCGCCGGTCGTGCCGGGATCGCCCGGCATCCCGCCATCGTCAGCGCCGTCGCCGCTGTCGGCCTCCCCCCCAACGAAATCGGGCATGAACGCCAGCGGCACCAGCGCAAGCAGCAATAATGCAAATCCCATGATCCACCTCAGATCTCACCTTCCACGGCGGCACGATAGCACCGAACATTCCAAGAACATTGTGAAAAGTGGATAAAATTCGCGCGGTTCCGGCCCGGCTTCCAACCCTGGGCGGACCATGCGGGCGCAGATGGGGCCGGCCTACAAGGTGGTTGCAACCACGCTGATGGACGCCAGCGTCAGGTCGGCGGCGTCGCGGATGCGCAGAATCTGGGTGCCGTCCATCGCAAGCACCTTTTCATCGCGACGCATGCCGGGCAGCAGCTCAAAGCGCGGGGTGGGCGTGCGCGACGGGTCGTAGGCCAGCACGATGGTTTCCTCGGCGGCGTCGAATTCCCGGATCTCGACCGGGCGACCGGGACGGATCGCCTGCCCGCCAGCCAGGATCGCATGGATATCGGGGCCCGAAGGCTTCCTGCGCGATCGGGTCAACGGGAATCCACTGCTGGTCTGATCATTGGTCATCGGTTGGTCCTCTGTCGGCCGGGTTTCGGAAAATCGAGGCACTGGTTAACACCCTGACCCGGCCATTACGCCTTTGAATCTGGGCCATTTCATGCTGTATTCTTGCAAAATTCCGGGCTTGTGCGGCCTGCGGCGGTGCAATCGCGGGCCGGACCGAAACCGAGCGGAGATTTGCCCTTGAACGACGCCCAGCACACCGACGGCCCCCGCCCAACCGACGACGACATCCTTGCGTCCGGCGCGCCCCGCCCCGCCGCCGCGCTGGACCAGGAGGTCGCAGCGCTGCGCGCCGAGGTGGCGCGGCTGAACGCGCATCGCTTCATCCGGCTGCACAATTCCCTGCCGCGGCTGGTTGGGTTCAACCTTTTGCGCGGGCTGGCCTTTGGCCTGGGGACGGTGCTTGGGGCGACGATCCTGGTGTCGTTTCTTGCGCTGGTGCTGTCCCGGATCGACTTCATCCCGATCATCGGCGAATGGGCGGCCGAGATCGCCCGGCAGATGCAGGCGGGCGCACCTTAGGGTCAAAACCTGATCGCCCTGATCGCGCGCGCCCCGAACCGCTGATATGTCGCGCCTTTCGCGCTGGCGATGCAGCTTGATCGGGTTTTGGCCCTGGGGACAAAAACGCTTTTCATTGGCGCCGAATCCACCTATATGCGCGCATCTGCCCGCCTTCGTGCCGGGCATAGTGACATGGACCCTGCTGGACGACATCCCGGCTTGTGCCCGCAACCCCTTGTTTCAAAAGGAGACCCCGATGTCGATTACCGCTGAAGAAAAGCAACGCATCATGAAGGAATTCGCCACCAAGGAAGGCGATACCGGAAGCCCCGAGGTGCAGGTCGCGATCCTGTCGAGCCGCATCGCGACGCTGACGGAACACTTCAAGACGCACAAGAAAGACAACCACTCGCGCCGCGGTCTGCTGATGATGGTGGCCCAGCGCCGCAAGCTGCTGGACTATGTGAAGGGCAAGGATGAGGC
>JAJRUE010000075.1 GCA_024277955.1 Alphaproteobacteria bacterium | reverse complement strand
GGAAGCGCCGGAAGCGCGGCTGCGGCTGGTGTCGCTGATCCCGGATCAGAATGTCGGCGCGCTCAGCCGGGCCGATATCGACCTGGCGCTGCTGCCGATCGCCGTTTTTCCGGAATGGATCGACTGCCAGCCGCTGCGCCATGCCGGCATGAAGCTGATCGCCCGCCGCGGCCACCGGCGGCTGGCGCGCAACGCCGTCGCGCCGGGCGAAACCGTGCCGCTGGAACTGTTCTGCGACCTGTCCTTCGCGCTCTACTCGTCAGAAGCGCAGATGCAGGCGATCGGCGACCGGGCGCTGGCGGCGCTGGGACGGCGGCGGCGGGTGGTGCTGGGGGCGGTCAGCTTTTCCGCCGTCTTCGCGGCCGTGGAACAGACCGAGCTGGTGGCGCTGGTGCCCGATATCGTGATCGCCGCCATGGGCCGGCGCTACCGGGTGGCCAGCTACGGCGCGCCGCTGGACCTGGCGCCGATCACCGTCGGCATGATCTGGCACAAGCGCGCCACCGCAAACCCGGCTCATCGCTGGCTGCGCGCCCAGGTGGCGGAAATCCTGCGCGAATAGCCCCCGGCCCGGCCCCGCAACCAGCCAACCCGGTCCGGACCCGCCCGCCCCTTCCTCTTGCCCAAAATACCTCTGCCAGCGGCGCGGGTGGGGCGCCCTCGATGGGCGCCGCGCCCGCACCCCTCCTGCGGGGGCTATCCGGACGCCGCGGATTTTTCCTCGATCGCCGCGGCCAGGCTTTCGGCGCGCGCCGCCATTTCCGCCAGGCTGTCGGTCAGATCCGCCGGGATCACCGGCACCTCGACCTTGAGCGGCTCGGGCGTCGGCCGGTTGCGCAGCTCCTCGATCAGGGTCTGCTGGGCCGCCAGTTTTTCTTCCAGCAGGCGCATCTGTTCTTCCAGCCCCGCCGTCTTGTCGGCCAGCATCAGCCCGGCCATCAGCAGCATCCGGCCTTCGGGCATCCGGCCGATCTGGCTGTTGAGAACCGCCGCTTCGGCGTCCAGCATCGAGGCGGCGGACTTCAGGTAATGTTCCTCGCCGGTCTGGCAGGCGACCTCGAATTCGCGCCCGCCGATAGTGATCTTGACTTCAGGCATTGGCGCCCCCTTCGACCAGCGGTTTCAGTTCGTTCAGGATGGTGTCCAGTTCGGCCCGGTCGGTTTCCCGGCTGAGCCTGAGCGCGTCCAGTTCGGTCACCATCGAGGTGTTGATCAGCTCCGCATCGCCCAGCGCCGCCCGGTTGGCCTCGCGCAGGGCCCGGTTGTTTTCGCGCAGCCGCTGGTTGATGCGCTTGACCCTGTGCAGCGTCGTTTCCCTGTCGTCCAGTTCCTGGCGCAGCCGGGCCACTTCGGCCTCGAGATTGGCGACCAGCTTTTCCTGCTTGTCCTTGATCGCGATGACGCGCTGTTCCAGCTGGGCGTTGGCGCTGCGTTCGCTTTCGATCGACTCGCGCAGGCGCGCCACCTCTTCGCTGTCGCCCGCATCGGGCGCCGGCGACGCCATCGCGGCAACGCCCGAGGCGATACGGTCAAGCGCGGCTGACAGCCTTTTTTCAAGCTCGGCAACATCGGTCATTTTCGTAAGGGCCCCCGCGGTTTGGCTTTGGGTTTGGCTTTCGCTTGCCCAAAGCATCGAAAGCGCGGGCGGCAAAGTCAAGCCAAAGCATTCCGATCGGCGGAAATGTCCGCTTGCGGTCCGGGCCGGCGCCGCCCGGCGGACGGTCCGGCCGGGCGATGCGAGCATCCGCGGCCGCGCTACGCCCGGCGCGTGTGCGACAACGCCGTTGCTTGATATTCGCCGCGCGCCTGCTATCAAGCGGCCAACCCCTCATGCAACCCGAAAGGAGCGCCCCGTGGACATAGCGACCCTACGCAAGGAACACGCCGATCACTGGAAAAAGGCCACCGCCATCCGCGCGCTGGCGATGGATGCCGTGCAGGCCGCCAATTCCGGCCACCCGGGCATGCCGATGGGCATGGCCGACGTGGCGACGGTGCTGTTTGAAAAGCATCTCAAGTTCGATGCCAAGGCGCCGCGCTGGGCCGACCGCGACCGGTTCATCCTGTCGGCGGGGCATGGCTCGATGCTGATCTACGCGCTGCTCTATCTCACCGGCTACGAAGACGTGACGCTCGAGCAGATCAGGAACTTCCGCCAGTGGGGGGCGATCACCGCCGGCCACCCGGAATACGGCCATGTG
This sequence comes from Alphaproteobacteria bacterium, assembly GCA_024277955.1. GTDB lineage: Bacteria > Pseudomonadota > Alphaproteobacteria > Rhodobacterales > Rhodobacteraceae > JAJRUE01. The sequence goes on along the minus strand of JAJRUE010000075.1, from coordinate 1,755 downwards.
TCGGGGGTGGAAACCACCACCGGGCCGCTGGGGCAAGGGATCTCGAACTCGGTGGGCTTTGCCATCGCCGAAGAGCACCTGCGCGCGCGTTTCGGGCGCAAGGTGGTGGACCACTACACCTATGTCATCGCCGGCGACGGCTGCCTGATGGAAGGCATCAGCCAGGAAGCCATCGCCCTTGCCGGGCGCCAGCGGCTGGGCAAGCTGATCGTGCTGTGGGACGACAACAACATTTCCATCGATGGCGAGATTTCGCTTTCCGACATCACCGACCAGAAGGCGCGCTTCAAGGCTTCGGGCTGGCATGTGCAGGAAATCGACGGCCACGACCCGGACGCCATCGACGCCGCGATCGAAGCCGCGAAGAAATCCAAGAAACCGTCGCTGATCGGCTGCAAGACCCATATCGGTTTCGGCTCTCCCAACAAGCAGGACACCGCTGGGGCGCATGGCGCGCCGCTGGGGGGCGAGGAAATCGCGGCCACGAAAAAGGCCTATGGCTGGGATCACGGCCCGTTCGAAATTCCGAAAGACGTCAAGCAGGCCTGGGAAGACATCGGCGCGCGCGGCGCCGCCAGCCACGCCGCCTGGAAGTCGCGCTTTGAAGAGCTTTCCGAAGGCCGGCGCAAGGAATTCGATCGGGTGATGTCGCTGACCCCGCACCGGCGGCTGTCGGCCACCATCAAGGCCTTCAAGCGCAAGGTCAGCGAAGAGGCCCCCAAGGTCGCCACCCGCAAGGCGTCGCAGATGGTGCTGGAGGTGGTGAACCCGGTGATGCCCGAAACCATGGGCGGCTCGGCGGATCTCTCGGGGTCGAACCTGACCAACACGCCGGACCTGGGCACCTTCGACGCCGGCAACCGCAAGGGGCGCTACATCCACTACGGCATCCGCGAACACGCCATGGCGGCGGCGATGAACGGCATGGCGCTGCACGGCGGCGTGCGCGCCTACGGCGGCACCTTCATGGCGTTCGTGGACTACGCCCGCGGCGCGATGCGGCTGAGTTCGCTGATGGGCGTGCCCACGGTCTATGTGATGACCCACGATTCGATCGGGCTGGGCGAAGACGGCCCCACCCACCAGCCGGTGGAACACCTGGCGATCTGCCGCGCCACCCCCAACAGCTGGACCTTCCGGCCCGCCGACGTGGTGGAAACCGCCGAGGCCTGGGAACTGGCGCTGTCCAGCGAAAAGACGCCTTCGGTGCTGGCCCTGTCGCGCCAGGGCCTGCCGACGCTGCGCACCGAGCACAAGAACAAGAACCTGACCGCCCAGGGCGCCTATGTGCTGGCCGACGCCGAGGGCAGCCGCAAGGCGATCCTGATCGCCACCGGTTCCGAGGTGGAAATTGCCATGAAGGCGCGCGACATCCTGCAGGCCAAGGGAATCGGCACCCGGGTGGTCTCGATGCCCTGCATGGAGCTTTTCGCGGCCCAGGACGAGGGTTACCGGCGCAAGGTGCTGCCCGGCGGGCCGGTGCGCGTGGGCATCGAAGCGGCGCTGCGCGATGGCGGTTGGGACCGCTGGCTGCTGGGCGAGCGCAGCAAGGAAGCCACGGCCGATTTCGTCGGCATGACCGGCTTTGGCGCCTCGGCCCCGGCGCCGGAGCTTTACGAACATTTCGGCATCACCGCCGAAGCCACCGCCGCCAGGGTCGAAGCGCTTCTTTGAGAAGCGCGCGCTGCGCGCATCGAGTATTTGAAGCAAGATGAAGCAGGGGAACGCCCCCTCTTCATCTTGCCCGAAATACTC
>JAJRUE010000074.1 GCA_024277955.1 Alphaproteobacteria bacterium | reverse complement strand
GGGCGCTGGCCGGCGCAACCGGGCGCAGGGCGGCCAGGGTGGCGCGCGGGGTCGGCGCGACCGGCCCCGGCAGGCGGGCGTGCGCCGCCCCCGCCGGCAGCAGGGGCACGGCCTGGGTCAGCGCCAGGATCTGGACCTGGGGCGCGGTCTCTGGCGCGGGGGCGGGCGTGGCCGGCGGCGGGTTGGCGGACGGCTGCAAGGCGGCGCTGACTGCCGAGCCGGCGTCGGGGTTGGCGATCTCGCCCGCCGGCGGGGACGTATCCGGGCCGGCCGCCTGCTGGATGGCCGCTTGCTGGCCGGTGGTGGCCTCGGCGGTGGGTTCACCGGCTGCGGAAGCCACCGCCTGGCTGGCCAGCTGGTGCGGCGGCGGCACATCGGTTTGCGCGACCGGCGGCGCGGGGCGAGCTGGCTGCGGCAACCGAGCCAGGGCCGCCGTCCCGAGCGCCGGATCGGGCGCGCGCACGAGGCTGGCAAGGGCCGGACCCGCCGCCGGACCAGCGGGCAGAGCCGCCAGAGCCGCCGGCGCGCGGCTGAGCGCCGGGTCCAGCGCAAAGGGTGCGATGGCGGGCGCAGCGGCGGGTTCGGGGGCAGGTGCGGCAGGTTCGGGGGCTGCCGCGGGGGCCGCTTCAGGCGTAGGTGCGGGCGCGGCAGGTTCGGGGGCCGCCACAGCCACCTGGCTGGGCGCGTCTGCGGGCGCTTGGCCGCTGGCGGGTGACGCGACCTGCGGCTGCGGGGTCTCGGGCGTGGCGCGGTCCGATCCGCCGGTTTCGCCGCCCGCCCCCGCGGCGCCGTCGGTTGCGGTGCTGTCGGTTTTCGCGGGCGTCGGAGCGTTCGGCTGAGTCGGCCCGCCCGCCACCACCGCCGGCGCATCTTGCGGCGGGTTGCCGACCACGGGCCCCAGCCAGGCTGTCGCCAGATCCCGCACCGGGCCGGGCAAGGTGACGCCGACGAACAGCCCCACCATCGCCGCCAGCACCACAAGCGCCGCGATCTTGGCCCGCGACATCCGGCGCGCCGGTGCCTCTGCTACCGTGTGGGTCTGGGCCGCCGCGGACGTGACCTGCGCCCGTGCGCTTTGACCGGCGGGCGCGCCCGCGCCCTGCCCGGCAGCGCCGCCCGAGCGCGCCCCGCCCAGCGCAAACCGCACGGTTTCCTTGCGCGCCGCCAGTTTCCCGGCCACCGCGGCGTGACGCCGGCGCGCCTTTTCGAACCGTTCCGCCAGGTTCGGGGTGGCCAGGATTTCTTCCAGGCTTGGCGCGTCGGCGGGGTCGTCCTGATCAGGGGGGGCGTTGCCCGCAAGCGGCGCGGGCGCGGCCTCGCGTTCGGCCAGGGCGCGGGCGCGGGCCTCGCGGGCGGCGGCCAGGCGGTCTTCCCAGCTGGCGTTTTCGAACATCGCTTCGGCGGTCGGAAAATCCTTTCCGCCCCCACCTCCGCCAGCCCCCCGGCCAGCCCCCCGGCCAGCATCGCCGTCCGGTCTGGCGCCGGGGCCGGCCTGGTCGATTTTCCGGTTCTTCCCCATCGCTTACAGACACGGCCCCGGCGCGCGGCCCGGGGCCGGCGCACAACCGTTGCCCGGAAACGGGCCCAGAACTGGATCTTGCCGCGAACGCACCCGAAATTCCCCCCGAGATTGCCGGTCTGCTTGAGTCGTCCCCTTATAGCACAGCGCCCGGCGCGCCCGCAGTCGAAACCCCGCCGCCCGGCCCGGCGCCGCCCCAAAGCGGCATTTCCCGGCGAATCTTCGAAAAATTCAGCGGTTTCGGCACCGAATGACCCCGACAAGCGCACAATCCTGCCCACGCCGCTTCACTTTGGCGTGCTTGGATCTGGCCATGAAGCCGAAAAACGTCAGGTGACATGGGGGCGCCTGAAGGGACGCCTGACCCCATAGCTGCTCTGGAGGGCAACGCGATGACACATCCCTATCCGCACGATCGCCAGATCGACAAGACCCGCGACCGGCCGCCGGCCGCCGATGACGACACCCCCGGCAAAACGCCCGAAACCGACCAGGACCGGGAACCCGGCGCCGCCACCTCGGGCAAGTCCGAGGATGAAAACTACCGCTACACCGATTGGGCCAGCATCTGAGCCCCGCCCGGCCACGGTTTTCAGGGGCGCGCGTTCGGGCTATGCTGCGGGCAAGGAGTCGCCGATGGCCAAACCCGTATCCTCGATCCGCAACCTTGGCCCGGCCAGCGACAAAACCTATGCCCGCGCCGGCATCCACAGCGCCGAACAGCTGCGCGCGCTTGGCCCGGACGAAGCCTTTCGCCGGCTGCTGAAAGCCGGATCAAAACCACATTTCATCGGCTATTACGCGCTGGTCATGGGGCTGCAGGGACGGCCCTGGAACGATTGCCAGGGCGCCGAAAAAACCACCCTGCGCGCCCGTTTCGACGCGCTCAAGGCCAGCAGTCACGACAAGGGCCGCTCCGAACTGGAAACGGCCCTCGACAGGATCGGCGTGATCAAGCGTTAGAGCCTGTCGCACCTGATCCGATTCGCGTCTTCTCCAAACGGAGGGCGGGCGGGCGCATGCCCGGGCCGCTGCGCGACCCGGGCGCAGTGAATTCAGTCAGACGCGACGCGCTCTAGAAAACGTCATGAAAACCCGGCTCAGCCGACGATTTCCAGCCCGGAAAAGAAGAACGAGATCTCTTGCGCCGCGGTTTCCGGCGCGTCCGAGCCGTGGACCGAGTTTTCGCCCACCGACTGCGCGAATTCGGCGCGCACCGTGCCCGGCGCCGCGTCGGCGGGGTTGGTTGCGCCCATCACTTCGCGGTTCTTGGCGATCGCGCCCTCGCCTTCGAGAACCTGCACCACCACCGGGCCCGACGCCATGAATTCGCACAGCTCGTCATAGAACGGGCGTTCCTTGTGCACCTCGTAGAACTGCCCGGCCTGCGCCTTGGTCAGCTGGATGCGCTTTTGCGCAACCACGCGCAGGCCCGCATCCTCGAACTTGGCGATGATCTTGCCGGTCAGGTTGCGCTTGGTGGCGTCCGGCTTGATGATGGAAAGGGTGCGTTCGATGGCCATGATGATCCTCTTGATCTGTTTGCGGGCGCCGGCGGGTGCCGGCGCGAATTCCGGCGCTGCCCTAACATGCGCCGTCCGCCTTGAAAAGCCGTGATTCACCGCCTGTCGCCACGTGCCCGACCCGCGCCCGTGCGATCCGAGCAGTTCGGGCAGGATGAATGCCGGGCACAGCCCTGCCCCCTTCTTCTTTGCCAAAATACTCCCGCCGGAGGCGGTGCAAGCCGGCCACGCGCGCCACGCCATTGACCCGGGCGCGCGCATGGGCCAAACCGCGCCAATGCTTCGCATCGAAAACATAACCTATTCCATCGGTGGCCGCCCGCTGATCGAAAACGCCTCTGCCGTGATCCCCACCGGCCACAAGGTCGGCCTTGTCGGGCGCAACGGCGCCGGCAAGACCACGCTTTTCCGCCTGATCCGGGGCGAGCTGGCGCTGGAGGGCGGCGACATCCGCCTGCCGCGGCACGCACGTATCGGCGGGGTGGCGCAAGAGGTGCCCGGCTCGGAGGTTTCGCTGATCGACACGGTGCTGGCCGCCGACACCGAACGCGCCGCCCTTCTGGCCGAAAGCGCGCATGCCGGCGACGCCCACCGCATCGCCGACATCCAGACCCGGCTCGCCGATATCGACGCCTGGTCGGCCGAAGCGCGCGCCGGCTCGATCCTGCGCGGCCTGGGCTTTACCCATGCCGAACAGCAGATGCCGTGTTCCGCCTTTTCCGGCGGCTGGCGGATGCGCGTGGCGCTGGCCGCGGTGCTGTTTTCGCAGCCCGACCTGCTGCTCTTGGACGAGCCGACCAACTACCTCGATCTCGAAGGCGCGCTGTGGCTGGAAAACTACCTGGGCCGCTACCCGCACACGGTGATCATCGTCAGCCACGATCGCGCCCTGTTGAACCGCGCCGTGGGCGGCATCCTGCATCTCGAGGACCGCAAGCTGACCTATTACCAGGGCCCCTACGACACCTTCGCCGCCACCCGGGCGGCGCGCATCGCCGCGGCCGAATCGGAAAACCGCAAGACCGAGGCCCGGCGCGCCCATCTGCAAAGCTTCGTGGACCGGTTCCGCTACAAGGCCTCGAAGGCCAGGCAGGCGCAGTCGCGCCTCAAGATGCTGTCGAACCTCAAGACCATCACCACCCCGCAGGAAGCGGCGCTCAAACGCTTCAGCTTCCCCGCCCCCGAAGAACTGTCGCCCCCGATCATCAGCCTGGAAAACGTCTCGGTCGGGTATGACGGCAAGGCGGTGCTTTCGCGCATGAACCTGCGCATCGACCAGGACGACCGGATCGCGCTGCTGGGGCGCAACGGCGAAGGAAAATCAACGCTTTCCAAGCTGTTGTCGGGCCGTCTTCAACCGATGGACGGGCGCATGACGGTGGCCAACAAGCTGCGCGTCGGCTATTTCGCCCAGCACCAGGTGGACGAGATGCACATCGACGAAACCCCGATCGACCACATCCGCCGGATGCGCCCCGACGAAGCCCCCGCCCGGCTGCGCGCGCGCCTTGGCGGATTCGGAATCGGCGCCGAACAGGCGGAAACCCTGGTGGGCAGGCTCTCGGGCGGGCAGAAGGCGCGGCTGTCGCTGATGCTGGCGACGCTGGACGCGCCGCATCTCTTGATCCTCGACGAACCCACCAACCACCTGGACATCGAAAGCCGCGAAGCGCTGGTCGAAGCGCTTACCGCCTACAGCGGCGCGGTCATCCTGGTCAGCCACGACATGCATCTGCTGTCGCTGGCCGCCGATCGGCTGTGGCTGGTCAGCGGCGGGCGGGTCGCGCCCTATGAAGAGGATCTGCAGGCCTATCGCAAGATGCTGCTGAACCCGGACATGCCCGCGGGCGCCCGCAAGGCGAAACCCGAACGCCGCCGCGCCGGGCGCGACGAATTGCAGGCCCTGCGCGCCGAGGTGCGAAAATGCGAAACCCGGGTGGAAAAGCTGAACGAAATGCGCGATCGTCTGGCGGCGAAACTGGCTTCGCCCGCGCTTTACGAAGACGGCAAGGCCGGCGAAGCCGAGGTCTGGCAAAAGAAATACGCCGAGGTGATGGGCGCGCTCGACCGGGCCGAGGCGCTGTGGCTGTCGGCGCTCGAGAAACTGGAAAAGGCCGAGGGCTGAGAAAGGTCTGAGATGGACAGTGCGGCGCTGATATCGGCTTTCGTGACGCTATTCGTGGTGATGGACCCGATCGGGCTGGCGCCGCTGTTCGTGGCCCTGACCAAGGGGGCGGACGCCGCCCACCGCCGGTCGATCGCGCTGCGCGCCTGCGCGGTCGGGCTGGGCATTCTTGCGATGTTCGGGCTGTTTGGCGACGCGGTGCTGAATTTCACCGGCATTTCCATGCCCGCCTTTCGCATCGCCGGGGGCATATTGCTGTTTCTGACCGCGCTGGAAATGCTGTTCGAGCGCCGCTCGGCCCGGCGCAAGGGCCAGAAAAGCAACGCCGACGACCCGTCGGTCTTTCCGCTGGCCACACCGCTGATCGCCGGGCCGGGGGCGATCACCTCGATGATCCTGCTGACCGACCAGGCGGGCGACGCGCTGGGCCAGGCGCTGATCTATCTGGTGCTGGTCAGCGTGGTGGCGCTGGTGCTGCTGTTCTTCCTGGCCGGCGGGCTGATCGAGCGCGCCCTGGGCGCCACCGGCATCAACGTGGTGACGCGCCTGCTGGGCATGTTGCTGGCGGCGCTGTCGGTGCAGTTCGTGCTGGACGGGTTCAAGGGGCTGGGGCTGCTGGCCAACATGGGCTGACAAACCGGCTGCGCGTGCCTATCTGACAGTCAGGCGACGGAGAAACCCCATGAGCGGTGACAATATCGGCCAGCTGGCCTATCTCGTGCTACTTCTGCTGGCGGTCGGCGGCTGGTTTGTCGCCGAACAGCGCGGCAACCTTGGCAAGACCGCCCGGCAGGCGGCGGCCTGGGGTCTGATTTTTGTCGGCGTGATCGCGGCGGTGGGGCTGTGGGGCGATATCCGGTCCACGGTGATGCCGCGCCAGCAGGTGACCGGCGCCGGGCGCATCGAGGTGCCACGCGGCCCGGACGGGCACTATTACCTGGTGGCGCAGCTGAACGGCAAGCCGGTGCGCTTCATCGTCGATACCGGGGCCAGCGACGTGGTGCTGACGCTCGAAGACGCGCGCCGCGTGGGCATCGACACCAGCGCGCTGGCCTTCAGCGGCACCGCCACCACCGCCAACGGGCTGGTGCGCACCGCCTACGCCAGGGTCGCCGAGTTCCGGCTGGGCGACATTCGCGACCAGGATGTCCGGGTGTCGATCAACGGCGGCGAGATGGATGGATCGCTGCTGGGCATGTCCTACCTGCGGCGGTTCTCGCGCATCGAGATCGCCGGCAACAAGCTGATCCTTACCCGCTAGGTCACCGAAATCTTTGAAAGATTTCGGGACGTTTTCTTTCAAAGAAAACGTCTACCCCGCCTCGGCCTTCTTTTCCCAGCGCCCGCTTTCCTGCGACCAGTATTGCGCCGCGCAGCCCGCGCCGGTCAGCGCCTTCCACTGGCCGCGCGCCACCTCGAGCGCCGCCGGATCGTTGCCGTCGAACAGCACGCAGACCCGCTGCATCGCCGTCACCTCGTCCGGCGCGACCGAGGCCCCGTCCACCGCCATCAGGCAGGCCGCGCCGTTCGGGTTTTCAACGCCCTCGGTCAGCAGGATCGGCTGATCGGCGTCGAAATCCCCGCCCGCCAGCCCGTGCGCCAAAAAACCTTCGCCGCCGCCCAGCCACAGTTTCTCGTCCAGCCATTCCAGCCGGGCGCGGTCGGTGCCGCGCACCAGCACCCGCCAGCCGGCCTGGCGCGACTTTTCCAGCAGCATCGGCAGCGTCGCTTCCAGCGGTGTGCGCGTCAGGTGGTAGAAATAGACCGCCCCCATCAGACCGCCCCCTTTCGCCGGCCCGTCAGGTTTCGAACCGCTCGGCGATCAGCCGGTTCAGCGCCAGCACCCCCCAGCCGGTGGCCCCCTTGGGCGCCAGCGTGGTGTCGGATTTCACCTGCGCCACCCCGGCGATGTCCAGGTGGATCCAGGGCGTGTCCTCCTTGACGAAGCGCTTGAGGAACTGCGCCGCGGTGATCGAACCCGCCGGCCGCCCGCCCACGTTCTTCATGTCGGCGATGTCGGACTTCAGCAGCTTGTCATAGGCATCGCCCAGCGGCATCCGCCAGGCGCCTTCGCCTTCGGCCCCCGCCGCCTTCAGAAAGTCGCCCGCCAGCGCGTCGTCATTGGAAAACACCCCGGCGTTTTCATGGCCAAGCCCGATGATGATCGCCCCGGTCAGCGTCGCCAGGTCGATCATGCCGGCGGGCGAAAACTTCTCCTGCGCATACCACATGATGTCGCACAGCACGAGCCGGCCCTCGGCGTCGGTGTTGATCACCTCGACCGTGTCGCCCTTCATCGAGCGCACCACGTCGCCGGGCCGCTGCGCCCGCCCGTCGGGCATGTTTTCCACCAGCCCGACCACGCCCACGACGTTTGCCTTCGCCTTGCGCAGCGCCAGCGTCTTGATCACCCCTGCGACAACGCCCGCGCCGCCCATGTCCATGGTCATGTCTTCCATGCCGCCCGCCGGCTTGATCGAGATGCCGCCGGTGTCGAAGACCACGCCCTTGCCCACCAGCGCCAGCGGCTGTTCCTTGCCCGCGCCGATCCACTCCATGACCACCACCCTGGACGGGCTTTCAGAGCCTTCGCCCACCGCCAAAAGCGTGCGCATCCCCAGTTTGGCCAGCTCAGGCTCTTCCAGAACGGTGACCTTGACCCCGAGTTTTTCCAGATCTTTCAGGCGCTTGGCGAACTCGGTCGTGGTCAGCACGTTGGCCGGCTCGTTCACCAGATCGCGGGTAAAGAACACCCCTTCGGCCAGCGCCCGCAGCGCGCCGGTATCCACCTCGCCCGGGGCGGGCAGCATGATCGTGACCGCGCCGGGTGCCTTCTGGTCGCCGTTGTCGGCAGCGCTCTTGTGGTCGCGAAAGGCGTAGCCGCGCAGCGCGATCCCCAGCGCCAGGTCGGCGGGGTGTTTCAGCTTGGGCGCCAGCACTAGCACATCGGCACCGCCCTGGGCGCGGGCAATCGCGGCGCCGGCCTTGCGGAAGGCCGCGACATCGGCCCGCCGGTCCAGCTTGACCACCTGCACCGCGCGCGCCTGCATCCCGGCGGGATAGGCCAGATCCGCCGCCTCGCCCTGTTTCAGCTTGCCGAAGGCCTCGCTTTGCAGGAACCGGGTCAGGGCGTTTCTGGTCAGCCGGTTCACCCGGCGCGCCGGCTGCGTCATCTTCGCGTCAGCGCCGATCAGCAGCACCACCCGGCCGGCAAATCCGGCGATGGCGTCCAGGTCGGTTTCGGCAAACTCGGGAATGGTCGGTTGGGTCATGGGATGTCCTTCCTGCGGCTGCTGCGGCGTGTTGCCGGTATAGGTAGTCGCGCAGCGCCCGATTGACCAGATATGAGTTTTCCCCGCCCGAGCATTGGGCTAAGCTGCGCCCGCAGGCCGGCAAGTTGCGCAGCACGAAGGATCCCCGTTGACGAAATTCGACAAATACCTGTTGTCGCAGCTGATCGTGGGCTTTGGGTTTTTCGCGCTGGTGCTGGTGCTGGTCTACTGGATCAACCGGGCGGTTGTGCTTTTTGACCAGCTGGTCGCCAACGGCCATTCGGCGATGGTTTTCCTTGAGTTTTCGGTGCTGACGCTGCCCGACATGATGCGCATCGTGCTGCCGATCGCCGCCTTTGCGGCGTCGGTCTTTGTTGCCAACCGGCTGTCGGGCGAGAGCGAACTGGTGGTGGTGCAGTCGGCCGGCTATTCGCCGTTCCGCCTGGCCCGCCCGGTGATCGTCTTCGGGCTGCTGGTGGGGCTGATGCTGTCGGTGCTGACCCATGTGCTGGTGCCCGCCAGCCTGACCCAGCTGGCGATTCGCAAGGCCGAGGTGCAGGACAACGCCACCACCCGGCTGCTGCGCGAAGGCACCTTTTTGCACCCGACCCGCGGGATCACCTTTTATGTGCGCGAGATCGGCAGCGACGGGGTGATGAGCAACATGTTCCTGTCCGACAGCCGCGACGCCTCGCGCCAGACCACCTATACCGCCCGCCAGGCGCTGCTGAGCAGCGACGGCGGCACGCTCAAGCTGGTGATGTTCGACGGCAAGGCGCAGGTGTACTACAACCGGTCGGGGCGGCTTTCGGTGACCGGGTTTTCGGACTTCGTGTTCGACATCGGGCCGCTGACCAGCGGCGCGCCGCCGGGGATCGGCTCGGCGCACATGCCGACCCTGGAGCTGATCCGGCCGGACCCGGCGACGCTGGCGCGGCTCGGGGTGGCGCCGGCGATCGCGCTGCAGGCGGGGCACGAACGGATCAGCCAGGCGCTGTTGGGCGCGGTGGTGTCGGTGATCGGCTTTGCCGCCATCCTGCTGGGCGGGTTCAGCCGGTTTTCCCTGTGGCGGCAGGTGATCCTGGCGGTGCTGATCCTGCTGGCGCTGAAATCGCTGGACAACGTGATGAACGACCTGGCCCGCCAGAACGCGGCGAACTGGCCGCTGGTCTATGTGTCGTCGGCGGTGGGCGGGGTGGTGGCCTGGGCGATGCTCTGGGCGGCGGATCGCCCGGCGCTGCCGGCGCGCCTGCGCCGCCCCCGCGCGCCGAGGCCGATGACGCCATGACGCTGCACCTGTATTTCGCGCGCCGCTTCGCCTGGGGGCTGGCCTGGGTCTTTACCGGGTTCGCGCTGTTGTCGGTGATGTTCCAGATGGTCGAGATCCTGCGCCGCTTTCGCAGCGACAACGTGGGGTTTCTGGAAATCCTGTGGCTGACCGCGCTGAAAGTCCCCGCCGGGCTTTACCAGATCCTGCCGCTGATCGTGATCCTGGCGACGCTCTCGACCTTTCTGGGGCTGGCACGCAACAGCGAACTGGTGATCGCGCGCGCCGCCGGGCGCTCGGCGCTCAGAACCCTGGCATCGCCGATCGTGGTGGCGCTGGCGCTGGGGCTGTTTTCGGTGGCGGTGTTCAACCCGATCGCCGCCGGCACCACCAAGCAGTTCGAGCACCTCGCCAGCCGCCATACCGACACCCGCGCCTCGGTGCTGTCGATCAGCCCCGAAGGCCTGTGGCTGCGTCAGGGGTCGCCCGAGGGCCAGACCGTGATCAAGGCCCAGCGCGCCAACCGCGACGGCACCGAACTGTTTTCGGTCACGTTTTTCGGCTTTCGCCCGGATGGCGCGCCCGAGTATCGGATCGAGGGCGCCTCGGCCCGGCTCGAGGACGGGGCCTGGGTGGTGCGTTCGGCCAAGCGCTGGACGCTGAGCGACCCCAACCCGGAACTGACCGCCACCAGCGCCGCGCAGATGCGCCTGCCGTCGGACCTGACGCTGGAACAGATCCGCAGCGGCTTTGCGGCGCCTTCGTCGATCCCGATCTGGCGGTTGCCGGGCTTTATCGACCAGCTCGAAAAGGCCGGGTTTTCGGCCCGGCGCCACCGGGTCTGGCTGCAGACCGAGCTGGCCCAGCCGTTCCTGCTGGTCACCATGGTGATGATCGGGGCGGCCTTTACCATGGGGCACACGCGCTTCGGCCACACCGGGCTGATGGTGGTGGTGGCGCTGCTGCTTGGGTTCGGCCTGTATTTCGTGCGCAACTTCGCCCAGGTTCTGGGGGAAAACGGCCAGCTGCCGGTGCTGCTGGCGGCCTGGGTGCCGCCGGCGGCGGGGATCTTGCTGGCGATGGGGTTCCTGCTGCATCTGGAGGACGGATGAGCGCGCCGGGGGGATCGATGGCAACACGGCTTGGCGGGGCGCTGGCAGGGGGGCTGGCAAGGGCGCGGTCGCGGGCACGGAAGGCTCGGGGCACGCGGGCGCGCGCCCGGTGGAGCCGGCTGGCGGCGGCCGTTTTTCTGGGGGTCTGGGCGCAGGACGGGATGGCGCAGACGCCGCCCCCGGCGACGCTGCTGGCCGACAGGGTCCAGGTCAGCCCCGGCAACGTCATCGTCGCCACCGGCAATGTCGAAGTCTTTGTCGGCGACGTGCGCCTGCGCGCCAGCCGGATCGCCTTTGACGGCACCACCGGCGCGCTGAGCATCGACGGCCCGATCACCCTGATCTTCAACGACCGCAGCGTGGTGCTGGCCAGTTCCGCCGAGCTTGACGCCCAGCTTCGCAACGGCATCATCCGCTCGGCGCGCTTCGTGCTGGACCAGCGGCTGCAGATCTCGGCGGTGGAAATCAACCGCGTCGGCGGGCGCTACACCCAGCTGACCAAGTCGATCGCCTCGTCGTGCCGGATCTGTGCCGGGTCCACCCCGCTGTGGGAATTCCGGGCCGAACGGATCATCCACGATCAGCTGGAACGCCAGCTTTACCTGCGCAACGCCCAGCTGCGCTTTGCCGGGGTGCCGGTGATGTATCTGCCGCGCCTGCGCCTGCCCGATCCGACGCTGAAACGCGCCACCGGCTTTCTGGTGCCCAAGGTGCGCACCAACAGCCGGCTGGGCACCGGCATCAAGCTGCCCTATTTCGTGGCCCTGGGCGACCATGCCGACATCACGCTGACGCCCTATGTTTCGCCCAGGACCACGACGCTGGAAGCGCGCTTTCGCCGGGCGTTCCGTACCGGGCGGCTGCAGTTCGACGCGGCGGTGTCCAGCGAAAAGGACCGCCCCGGCGCGCTGCGCGCCTACCTGTTCGGCACCGGCCGGTTCGATCTGCCGCGCAACTTCGATCTGGCCTTTGATCTGCGCATGACCTCGGATGCGGCCTACCTGCTGGACTACGGCTATTCGGGCACCGACCGGCTGGCCAGCGAAATCTCGGTCACCCGCACCCGCGACGACGACTATTTCCGGGCCGAGGTGACCGGGGTGCGCACGCTGCGCGGCTCGGAACTGGCGATCGAAAGCCTGCTGCCCAACCTGCAGGCCCGGCTGCGCTACGAAAAGCGGTTTTTCCCCGAAACGATCGGCGGTCAGGGCAGCTGGGGGCTGGTGCTGGAAAGCCTGGGCCGGTCCTCGAACGCCGACCAGGTGGGGCGCGACGTGTCCCATGCCGGCGCCCGGCTACGCTGGAGCCGGGGCGCCACCTTCGGGCCGGGGCTGGTGGGGCGCATCGGCGGCGAACTGGTGGCCGATGTCTACCGGATACGCCAGGACAGCACCTATCCGGGGACGGTCGCGACCTTTGCCCCGGCGCTGGAAGCGGAATTGCGCTGGCCCTGGGTGCGCGGCGGCGCGAACGGCGCGGCGATGACGCTGGAGCCGGTGCTGCATCTGGCCTGGAGCGGCGGCAACGGCGCCCTGGTGCCCAACGAGGACAGCGCGCTTGTCGAGTTCGACGAAGGCAACCTGTTCGCGATCTCGCGCTTTCCGGGCGACGACCGCTACGAACGCGGGCTGCGCGCCACCGCCGGGCTGAAATGGACCCGCTACGACCCGCAGGGCTGGTCGCTGGGGCTGGCGCTGGGGCGCGTGGTGCGCGACCGCGATTACGGGCAGTTCACCAATGCTTCGGGGCTGGACGGGCAACGGTCGGACTGGCTGGCCGCGGGCAAGCTCAAGCTCGAGAACAACCTTTCGCTGACCGCGCGCGCGCTCTTGCGCGACGATCTTACGCTGGCCAAGACCGAAGCCCGCCTGAACTGGGCCAGCCCGAAACTGTCGCTGGCCTCGACCTACAGCTGGATCGTGCCCGACGCCGCCGAAAGCCGCCCCGATGCGACCTCGCAGATGACGCTGAACGGCAGTTACCGGTTCCGCCCGAACTGGACCGCGATGATCGACTACCGCTATGATTTCGCGGCCGCCAAGCCGACCAAGGCGACCTTTGGACTCAATTACACCAATGAATGTATCCGTGTTGATCTTTCCCTCTCGCGCCGCTTTACTGCGTCAACCAGTGTTGCCCCGACGACCGACGTCGGCCTGTCGCTTTCGCTATTGGGCTTTGGCGCGCGGGATGGCGGCCCAACACAAAGCTGCAGCGGATTATGACATGCGCAATCTGAACGTTTTGAATGCTTTGCCCCGGCTGGGCGCCCGGCTTGCCGCGGTTCCGGCAATGGCGGCGGCGCTCGTTGCGGCCTCGGTCGTGGGGGCGATGGCGGGCGGGCTGTTCACGCCGGTCACTTACGTGAACAACGACGCGATCACCAATTTCGAGCTGAACCAGCGGGTGCTGCTGCTCGAAACCCTGCGCACGCCGGGCGATCTGCGAAAAGAGGCGCTCAAACGTCTGGTGAACGAGCGCCTGCAGCGCCAGGCAGCCGAACAGGGCGGGGTCAGCGTGAACGCCGAAGACCTCAAGGCCGGGGTCGACGAATTCGCCAAGCGGCTGGACATGACCGGCGACGAATTCCTGGCGATGCTGGCCGAAAAGGGCGTTGCCGCCGACAGTTTCCGCGACTTTGTCAGGGCCGGGCTGGCCTGGCGGCGGCTGGTGCGCGCCAAGCTGCAGCCCAAGGTGTCGGTTTCCGAGGCCGACATCGACCGGGCCATCGAAATGCAGGGCCGCGAGGGCAGCGCCCGGGTGCAGATCTCGGAAATCTTCCTGCCGATCAACACGCCGCGCAACGAAGAGATCTCGCGCGAACTGGCGCCCAGGATCGCAGCCCTGCGAACGCAGGAAGAATTTGCCGATGCGGCGCGGCGGTTCTCGGCGGGCTCGACCCGCGAACAGGGCGGCCGGGTGGACCGCTGGATACCGATCAGCGAATTGCCGTCGCTGATCCGGCCGATCGTGCTGACCATGCGCCCCGGCGAGGTCACCGAACCAGTCGAGATCCCCAACGCGCTGGCGATTTTCCAGCTGCGTTCGCTGCAGGAACTCAAGGCGCCGCCGCTGCGCAACCCGGTGATCGACTATGCCGCCTACCATATCGACGGCGGACGCAGCCCGGCGGCACTTGCGCGCGCGGCCGAGATCCGCGGGCGGGTGGACAGCTGCGACGATCTCTATGGCGTCGCCAAGGGGCAGCCGCCCGAAGTGCTTGACCGGTCGGCACTGCCGGTGTCGGAAATCCCCGCCGATGTGGCGCTGGAACTGGCCAGGCTGGATCCGGGCGAAAGCTCGACCGCGCTGACGCGCGCGGATGGCAGGACCCTGGTGTTCCTGATGCTTTGCAGCCGCACCGCCAAGGGCACCGACGAGATCGACCGCGACAAGATCCGCCAGCAGCTTTCCAATGCCCAGCTTTCGGCCCTGGCCGAGGCCTATCTTGGCGAGCTGCGCGCCAACGCCGATATCCGGACCCCATGACGACGCCGCCGAGGCCGCCGGGTCCAAACGCACCGGTGGCGCTGACCTGCGGCGAGCCGGCCGGCATCGGCCCGGAAATCACCGCCGCCGCCTGGCGCGACCTGGGCGCGGAGCTGCCGTTCTTTCTGATCGGCGATGCGGCGCACCTGCCGCCGGGCACCCCGGTTGCCCGCATCGACGACCCTTGCGAGGCCGCCGGTGCGGCGACGCGCGGCCTGCCGGTGCTGCAGCACGATTTTCCCGCCCCCGCCCGCCCCGGCACGCTTGACCCGGCCAATGCCGCCGCCGTGGTGGCGGTGATCGAGCGCGCGGTTACGCTGGTGCGCGAAGGCCGGGCGCTGGCGCTGTGCACCAACCCGATCAACAAGCAGGCCCTGCACGAGGGCGCGGGGTTTTCCTTTCCGGGGCACACGGAATTCCTTGCCCACCTGGCGGGGGTCGAGCGCGTGGTGATGATGCTGGCCTGCGACGGGCTGCGGGTGGTGCCCACCACCATCCACATGGCGCTGGCCGAGGTTCCCGGCGCGCTGACCCCGGCCCTGCTGGAAGCCACCATCCGCATCACCCACGACGCGCTGATGCGCGATTTCGCGATCGACGCGCCGCGCCTGGCGGTGGCCGGGCTGAACCCGCATGCGGGCGAAGGCGGGGCGATGGGGGGCGAAGAAATCGCGATGATCGCGCCGCTTCTGGACCGGTTGCGCGGCGAAGGCCTGGACCTGGCCGGGCCGCTGCCGGCGGATACGATGTTTCACGCCCGCGCCCGGCGCGGCTATGACGCGGCGATCGCCATGTATCACGACCAGGCGCTGATCCCGATCAAGACCATCGGTTTCGACGAAGGGGTGAACGTGACGCTGGGCCTGCCGTTCGCGCGCACCTCGCCCGACCACGGCACCGCGCTGGACATCGCCGGGCGCGGGATTGCGCGGGCCACGTCGCTGGTGGCGGCGCTGCGGCTTGCACGCGCGCTGGGCGAAAGGCGGGCGCGGTGAGGTCAGCGGTGAGATTTCATGCCTCCGGCGGGGATATTTCCGGACAGAAGAAGGGGCCGGCCCGGTGAGCGCGCCGGACGGGCTGCCGCCGCTGCGCGAGGTGATCGCCGCCCACGGGCTGCGGGCGCGCAAGTCGATGGGGCAGAATTTCCTGCTGGATCTGAACCTGACCGCCAAGATCGCCCGGATGGCGGGGGATCTCACGGGCTGCGACGTGCTCGAGGTGGGGCCGGGGCCTGGCGGGTTGACGCGGGGATTGCTGGCCGAGGGCGCGCGCCGGGTGCTGGCGGTGGAAAAGGATGCCCGCTGCCTGCCGGCGCTGGCCGAGGTCGCCGCCGCCTGGCCGGGGCGGCTCGAGGTGCTGAACGCCGATGCGCTGGACATCGATCCGCTGGCGCATCTGCTCCCGCCGGTCCGGGTGGTGGCCAACCTGCCCTACAACATCGGCACCGAACTGCTGGTGCGCTGGCTGACGCCGCCGGTGTGGCCGCCGTTCTGGGAAAGCCTGACGCTGATGTTCCAGAAAGAGGTGGCGCAGCGCATCGTGGCGCGCCCCGGCTCCAAGGCCTATGGGCGGCTGGCGGTGCTGGCCCAGTGGCGCTGCGAGGCGCGCCTGGTGATGGAACTGCCGCCCGAAGCCTTTACCCCGCCGCCCAAGGTGCGCTCGGCGGTGGTGCATCTGCGCGCCCTGCCCGCGCCGCTGTTCGCGGCCCCGCCCGAGGTGCTGTCGCGCCTGGTGGCGCTTGCCTTCAACCAGCGCCGCAAGATGCTGCGCTCGGCGCTCAGGGGGCTGGGGCCGGATATCGAAGAGCGGATCGCCGCCGCCGGGCTGCGCCCGACCGACCGGGCCGAACAGGTGCCGATCGAGGGGTTTTGCGCGCTGGCCCGCGAAGTGGCGCGGGGCTGAAAGGCGGCCGGCGCGCCGGGGCTCAGAACCGCCCCGAGGGCTGGCTGATCTTGCCGCC
>JAJRUE010000073.1 GCA_024277955.1 Alphaproteobacteria bacterium | reverse complement strand
GCCGCTCCCGCCCACGCACCCCGCATGGCCGTTGAGGATGATCCTGGCCGGTCTCCGGACTTGCGAGGGGGCGCCTTGATCGGTGCCGGGGCGTTCCACCTTCCCGCGCGGCTGGCGCAGTGGTCATCGGAATGCCTGATCCTCGCCCACCGTTGCGGGGGCAGTGCCGGACTGGGGCCATCGACGGCCTTGAACCGGCTTCCCGTTTCACCCCATATGCGTTGCGGCTTGCATCCCGCGGGGCACCTGAATCGCCGCCATGATATGAGGGGCACGGGCGCCGTCAAGGGGGCGTGCCTTGCGTGCGCGCCGGATGCACAAAGCGTTTGCCTTGCCTGCGCGATGTGTTATAGGCGGCGCAGAATTTCCGGGGGCTCTGGCCTGATACCGGGGTATGCCCGCAGTCCGATTGCGGGGCTTGAGCGGCCAAGTGGTCAAAAGCAAAGCAGGGCACTGGCCCAATTGAAATGTGAGGAAATACTATGAGCGACATCGCAGATCGCGTGAAAAAGATCGTTGTCGAGCACCTGGGCGTGGAAGAGGACAAGGTCTCCGAATCCGCTTCCTTCATCGACGATCTGGGCGCCGACAGCCTGGACACGGTCGAGCTGGTCATGGCCTTCGAAGAAGAATTCGGCATCGAGATCCCCGATGACGCCGCCGAGACCATCCAGACCTTTGGCGATGCGGTCAAGTTCATCACCGGCGCTGTCTGAAGCCGGCACGAACCAGATTTTTTGCGAAACGGCGTCCGGTTGGGCGCCGTTTTCGTGTTTGGGCGGCAAAGGCGGGGTCTGGCCGGGGGCTTTGGGGCCGTGCGGCGGCTTTTGGGCCGGTTTTGCGCGCCTTGCCGGAAACGGATGTTCGCCGGCGCAGGCCCTGGGCGGAACGATCGTTCGCCCGAGGCCGCCGGGCCGGCACGCGCGTCTTGGCAAACCGCTGCGTTGTGGAAGCCGGTTTTTCTTTTACGCTCAGCGGGTTGCGCGGATTGCGCGGCGGCGGTGGGGCGCCCATACTTGAAGGGACCGCGGGACCGGCGACTGGCGCCCCCCGCACAGGCCAATTCAACGAGGTGGCGCGATGTTGCAGAAAACCCCCCTGGACGTGACCCCGGCCAGCGTCGAGACCGTCAAGCAATGGTATGACCGCAACGACATCCTTCTGGTCGATGTGCGCGAAGTGTCCGAGTTCGAAAAGGAGCATATTCCCGGTGCGCTGCTGTTGCCGCTGTCGGGGTTCGACCCCGAGCTTTTCCCGGTGCTGGAGGGCAAGAAGGTGGTGCTGTATTGCGCCATCGGCAAGCGGTCGGAGGCGGCGGGCAAGATGCTGCTGAACGAAGGCCATCTGGACGTGGTGCACATGACCGGCGGGCTGAAGGCCTGGAAGGCCGCCGGTTACGAGGTGGAAGATCTGCCGCCGGCGCCGGTGGACAAGGCCGCCGAGCCGGCGTTCCTGTGCCCGGCGCCGGGCGATGTGCTGCGCGACGAATACATGGCGCCGCTGGGGATCGGGGCCGGCGAGCTTGCCGGACGGATCTCGGTCGGCGATGCGGCGGTGCGCGGGGTTCTGAGCGGCGAATTGCCGGTCAGCGCCGAACTGTCGCTGCGCCTGGCGCGGTTCTTCAGCACGGCGGGCGATTTCTGGCTGCGCCTGCAGATGGAACACGATCTGGAACGCGCGCGCCACGCGCTGGGGGGGACGATCCGGCGCGATATCACCCCGCGCTGCGCGCTCTGCTGATCCGTTTTGCTGATTGCTTTCCGGGTGCTTTCCGGTTGCGGGGCGCGCTTGCGCGTCTGGCCGCTGCGTGAGGTCGGCCCCGGTCCGGTTGCCGGCGCGTCGCGGGCTGCCGGTGCGGCCCTGACGCACCTGCGGCGATTTCCCGAAGCGCTGCCGGTTTCTTGCCCTTGCCCCCCGCCTGCCGCCCCGTGTATCTGTGGGCGCACAGGTTTTGCCGGATCGAGGAGAGCAGATGCGCCGGGTTGTCGTTACGGGATTGGGATTGGTGACGCCTTTGGCCTGCGGGGTCGAGGCCAGTTGGGAACGCCTGCTGGCCGGGCAATCGGGCGCGGGCACCATCACCCGGTTCGATGCGTCGGGTCTGGCCACCGATTATGCCTGCGAGGTGCCTTATGGCGACGGCAGCGATGGCACCTTCAACCCCGATGACTGGATGGCGCCCAAGGAACGGCGCAAGGTGGATGACTTTATCCTGTATGGCATGGCGGCGGCCGAACAGGCGGTCACCGATGCCGGCTGGAAGCCCGAGGCCGAAGAGGACCGGCTGCGCACCGGGGTGATGATCGGGTCTGGCATCGGCGGTTTGCAGTCGATCGCCGAAACCGCGATCTTGCTGAAAGAGCGCGGGCCGCGGCGGGTGTCGCCGTTTTTCATTCCAGGCTCTCTGATCAATCTGATCAGCGGTCAGGTGTCGATCCGCTATGGGTTCAAGGGGCCGAATCACGCGGTGGTGACGGCGTGTTCGACCGGGGCGCACGCGATCGGCGACGCCAGCCGGCTGATCATGCTGGGCGATGCCGACGTGATGATCGCGGGCGGCGCCGAGGCGGCGATCTGCGATCTGGGGATCGCCGGGTTCAACGCCTGCAAGGCGCTGTCGACCAAGCGCAGCGATGCGCCGCAGACCGCCAGCCGGCCCTATGACGCGGACCGCGACGGTTTCGTGATGGGCGAGGGCGCGGGCGTCGTGGTGCTTGAGGAATACGAACATGCGCGGGCGCGCGGCGCGAAGATTTATGCCGAGGTCGTCGGCTATGGCCTGTCGGGCGACGCCTATCACATCACCGCGCCGGCCGAGGATGGCGACGGGGGATATCGGGCGATGCAGGCGGCGATCGCGCGCGCCGGGCTGGAACCGGCGGATATCGACTATATCAACGCCCATGGCACCAGCACCATGGCCGACACCGTGGAACTGGGCGCGGTCGAACGCCTGATGGGCGCGGCCGCCGCCGGGGCGACCATGTCTTCGACCAAGTCTTCGATCGGGCATCTGTTGGGGGCCGCGGGCGCGGTCGAGGCGATATTCTGCGTGCTGGCGCTGCGCGATCAGGTGGCGCCGCCGACGATCAACCTGGACAACCCGGCGGTCGAGCCGGTGCTGGATCTGGCGGCCAATGAAAAGCGCGAACGCCGGATCGATGTGGCGCTGTCCAACTCCTTCGGCTTTGGCGGCACCAATGCCAGCCTGGTGATGAAAAGGCTCGCCGACTGATGTGGCGGCATATCGCGTCGAATGCGCTGACCCTGTTCATCGTGATCCTGCTGGCCGTGGGCGGGGTGATCGCCTGGGGCAAGGCGCAGTATTCGGCACCTGGGCCGCTGGAAACCGCGATCTGTCTGCGGGTCAAGAGCGGGTCGAACATGACCCGGGTGTCCGAAGACCTGGCGGCGCGCGGCGCGGTGTCGAACCCGACGATCTTTCGCATCGGGGTCAGTTATTCCGAAAAGGCGGACAAGCTGAAGGCCGGGAGCTTTCTGGTGCCGGCGGGGGCCTCGATGGCCGAGATCGCCGAGTTGGTGACGCGCGGCGGGGCCAGCACCTGCGGCACCGAGGTGGTGTATCGCATCGGGGTGAACCGGGCGCAGGTTCAGGTGCGCGAACTGGACCCGGCGACGACGCGCTTTGTCGAGGTGGCGGCCTTTGACCCGGCTGCGGGCGATGCGCCGGCGATCTATGCCGATGTGCGCGCCCAGGGCGACACCCGGTATCGGGTGGCGATGGCCGAGGGCACGACCGTGTGGCAGGTGGTGCAGGCGCTCGAGGCGGCGGATTTCCTGTCGGGGGCGGTGGGCGAGTATCCGCCCGAGGGCATGTTGGCGCCCGAGAGCTACGAGGTGAAGAGCGGGGAATCGCGCGCCGTGCTGCTGGCGCGGATGCAGAAGCTGCAGGCCGACCGGCTGGATGCCGCCTGGCGCGAGCGGGCCGAGGATCTGCCGTTCGAGACGCCGCAAGAGGCGCTGACGCTGGCCTCTATTGTCGAAAAGGAAACCGCCGTGGCGGACGAGCGCCCGGTGGTGGCTTCGGTCTTTGTCAACCGGCTGCGCAAGGGGATGCGGCTGCAGACCG
The DNA here is from genome assembly GCA_024277955.1 of Alphaproteobacteria bacterium. Classification (GTDB taxonomy): domain Bacteria; phylum Pseudomonadota; class Alphaproteobacteria; order Rhodobacterales; family Rhodobacteraceae; genus JAJRUE01. The sequence goes on along the minus strand of JAJRUE010000073.1, from coordinate 2,951 downwards.
ACCCGGCGGTGATCTACGGGGTGACCGATGGCAAGGGCAATCTGGGCCGTGGGCTGCGTCAGAGCGAGCTGCGGCGGGAAACGCCCTATAACACCTATGTGGTCACCGGGCTGCCGCCGACCCCGATCGCCAATCCGGGCGAGGATGCGATCCGGGCGGCGCTGAACCCGGCGGACACGGATTATCTGTTTTTCGTGGCCGATGGCACCGGCGGGCATGCCTTTGCCGCGACCCTGGCCGAGCACAACCGCAATGTCGCCAAGTGGCGCGCGATCGAGGCGCAGCAGGGCGGCAACTGAGCCGGGCCGGGTGATGGCGGCGGCGGGTGCGTCGCGGGCTGGGCCGGTGGGTTCGGCGGGTTCGGCGGGGCTGGTCCGGTTGGCAAAAGCCGGGGTCGGGGTCGTGGGGTGCGGGTGGGCGTTCTCTGAAAAATTAATGTTTTCTTAACCTTAGCGGGCGGTGCCGGGGTGGGCGGGCTTGACAGTGCGCGCGGTCCGATGTATACCTTTGGGCAAGCTAGAAGAAGTGGGCAAGCAGTCACGGGGTGATCCCCCGGCGGCTGCTTTTTCATTTCGCTCGTGCGGAACATGCATGAGAGGCGGCAGTAACGTATGATTTTGAAAACTCCCGTAACAGACGGGGCCAGCCGGGAAAGTCTCGAACTGGCGGAGGAGCAATTCACCAGGGCAATCAGGGCACTCAGGGCGGCGGCCCGCCAGCTTGAAGATGGCGGGGCAGATCTGGCGGCGGACATCCAGAAGGATGCCCGGCTGCTGTCCGGGGCGATCCAGATGCTTGCGAAAGAGAAGCAGAAAATTGAAGACAGCATCCGAGAAGAAGACGCCATCGCCGACGGTTATGCCATCGACCTTGCCGCCGCGCGAGACGAAATCCGACGCCGACTGGCTTGCCTGCGCGCCGCCCGAGGTGGTGGAGAAATTTCTGGGTGAGCTTGACGAGGGGGCGCTGCTGGCGCTCCCTTTTCTTTTCGAGTTCTGGGCGATGGAGCACCAGCTGCCGCCCGAGGGTGCCTGGCGGACCTGGGTGGTGATGGGCGGGCGCGGCGCCGGCAAGACCCGCGCGGGCGCCGAGTGGGTGCGTGCCCAGGTGGAGGGGCCGCGGCCGCTGGATCGCGGACGCGCGCGGCGCGTGGCGCTGGTGGGCGAGACCATCGAGCAGGTCCGCGAGGTGATGATTTTCGGCGAGAGCGGGATACTGGCCTGCAGCCCGCCGGACCGCCGGCCGGTGTGGCGGGCGACGCGCAAGCTGCTGGAGTGGCCCAACGGCGCGACGGCGCAGGTGTTTTCGGCGCATGAGCCGGAAAGCCTGCGCGGGCCGCAGTTCGACGCCGCCTGGGTGGACGAGCTGGCCAAGTGGAAACGCGCCGAAGAGTGCTGGGACATGCTGCAGTTCTGTTTGCGGCTGGGCGAGGATCCGCGCGCCGTGGTGACCACGACGCCGCGCAATGTAGGGGTGTTGAAGACGGTCCTGGCGAACCCGTCCACCGCCGTGACCCATGCGCCGACAGAGGCGAACCGGGCGTTTCTGGCCGAGTCCTTTCTGGAGGAGGTTCGGGCGCGCTATGCCGGGACCAGGCTGGGGCGGCAGGAACTGGACGGGGTGTTGCTGGAGGACGCGGAAGGGGCCTTGTGGACATCTTCGGCGTTGGAGGCGGCGCGTATCGAGGAGTTGCCGGCCTTTGACCGGGTGGTGGTGGCGGTGGATCCGCCGGTGACGGGCCATGCGGGGTCGGACGAATGCGGGATCGTGGTTGTGGGGGCGGTGTTGCAGGGGCCGCCGCAGGACTGGCGCGCGGTGGTGCTGGAGGATGCCAGCGTTTCGGGGGCGTCTCCGCAGGGGTGGGCGCGCGCGGCGCTGGATGCGATGGCGCGCCACGAGGCGGACCGGCTGGTGGCCGAGGTGAACCAGGGGGGCGATCTGGTGGAAAGCGTGATCCGGCAGATCGACCCGGTGGCGCCCTATCGGGCGGTGCGGGCGACGCGGGGCAAGGTGGCGCGGGCCGAGCCGGTGGCAGCGCTTTACGAGCAGGGGCGGGTGAAGCATTTGCGCGGGCTGGCGGAGCTGGAAGACCAGATGTGCCGGATGACGGCGCGCGGTTATGAAGGCAAGGGGTCGCCCGACCGGGTGGATGCGCTGGTCTGGGCGCTGCACGAGCTGATGATCGGGCCGGCGGCGAAATGGGTTCGCCCGCGGGTCAGGACGCTGGGGTGAGGGGCAAGGCGTTTTGAAACGCCTTGCAAGCGGCTTTGAAGCCGCTTTTTCGCCTCCGGCGGGAGTATTTGGACAAAGAAGAAGATGGCGACGTCGGGGAGCGGTTTCCGGCGCTGAAAAGGAGTGTCTTTGCAGATGAAACTGGATTTTTTCCGACGTGGGGCGGCGGTGGTGCCCGAACGCAAGGCTTCGGCCACCGGCCGGGTGGCGGCCTGGGGCAGCGCCGGGCGCGTGGCCTGGAGTGCGCGCGACACCGTGACGCTGACCAAGGTGGGCTTCATGGGCAACCCGGTGGGGTTTCGCTGTGTGAAGCTGATTGCCGAGGCCGCCGCCGCCCTGCCGCTGGTGTTGCAGGACAGTGAGCGGCGCTATGACGTGCACCCGGTGCTGGAGCTGATTTCGCGGCCCAACCCGTTGCAGGGGCGGGCCGAGCTGTTCGAGGCGCTTTACGGGCAGATGCTTTTGTCCGGGGATGGCTATCTGGAGGCTGTGGGCGGCGAAGCCGGGGTGCCGGCGGAGTTGCATGTGCTGCGCTCGGACCGGATGAGTCTCGTGCCCGGCGCGGATGGTTGGCCGGTGGCCTATGAATACAAGGTGGGCGGGCGCAAGCATCGCTTTGCCGTGGGCGAGGGGGTTTCGCCGATCTGTCATGTGCGTTCTTTCCATCCGCAGGACGATCACTACGGGTTTTCGCCGATGCAGGCGGCGGCCTCTTCGGT
>JAJRUE010000072.1 GCA_024277955.1 Alphaproteobacteria bacterium | reverse complement strand
TGCACCACCGCTTCGGGGTCGTCGCCGTTGACGTGGAAGATCGGCGCCTCGACCATCAGCGCGATGTCGGTGGGGTAGGGCGACGAGCGGCTGAAACGCGGCGCCGTGGTGAAACCGATCTGGTTGTTAACCACGATATGCATGGTGCCGCCGGTGCGGTGCCCGGTCAGCCCCGACAGGCCGAAACATTCCGCCACCACCCCCTGACCGGCAAAGGCGGCGTCGCCGTGCAGCAGCACCGGCAGCACCTGGTGGCGGTCGCTGTCGCCCAGCTGTTCCTGCTTGGCGCGCACCTTGCCCAGTACCACCGGGTTGACCGCTTCCAGGTGCGAGGGGTTGGCGGTGAGGCTGAGGTGCACCTTGTTGCCGTCGAATTCGCGATCCGAACTGGCGCCCAGGTGGTATTTCACGTCGCCCGAGCCATCCACGTCCTCGGGCTTGAAGCTGCCGCCCTGGAATTCGTTGAAGATCGCCCGGTAGGGTTTTCCCATCACGTTGGCCAGCACGCTGAGACGGCCGCGGTGCGGCATGCCGATGACGATTTCCTTGACGCCCAGCGCGCCGCCGCGCTTGATGATCTGTTCCATCGCCGGGATCAGGCTTTCGCCGCCGTCAAGGCCGAAGCGCTTGGTGCCCATGTATTTCACATGCAGGAATTTTTCGAAGCCCTCGGCTTCCACCAGCTTGTTCAGGATCGCCTTGCGGCCCTCGCGGGTGAACTGGATTTCCTTGCCGTAGCCTTCGATCCGTTCCTTGAGCCAGGCTGATTGTTCGGGGTCGGAAATATGCATGTATTGCAGCGCGAAAGTGCCGCAATAGGTGCGTTTGACGATGTCGATGATCTGGCGCATCGTCGCAATTTCGAGACCCAGAACGTTGTCGATGAAGATCGGCCGGTCCATGTCGGCTTCGCTGAAGCCATAGGACGCCGGGTCAAGTTCCGGGTGCGAAGTGCCGTTGTTCATCCCCAGCGGGTCGAGGTCGGCGGCCAGGTGGCCCCGGATCCGGTAGGCGCGGATGATCATCAGCGCGCGGATGCTGTCCAGCACCGCCCGGCGCACCGCGTCGTCGGACAGCTCGACACCGTTTTCAGATGCCTTGGCGCGGATCTTTTCGGCGGTCTGGGCGGCGGTCTTTTCCGGGGTTTCTTCCGGTTCGGCCGGCCACTGGCCATCCAGCGCGTGGGTCAGGTCGTCGTCCGGGGCCGGGGGCCAGTCGCTGCGCGCCCAGGACGGGCCGGCGGCTTCGCGGCGCGCATCCACCGGGCTGTCGCCAAGCTGGCGGAAATAGTCCTGCCAGGATGCGTCCACCGCCGCCGGGTCATCGGCGTAGCGGGCATAGAGCTGTTCGATGTATTCGGCGTTGTGCCCCTGCAAGAACGAAGAGGCGTGGAACTGGTCGTTTGGACTTTGTTCGGTCATCTCGGTTCAAGTCCTTTTCAAAATGCGGCCCCGTGCCGGGGCCAGGAGATTTGCACGGGCCCCGGTGGCCCGTGCGATTGGCGCTAGCCGATGGCCTTGAGCACGGCTTCGCCAAGGCCGGCGGGGCTGTCGGCGACCACGATGCCGGCGGATTTCATCGCTTCGATCTTGTCCTCGGCACCGCCCTTGCCGCCCGAAACGATGGCGCCCGCGTGGCCCATGCGCCGGCCCGGCGGCGCGGTGCGCCCGGCGATGAAGCCCGCAACCGGCTTGGAGCGGCCCCGCTTCGCTTCGTCCTTGAGAAACTGCGCCGCTTCTTCTTCGGCCGAGCCGCCGATTTCGCCGATCATGATGATGCTGGTGGTTTCGTCGTCGGCCAGGAACCATTCGAGCACGTCGATATGTTCGGTGCCCTTGATCGGATCGCCGCCGATGCCCACGCAGGTCGACTGACCCAGGCCGACATCGGTGGTCTGCTTGACCGCTTCATAGGTCAGCGTGCCCGAGCGCGACACCACCCCGCAGGAGCCACGCTTGTGGATATGGCCGGGCATGATGCCGATCTTGCAGGCGTCAGGTGTGATCACACCGGGGCAGTTGGGCCCGATCAGCGTGGTTTTCGCCCCTTCCAGCGCGCGTTTCACCCGCATCATGTCCAGCACCGGGATGCCTTCGGTGATGGCGACCACCAGCGGGATTTCGGCGTCGATCGCCTCGAGGATGCTGTCGGCGGCAAAGGGCGGCGGCACATAGATGACGCTGGCGTCGGCGCCGGTGCGCGCCCGCGCTTCGTGGACCGAGTTGAAGACCGGCAGATCCAGGTGCGTCTGCCCGCCCTTGCCCGGCGTCACGCCGCCGACCATTTTCGTGCCGTAGGCGATCGCCTGTTCCGAATGGAACGTGCCCTGGCTGCCGGTGAAGCCCTGGCAGATCACCTTGGTGTTTTCGTCGATGAGAATGGCCATGTCGGCTGTTCCTTCGTTGTTATGTCAGTGGCCGCGCCCCGATCAGCGCAGCTCGAATGAAACCAGGGCCCCGTTGCCGGTGCCGTCGCTATCCAGCTCGAAGCGAACCGAGCCCGTGCCGAGGTTCAGCAGCCACGCCATGCCGTCGCCGGTGGTGGCGTCAACCTCGAACCAGTTGCCGGCGTGGTTCTTGTCGAGCCACAGTTCGACCAGCCATTGAGCTTCCAGCAGCGAAACGTCCGGGTCGCCCACCACGCAGCCCGCCGGGTCGGTCGGCGAGCCGGTGAATACCGACGCCCGTGTCTGGCCGTGACGGAAATCGGTCTGGCCGTCGCCGGCGCCGACCGTGCCGCGCCAGCTGGCCGCCGCAAAGGCGGCGGGGACCGCGCCCATGTCGGGCAGGTCCGCCAGGCAAAGCCCGGTCAGCGCCTGTTCGAAACGCGGCGTGCCGGCCGCCACCGGTACGGCGAGCGCTGCCAGCAACGGGGCCAGCAGTGCGGCCAGCGCCAGCGCGCCAGAGCTGGGTCCGGGGCGGGCGGCGGGGTGGGTCATCCCTTCACCGCCTTGACGATTTTCTCGGCGGCGTCGGCCAGGTTGGCGGCGGCGATCACGTTCAGACCCGAATTGCGGATGATTTCCTTGCCCTGCTCGACGTTTGTGCCCTCGAGCCGCACCACCAGCGGCACCTTCAGGCCGACCTCTTTCACCGCGGCGACAACGCCTTCGGCGATCACGTCGCAGCGCATGATGCCGCCAAAGATATTCACCAGGATGCCTTTGACGTTCGGGTCCGACGTGATGATCTTGAAGGCTTCGGTCACCTTTTCGCGGGTGGCGCCGCCGCCCACGTCCAGGAAGTTGGCCGGCGACGAACCGTAGAGCTTGATGATGTCCATGGTCGCCATCGCCAGGCCCGCGCCGTTGACCATGCAGCCGATTTCGCCATCCAGCGAGATGTAGTTCAGGTCGAACTTCGAGGCGGCGAGTTCCTTGGGGTCTTCTTCGGTTTCGTCGCGCAGCGCGGCGATGTCGGCGTGGCGGTAGATGGCGTTGCTGTCAAAGCCCATCTTGGCGTCGAGGCATTTCAGCTCGCCGGTGTCGGTGAGGATCAGCGGGTTGATTTCCAGCATCTCGCAGTCCTTTTCGACGAACAGCTTGTAAAGCGTGCCCATCAGCGCGACGCACTGTTTCACCTGGCGGCCTTCGAGGCCCAGCTCGAAGGCGATGCGCCGGCCGTGGAAGCCCTGGTAGCCGGTGGCCGGATCGACGCTGAACGACAGGATCCTGTCCGGGGTCTTTGCGGCGACGTCTTCGATATCCATGCCGCCTTCGGTGGAGCAGACGAAGGACACGCGGCTGGTCTGCCGGTCCACCAGCAGGGCCAGGTAGAATTCCTTGTCGATGCCGGCGCCGTCTTCGATATAGATGCGGTTGACCTGCTTGCCGGCCGGGCCGGTCTGCTTGGTCACCAGCGTGCGGCCCAGCATCCGGGCGGCTTCCTGGGCGGCTTCTTCCACCGACCGGGTGAGCCGGACGCCGCCGGCTTCGCCTGCGTCGGCCTCCTTGAAGTGGCCCTTGCCGCGGCCGCCGGCGTGGATCTGCGCCTTGACCACCCAGAGCGGCCCGTCAAGCTGGCTGGCGGCTGTCTTGGCCTCTTCGGCCCGCAACACCACGCGCCCGTCGGAAACCGGAGCGCCGTAGTCGCGCAGCAGCGCCTTTGCCTGATACTCATGAATGTTCATCGGCTCGCCTTCATGCTGGTGCGTTTGGTCTTTCCATTGCACACACCAAATACATGAATAAACGGTTTTTATCTGATTTTCGGTAAAGTTGGGGTGAAAAGCGAAATTTGTGATCACACGTCTGAAAAGTGTGATCACAAAAACCCAGCATTGCCAAATGGAAAAGGCCGCGCCTGCCGGCACGGCCTTTGCTGTTCTTGCTGATTGGCGCCTAACCCAGCTGCGAATCGATGGATTTGCAGGCTTCGACCAGGCCCTTGACGGCGTCCACCGACTTGTCGAACATCGCCTGTTCGTCCTTGGCCAGGCGGATGTCCACGACCCGTTCGACACCGCCGGCGCCGATCACCGTGGGGGCGCCCACATACATGCCCTTGAGCCCCAGCGCGCCGTCGACCCAGGCGGCGCAGGGCAGCACCCGTTTCTGGTCCTTCAGAAAGGCCTCGGCCATTTCGATGGCGCTGGTGGCCGGGGCGTAAAACGCCGAGCCGGTTTTCAGCAGCCCGACGATTTCGGCGCCGCCGTCGCGGGTGCGCTGCACGATCGCGTCCAGCTTGTCCTGCGTCGTCCAGCCCATCTCGACCAGATCCGGCAGCGGGATGCCGGCGACCGTCGAGTAGCGCACCAACGGCACCATCGTGTCGCCGTGGCCGCCCAGCACGAAGGCGGTGACATCGCGCATGGACACGTTGAATTCGAGGCTGAGGAAATGCCGGAAACGCGCCGAGTCCAGCACGCCCGCCATGCCGCAGACCATGTTGTGCGGCAGGCCGGAATATTCGCGCAGCGCCCAGACCATCGCGTCCAGCGGGTTGGTGATGCAGATCACGAAGGCGCCGGGGGCATGCGCCTTGATGCCTTCGCCCACCGCTTTCATCACCTTGAGGTTGATGCCCAGCAGGTCGTCCCGGCTCATCCCCGGCTTGCGCGGCACGCCGGCGGTGACGATGCACACATCCGCGCCTGCGATGTCGGCGTAGTCATTGGTGCCCTTGAGGGCGGCGTCGAAGCCCTCGGCGGGGCCGGCTTCGGCGATGTCGAGCGCCTTGCCCTGGGGCGTGCCTTCGGCGATGTCGAAAAGCACCACGTCGCCAAGTTCCTTGATCGCCGCCAGGTGGGCCAGCGTGCCGCCGATCTGCCCGGCGCCGATCAGCGCAATTTTTGGTCTAGCCATTTTGAGGTCTCCGTCCTTTGGATGTCGCGCGATATTCCAAACTTGGGCGTTGCCTATCCATTCGCGCGCCCACGCGCAAGGGTGCTGCGGTGCGGCACGCTCCTGGCGGGGCTGGGCGCGGCGGGGCGGGGTGGCGCAGCGGGCTGGCGGTGGCGGGGGCGGTTCGCTATGAAATCCCCGTGCAGCAACAGGGCGCAGGGCCGGGGAACCGGCCGCCGCCGGGGGGGACGGTCCGTTGGGTTCAGAGATCACGTTTTTCGCGCTGGCGGTGCCGGCGGTGCTGTTTGCCGGGGTCTCGAAGGGGGGATTCGGTTCGGGCGCTGCCTTTGCGGCGACGCCCCTCCTGGCGCTGATTCTCGACCCGGCGCAGGCGGTGGGGCTGATGCTGCCGCTGCTGATGCTGATGGATGTGGGGGCGCTGAGGCCCTACTGGCGGCAGTGGGACTGGCGCTCGGCGCGGCTGCTGATCGCCGGGGCCCTGCCGGGGATCGGCCTGGGGGCGGCGGTGTTCGGGCTGACCGACCCGGACACGTTCCGCCTGTTGATCGGCGCGGTGGCGATCGGGTTCGTGGCCTGGCAGGGCGCGCGCGCCGCCGCCTGGTTGCGCCCGGCCCGCGCCCCGATGGGGCCGGCGGCGGGGCTTCTGGCGGGGCTGGTGGCCGGGTTCACCAGTTTCATCAGCCATGCGGGCGGGCCGCCGGCGGCGATGTTTCTGTTGTCGCGCGGTCTCGGCAAGACCCGCTATCAGGCGACGACGGTGATCGTGTTCTGGGCGATCAACCTGTTGAAATTCCTGCCCTATGCCGCGCTTGGCTTTTTCAGCGTCCAGGGGCTACGCCAGGGTGTGATACTGGCGCCGGTGGCGCTGATCGGGGTGTGGACCGGGGTCTGGTTTCACCGCCGGGTGCCCGAACGGCTGTTCTTTGGCCTGACCTATCTGTTCCTGCTGGCGACCGGCGCCAAGCTGATCTGGGACGGGCTTGGCTGAGACGGCGCGGGCGGGTTCGCGCCGGCGGGTTCAGGCGTCGTTGCCCGGCGCGGTCAGGGCGCGGCTTTCAAAGGCCTCGCCGGCGGCGATCACGCAGGTCTTCCCCGACGGCAGGGTGACGGTGATGGTCCAGGTGCCGGTGTCGGGCGCGGCGAAGGTCTCGACCAGGGCGCCCTGGGCGGTCAGCCCCATGCTCTGCACCTCTTCGCCCCAGCGCTGCGCCAGTTCGGCGCTGATCGCGTCATGGTCGCCGCAGACGACACTGGCCTGGCCGAAGGCGTGCTGGGTGGCCAGCAAGAGCGCGCCAAGCCCGACGATGGAAATCGCGAAGAACTGTTGTTTCATGTCTTGCCCCCAAGCAGTCATGCGCCCGGATCGGACCGGCGCGCGAATGTCCTGCAAGTCTGCGGATCGGGCGCCAAGGATTGGTTAACAGGGCGTGCGGTGCCGGTTGGGGCGGTCCTGGGCCTCGCGGTGTCCGAGGGCCGGTCCGCGCGGCCGCGTGGTCATGGGTCTTGCTGCGGCGCGGCGAGAAATATCTTGCGCCCAGCGCGCGTTTCATGGAATTTTCGTGCGAGCTGAAACAGGAAAGAATCATGGCGACCGATCAAGCACCCCTTCGCAGCGTTCTCTATATCCCGGCGTCGAATGCGCGCGCCCTCGACAAGGCGCGCAGCCTGCCGGTTGATGCGATCATCTTCGACCTCGAAGACGCCGTCGCCCCGGACCAGAAACAGGCGGCGCGCGAAACCCTGGCGGCGGCGCTGGCCCAAGGCGGCTACGGTGACCGGGTCCGGCTGGTGCGCATCAACGGGCTGGACACCGAATGGGGGGCCGAGGATGCGCGCGCCTTCGCTTCGACCCGGATCGAGGGAATTCTGGTGCCCAAGGTGAACGGGCCGCAGGATCTGGATGCGGTTGCCGGGCTGACCGGCGCGCGGCCGCTCTGGGCGATGATGGAAACCGCCGCCGGGGTGCTGAACGCCGCCGCCATCGCAGCCCATCCGCTGCTTGAAGGGCTGGTGATGGGCTCCAACGACCTGATGCGCGAACTGAACTGCCGCGCCGCGCCCGATCGCGGCCCGCTGCAGACCGCGCTGCAACTGTGCCTGCTGGCGGCGCGCGCCGCGGGGGCAGTGGCGGTGGACGGGGTCTACAACGCCTACAAGGACGAAGACGGGCTGCGGCGCGAATGCGAACAGGGGCGCGACCTGGGCTTTGACGGCAAGACCCTGATCCATCCGGCGCAGGTGGCGGTGGCGAACGCGGTCTTTGCCCCGTCCGAAGCCGAAGTGGCGCTGGCCCGCCGGCAGATCGCTGCCTTCGAAGAGGCGCGCGCCAGCGGCAAGGGGATTGCGGTGGTGGACGGGCGGATCGTGGAAAACTTGCATATCGAGACCGCCCGGGCCACCTTGGCGAAATTCGACGCCATCGCCGCAAAGGAGAAATAGATGAGCAAGCTGGTACTGGGTCTGGTGATCTGGAGTCTCGCGCACTGGTTCAAGCGGCTGGCGCCGGGGCTGCGCGCTTCGATGGGCGTTGCCGGCAAGGGGGTGGTGGCGGCGCTGTCGCTGCTGGCGATCTGGCTGATGGTTCAGGGCTACAAGGCCGCCGAGTTCACCACCGTGTGGGATTTCGGCGCTTCGGGGCGGGGGATCAACAACCTGCTGATGATCGAGGCGGTGGTGCTCATGGGGCTGGGCAAGTCGAAAAGCCGGCTGCGCGGCAAGGTTCGCCACCCGATGCTGTGGGGCGTGGTCGCCTGGGCGGCGGCGCATCTGGTGGCCAATGGCGATGTGCCGTCGATCGTGCTGTTTGGCGGGCTTGGGGCCTGGGCGCTGGTGACGATGGCGATCATCAACCGGGCCGAGCCGGATTACGTGCCCTATCAGGGCGGCACCGTGCAGGGCGATATCCGACTGGCGGTGATAACCGTGGTGGTATTCGCGGTGATCGCCGGCATTCACGCCTGGATCGGCCCGTCGCCGTTCACCGGGGAATATTCTTGAAGCCAGGCCGCCCGCCGGCCGCGGCTGGCGGTTTGCGGGGCAGCGTGATGAGGAAGCCGTGAAGACCAATCCGGGACGTTTTCTTGAGGATTTTCGCCTGGGCGAGGTGATCGCGCATGCGGTGCCGCGCACCGTGGGGGCCGGGGAACGGGCGCTGTATCATGCGCTTTACCCGGCGCGCCATGCGCTGCAGTCCTCGGACGAGTTCGCGCGCGCCTGCGGCCTGGCCCGCGCGCCGCTGGACGATCTGATCACCTTTCACATGGTGCTGGGCAAATCGGTGCCCGACATTTCGCTGAATGCAGTGGCCAACCTTGGCTATGCCGAGGGCCGCTGGCTGGCCCCGGTCTGGCCCGGCGACACGCTGCGCGCCAAAAGCGAGATCATCGGGCTGAAACAGAACTCCAACGGCAGGTCGGGGATCGTCTGGCTGCGCACGACCGGGCTCAACCAGCACGGAGAAGCGGTGCTCAGCTACGTGCGCTGGGTGATGGTGCGCAAACGTGATCACAACGCCCCGGCGCCCGAAACCGTGGTGCCCGAGCTGGCCGGGGCCGTGGCGCCGGGCGATCTGGTGGTGCCGGCGGGGCTGGATTTCAGCGGCTACGACTTTGCGCAGTCGGGCGAGGCCCATCGCTGGGGCGATTACGCGGTGGGCGAGGTGATCGACCATGTGGACGCGGTGACCGTCAGCGAAGCCGAACACATGATGGCGACGCGGCTGTGGCAGAACACCGCCAAGGTGCATTTCGACGTGACCCAGCGTCCGGACGGGCGACGGCTGATTTACGGCGGACATGTCATTTCGCTGGCCCGGGCGCTGAGCTTCAACGGGCTGGCCAATGCGCAGTTGATCGCCGGGCTGAACGGCGGCGCGCATGCCAACCCCTGTTTCGCCGGCGATACCGTGCGCGCCTGGTCCGAGGTGCTCGACAATGCCGAAAGCCCGGTGCCCGGCGTCGGCGCGCTGCGCCTGCGGCTGGTGGCGACCAAGGGAACCGGCCAGGGGCTTCGCGATGCCGACGGGAAATACCTGCCCGAGGTGCTGCTGGATCTCGACTACTGGGCCCTGATACCGGTCTGAGCCGCGAAAGGGGGGCGATTTGCAGGAACGTGATCACAACTTGGTGGGCGCGGTTGCGGCGGCTGCGTTGCTGGCGCTGGGCGTAGGCGGGCTGGCGACGCAGGCGCTGGCGCAGAGCGGGCCGGGCTCCGGACAGGGGCCAACGCAGGCCGGCGAACTGTTCGTCGCCGACAATCTGCGGGCGATCTTTTATCACGAGCTGGGGCACGCGCTGATCGACCGCAAGCAGCTGCCGATCTTTGGCCAGGAAGAAGACGCCGCGGACGTGTTTTCGGCGCTTCTGATCGACGCCCTGTTCGACGAACAAAGCGCAACCGACATGGCCTATTCCACCGCCTTCGGGTTCCTGGAAGAGGCCGACACCCTGGCCGCCGAGGGCGGCGAGGTGGCGTTCTGGGATGTGCACGGGCCGGATCTGCAACGCTATTACAACCTTGTGTGCCTGTTTTACGGGGCAAACCCCGAGGACCGCGCCGATGTGGCCGCGGATCTCGGGCTGCCGGACGAACGGCTGGACAGCTGCCCCGAGGAATACGACCTGGCGATGGCCAGCTGGGGGCCGGTGCTTGATGAAATGGCGGCCGAGCCGGGGGGGCGGGCCTTTGTTCTGGCGGCACAGGGCGCCGGGCCGGCGCAAAGCGTGATCGGCGAAGAACTGGCGGCGCTGAACCGGCAGTTCGCCCTGGACCGGCCGATGACCGTGCGCGTCGAACCCTGCGGCGAGGCGAATGCGTTTTACGACCCCGAAACCGGCGAGATCACCATTTGCACCGAGTTTGCCGATGAACTGGCGGCCAGCGCGCCGGCCGAGTGACGCCATGTGATCACAGAGAATTATTCTGTGATCACAAGAGCGAAAAAAATCCCGCATTCGACCGCGTTCGCACATTGGTAACGTGTCCCCCCCTATAAACCGGCTGCGAACGGGGCTAACACTCGGTGGCAGCTTCACGTCGAAATTTTCGAAAAGGGAATGCGCATGCCCGATGCGACTCAGAACAAGCGGCCGCTTTCGCCGCACCTGACGATTTACCGGCCGCAACTGACCTCGGTGACCTCGATCCTGACCCGGATCACCGGCAACGCGCTGTTGCTGGGCGGTCTGCTGGTGGTGGCCTGGTTCCTGGCGGCGGCGACATCGGCCGATGCCTTTGCGGTGATCGACGGGCTGATGACCAGCTGGCTGGGCGATATCGTGATGACGCTGTCGCTCTGGGCGCTGTGGTATCACGCGCTGGCCGGGGTGCGGCACCTGATCTGGGACAGCGGCCGCGGCCTCGACCTGCCGGTGGCGGAAAAACTTGGCTGGGGCGTGATCGTCGGATCGGTGGTGCTGACGCTCATCACCATCGCGATCATCTGACAAAGGAGGCGGGCGATGACTTTCCTGACTGCAAGAAAACGCGCAACCGGGCTGGGGGCCGCACGCCGGGGCACCGAACGGATGTGGAGCCAGACGGTCAGCGCCGTCGGCCTGCTGGTGCTGGTGCCGCTGTTCGTCTTTACCTTCGGCCCGATGCTGGGCCGCCCGCACGCCGAGGTGGCGGCCTATTTCGCGCGACCGTTCCCGGCGATCGTGGCGGGACTGACGATCGTGGTCGGCTTCATGCACTTCAAGAACGGCGTGCAGGTGCTGATCGAAGATTATGTGCACGGGCTGGCGCGCGAGATCGCCATCG
>JAJRUE010000071.1 GCA_024277955.1 Alphaproteobacteria bacterium | reverse complement strand
CTTGCAAGCGCCTTGGCCCCGCCCAACCCTAGGCGCGGGTCGTCAACTGGTAGCCCGGAGCGGCCACGGCGCGCACGCTGGTGATCGGGTCGGGACCGATCCAGGTGGTGCGCTCGATCACGAACAGTGCGGCCCCCGGGGGGCAGGCCAGGATCTCGGCCTCGCGCGCGCCGGCGCCGATCGCCAGGAAACGCAGGTCGCACCGGCTGTAGGGCTTGTTGCGTACCAGCCATTCGTTGGCGTTCTCGCGCGCCAGGTCCAGGGTCAGGATTTCCGGCACGGTTTCCGGGCAGACCCAGCGGTCTTCGAACACATGCGGCTTGCCGTCGGCCAGGTGCAGCGCCCGGATGCGCAGCATCTCGCGCGGGCGCGGCAGTTCGAATTTCGCCAGGTCGCCGGCGGGCGGGATGGCCAGCGCGCGATCGATCAGGCGATAGTCGTATTTCTTGCCGGCCTGTTCCACCTCCTGGCGGATCACCGGGATTTCGAAAGTGGCGCGGGTCACCGGATCAAGCCGCACCCGGCTGCCGCCCTTGCGCCGGCGCTCGATCATGCCGGCGTCGGCCAGATCGCGCATGGCGCGCTGGACGGTGGACCGGGCGCAGCCCAGTTCAGCCGCAAGGTCTTCGTCGCGCGGCAGCTTCTGGCCGGCATGGTAGGTGCCGTCCAGAATGCGGGCGCGAATGCGCTCGCGCACCTCGGTCCATGAATGTCTGTCGGTCCTGCCCACCCGTGCCGTCCTGCCCTGCGGTTCGCCGCGAGGGCGACTTATACAGGATTTCCGCGGTTTGGCGAGGGTGGCGCGGATCGCGCCCGCCATCCCCCCCGCCGATACCACGCGATGACCAGGGCCGGGGCTTGCCCAGGGCGCGAATTTGATCAAAAGTCGCAGAGGCAACGGACCGGGGCAACGAAAACGGGGGCCAGACATGGCGGATCACGGAGACCAGGCGTTTCGGCGCAAGGACACGCACGGGCGGTGGCGCGAAATGACCTATGGCGGCGCGCTCAGCTTTTTGCGGCGCAACTATTCGCGCGACCTGGACGGCGTCGACGTGGTGGTGTCGGGGGTGCCCTTCGACAACGCGGTGACCTTTCGCCCCGGCTGCCGGCTGGGGCCGCAGGCGATCCGGGCGGCCTCGGTCCAGCTGGCGGAACTGCAGGCCTTTCCCTTCGGCTTCGACCCGTTCGATGCGCTTTCGGTGATCGACTGGGGCGATGTGCACCTGGACCCGCACCACCCCGAAACCGTGCGCCCGGCGATCGAGGCCCATGCCGATGCGATCCTCGCCCAGGGCACCCGGATGCTGACGCTCGGGGGCGACCATTCGGTGACCTATCCGCTGCTGCGGGCGCATGCAAAGCGGCACGGGCCGGTGGCGCTGCTGCAGGTCGACGCCCATTGCGACACCTGGGACGACGATGGCGTGACCATGGACCACGGCACCATGTTCGCGCGCGCCGCCGCCGAAGGCCTTGTCGATGTCGCCAGATCGGTGCAGGTGGGGCTGCGCACCTTCAACGACAGCGATCACGGGTTCGAGATCCTGACCGCCCCCTGGGTGCACCGTTACGGCATCGACGCGGTGCTCGAGGTGGTGCACGAACGCGCCGACGATGCGCCGCTGTATCTGTCGTTTGACGTGGACGGGCTGGACCCGGCCTTTGCCCCGGGGACCGGCACGCCGGTCGCGGGCGGGCTGGCAAGCTGGCAGGCGCTGGAACTGGTGCGCGGGCTGAAGGGGCTGAACCTTGTGGGCATGGACGTGGTCGAGGTGTCGCCGCCCTACGACCACAGCGAAATCACCGCCATCGCGGCGGCCACGGTCGCCCATGACTGGCTGTGCCTGCTGGCCGAGCAGAAGGGGGCGAAACGCACCGAGATCGGGCGGCTCTGACACGGGGTCTGCACGGGTTCCGGGCGGTAGATCCGGCGCCGCCGCGCCGGGGCAGCGTAAGGCAAATGAAGACAGGCCCTGGTCACCCGAATCCACAGTCCGCCACATTGGCTTTCCGCTCCGCCGGATCGCTTGCGATCCGGTTCGCGCCCGACCCCGCCCCCCAGGCGGGCGCGAATTGGTGGTATCGTTTCAAGAAGGAGCGACGTTGCACGCGCGCCCCCCTGCGCAGATGCCAGAGCGCCCCCCTCGGGGCCGGACGCGAAGCTCGCCTTGCACCCGATTTGCAATGATGGGGTTTTGTGCCTAGCCCGAACTGCGGTCGGAAAAGCTTTTCGCGATGAAGCTGGGCATGTGATCGCCCATGCCCACGACCTTGCGGTCGTCGCGCCGGCCACGACCGCGCTGCGACTTGGGCTTGTCCTTGGCGCTGTCCTTGGCAGCCTCCCTTGCGGGGCGCTTTTCGCGCGCCGGCTCGGGGGACGGTTCGCGCGACGGTTCAGGGGCAGGCTGGGCCGAGGGCTCGGCGGAAGGCGCAGGGCTGGCCGCGGCTTCGCCCTGCGGGGCGGGCTGCTGTTCCGGCCTGGGCGCCGCTTTCTTCTTGCGCGCCGGGCGCGAGGATTTCGACTTGGCGGGCCTTGGCCTGTCGCCGGCATCGTCACCGGCGGCCGCCGGGGCCGCGTCCGGGGCGACGGTCCCGGTCAGCGGGTTCGGGGCGCGCGGAATGTCCTTTTTGATCAGGGCCTCCACCGCGGCCAGGTTCTTTTCGTCGCGCGGCTCGCAGATCATGATCGCCTTGCCGTCGCGCCCGGCGCGCCCGGTGCGGCCGATCCGGTGCACGTAGTCTTCGGCATGGCCCGGCACGTCGTAGTTGATCACGTGGCTGACCGAAGGCACGTCCAGCCCGCGCGCCGCCACGTCCGAGGCGATCAGCAGCTTGAGCTCGCCATTGCGGAACCCGTCCAGCGTGCGGGTGCGTTGCGACTGGTCCAGGTCGCCGTGGATCGGGGCCGCGTCATAGCCGTATTTTTTCAACGACTTGGCGACGATATCCACGTCGGTCTTGCGGTTGCAAAAGATGATGCCGTTGGTCAGCTTTTCGCCCTCGGCATCGATGATCGCGCGCAACAGCTTGCGTTTCTCGCTGGCGGCGCGGTCGCGGCGCGAGGGTTTGAACAGCACCACTTCCTGGGCGATGTTTTCGGCGGCGGTGGCCTGGCGCGCCACTTCGATACGCGCCGGGTTGGAAAGAAAGGTATTGGTGATGCGTTCGATTTCCGGCGCCATGGTGGCCGAAAAGAACAGCGTCTGGCGCGTGAACGGGGTAAAGGAAAAGATCCGCTCGATATCAGGGATAAAGCCCATGTCCAGCATCCGGTCGGCTTCGTCCACCACCATGATCTGCACGCCGGTCAGCAGCAGCTTGCCGCGTTCGAAATGGTCCAGCAGGCGGCCCGGGGTGGCGATCAGCACATCCACGCCGCGGTCGATCAGCTTGGTCTGCTCGCCGAACGACACGCCGCCGATCAAGAGCGCCTTGGTCAGCTTGACGTATTTGGCGTAGGTGTCGAAGTTTTCCGCCACCTGCGCGGCCAGTTCGCGCGTCGGGCACAACACCAGGCTGCGCGGCATTCGCGCCCGCGCCCGGCCACGCGCCAGCATGGTGATCATCGGCAGCGTGAAAGAGGCGGTCTTGCCGGTGCCGGTCTGGGCGATGCCCAGCACGTCGCGCCCTTCGAGCGCTGGCGGTATCGCGCCTTCCTGGATCGGGGTGGGGGTTTCGTAGCCGGCGTCCTCGACAGCTTTCAGCACCTTGGGTGCCAGGTTCAACTCGGAGAATGTGGTCATCTTTGTCCGTTGGTTTACGGACGCTTCAGGCCCGTATCGGTTCTCGGGCGGCGGCCCCGGTTGGTCCGCGCTTTCCCCAAAGGGGCGCCCCTGCGCCTGCTGCCTAGCCGATAAGCCCGACATGGTCAATCGGCAGTGCCGCTGGGTGAACAAACCGTGACAAATAGTGGCTTTGTTTCCAAAAAGCGGGCAATCGGCCCCGAAACGCCGGCCCGGAACCCCGGCCCGGGTCCGGGATCACCGGGGGCAGGGACAGTCGGGGCCGGGATCGCGCGCCGGGGGGCGGGCGCGTTCGGGGGGCGGGCAGGGGCAGTCCGGGTCCGGGGCCGACCCTGGCGCGGGCGCAGGGCTGGGCGCAGGGCTGGATGCAGGGCTGGGCGCATCGGTGGGCGGGCGGGCGCGGCGGCGCGGCGGGGGCGGGCGGTCGGACCAGGTCAGCTGGGTATAGTC
This sequence comes from Alphaproteobacteria bacterium, assembly GCA_024277955.1. Lineage (GTDB taxonomy): Bacteria > Pseudomonadota > Alphaproteobacteria > Rhodobacterales > Rhodobacteraceae > JAJRUE01. The sequence goes on along the minus strand of JAJRUE010000071.1, from coordinate 5,085 downwards.
GAAACCGACCTCGATGGTCGGCTTGATCACCCGGAAATAGGGCGACAGGTCGAAATCGCGCGGCACGAACAGCGAATGGTGGCGGATCGTGAGGATCTCGCGGGCGCAATGGGCCGGGCAGCTGGCCTCGATGATCGGCAGGATCGGGTAGCGCACCTGCTGAAAGGCCTCGGCGATCAGCGTCGAACAGATCGCCCGCGTCGGGTCGCCCGACCCCAGCGCCAGCATGCGGCGGCGCCAGCGGTGCGGCACCGGCGGGTGCGGCAGAAGATAGCGCACGAGATCCAGGACGTTTTTCAGGTCATAGGTCCGGCCCAGCGCGTTCTTCATGTAGGTGACCACCGTGTCCAGGTCGTCGGGGCGCAGCGACACGGGCCGGCAGATCCGGGTGTTGAGCATCTCGTAGGTTTCGATCGGTACGCTGCGCACGCCCTCGGTCAGGTCGGCTTCGATCAGCTCGTGGTCGTCGCCGTCGCGCCCGGCGCAAAAGGCGGCATGCGACCAGGTGGAATGGGTGAGATACTTGATCGCGCCGGAAATGCGGGTGTTGCCTTCCACCAGCAGCACATCGCCCGGGCGCAGCGTGGCGCGCAGCAGCGGCGCGGGCGTGATCGCAAAGGGGATATAGTCGCCGGTCTGCTTTTGCAGGTAGCGCGCCAGGCCACGCCCGATGGCGGTAGAAACCCGATTGGTCATGGCAGGTGCCCCGCGGATGATTGCCCTGTTTCCAATATAGGGCGCGCGGCGGCGAAGCCGAAATCAACTGATCGCTACGGGCCCGCGCGGCCGGCGGCCGCGCCGAAAGGCGCTTGCAAGCGCCTTGGCCAGGGTTTTTGCAAAAACCTTGGGCCGGCCCGCTGGGCGGGCCGGCCCCCCGGGGCGGCGAAATGCCTGAAATCCGGCATAAACTTTAGTTGGAAATCGCCGTTTTCACCCCAAAGTTGGATGGACCCTGCGGCGCGGCCGCCGCATCCATCGTCGGTACCGGCACTCGCCGCTCACAGCGCGACACCACCGCGATAACTTCAGGCAAGAACGGAGCCACTCATGCCCGCCAGACCGAGCAAGCTGGAAAGCAACCTCAAGAAATTGCACCATTTGCTCGGGCTGGCGGTGCTTCCGTGGCTGATCGCGCTCGGCCTTGGCGGGCTGGTGGTGAACCACGCCCCGGCGGTGCAGGCGCTCTTGCCCTATGGCAAGCCCGCCGACCTGGCGGTGGTCGACAACTGGCCGGACCCTCAGCCGGTCAGCGCCACCACCGCCGGCACCATCGCCCGGCGCACCTGGCCCGACGGGCTGTATGAAGCCGCGCGCAAGGGCGTGTTTCGCGGCCAGCCGGTGTTTCGCGTTTCATCCGACCAGGGCGAGGTGATCGTGCTGCGCGATACCGGGTTCTACTGGGTGCAGACCAGGTTCTGGCGGGTCTTCCACGACCCCGCCGGCCACGAGCTGAGCCGCAGCCTGCGCTGGGGCGCCGGGCACCGGCATGGCCAAAGCACCGCGCTGGGCGCCAGCATCGGCGCCAACCAGACGATCGAGATCCTGGCCGATGTCGCTTCGGTCCTGCTGGTGCTCTTCGGGGCCAGCGGGCTGGCGCTGGCGCTCGGCCCGCACCGGCGGCGGCGCTCCCGGCGCCACCACGAGGCGCGCGCTATACCATCATTTCCTTCGTCGCGGTCAACCTGAGCTCCGGGTGATCGCGCTCGATCCGGTCGATGTCCCATTGCAGCCGCGTAAGATACACCAGATCGCCGTCGTTGTCGTAGGACACATGGCCCTTGTTCTGGCTGACAAAGGCGTCCACCGCCTCCTTGGGCCCGGTGATCCAGCGCGCCGAGGTGAACTGCGACGCTTCAAAGCGCACCGGCAGCCCGTATTCCTGTTCGATCCGGCTGGCCAGCACCTCGAACTGCAGCGCCCCGACCACGCCGACGATGAAGCCCGCCCCGATCATCGGCTTGAACACCTTGGCCGCGCCTTCTTCGGCGAACTGCATCAGCGCCTTTTCCAGGTGCTTGGCCTTCATCGGGTCGCCCGCGCGCACGTTTTGCAGCAGTTCCGGCGCGAAGGACGGGATGCCGGTGACCCGCAGCGCTTCGCCCTCGGTCAGCGTGTCGCCGATGCGCAATTGCCCGTGGTTGGGGATGCCGATGATGTCGCCGGCCCAGGCCTCTTCGGCCAGCTCGCGGTCGGAAGCCAGGAACAGCACCGGGTTGGTCACCGCCATCTGTTTCCTGGAGCGCACATGCAAGAGTTTCATGCCGCGCTTGAAATGCCCCGAGGCCAGGCGCAAAAACGCAACCCGGTCGCGGTGCTTGGGGTCCATGTTCGCCTGAACCTTGAAGACAAAGCCGGAAACCTTTGGTTCTTCAGGGGAAATCTGGCGCGGGGTGGCGCGTTGCGGCTGCGGCGGCGGGCCGAAATCGGCGATTCCGCGCATCAGTTCGCGCACCCCGAAACTGTTGATCGCCGAGCCGAACCAGATCGGCGTCATCGTGCCTTCCAGCAGCGCCTTCCGGTCCAGCGCGGGCAGCAGTTCGCGGGCCATCTCGACCTCTTCGAGGAATTTTTCCAGCAGATGCGCCGGCACGTGTTCGGCAAGGCGCGGATCGTCCAGCCCGTTGATTTCAATGCTCTCGGCCACGACGTTGCGATCCGATCGGTCCATCAGTTCCAGCCGGTCGTTCAGCAGGTCATAGCAACCTATGAATTCTCGCCCCATGCCGATCGGCCAGCTTGCGGGCGTCACGTCGATGGCGAGGTTTTCCTGGATTTCATCGATGATGTCGAAGGTGTCGCGCGCTTCGCGGTCCATCTTGTTGCAGAACGTCAGGATCGGCAGATCGCGCAGCCGGCAGACCTCGAACAGCTTGCGGGTCTGGCTTTCTACCCCCTTGGCGCCGTCGATCACCATCACCGCGGCATCCACCGCGGTCAGCGTGCGGTAAGTGTCCTCGGAAAAGTCCGAGTGGCCCGGCGTGTCGACCAGGTTGAAGCGATGCCCGTCGAAATCAAAGCTCATCGCCGAGGCGGACACCGAGATCCCGCGTTCCTGCTCCATCTTCATGTAGTCGGACCGCGTGCGCCGCGCTTCGCCCTTGGCGCGCACCTGTCCCGCCATCTGGATGGCGCCGCCATAGAGCAGGAATTTTTCGGTCAGCGTGGTCTTGCCCGCGTCCGGGTGGCTGATGATCGCAAAGGTCCGCCGGCGGGCGATTTCCGGGGGCAGCGGCGGGCGGTTATGGGTCTGGTCCAACATGGGGGCGGGATATAGGGCAGCGCGCGGGCGGGCGCAATCGCCGCCGGCGCCCGAGGGGGCGCGGGCGATCCGAGCGGGGCGAAAAACAAGGTTAATCCGATCTTCAGTATTTGGCGTTCGACTGGGGCGGTCCGAAACGGGTGTCTGATGACCGTGTCCCGACCTGAAAAGGCTGCACGCCCCCGCGCGCCTCGCCCCGGCCTGTTGGCGATGGGGCTGGCGGTTCTGTTGGCCGGCTGCAGCGCTTCGGGTTCGGGCGGGTCGGGCACGCCGCCGGGGGCGCAGCCCGGCTACGGCGACTATCAGGCGACGGCCGACGGGCTGCACGCGACCTGGGACGCGATCGCCTTTACCGACCCGGCCAGCCTGCCGCTGGGCGGCGGGGCGACCTTCAACGGGGTGATCGGCCTGCGGATCGGCACCGCGGCGGGGGAACGGCGGATGAACGGCGCGCTGTCGCTGGGGGTGCAGTTTTCGAACGCCAGCCTGACCGGCTCGGCCAGCGCGTTTTCCGATCAGAACGGCGCAACCCTGACCGGCAGCCTGGCGATCACCAACGGCGTCCTCGACCGCGCCGCCAACCCGGCGTCGGGCTACACGTTCAGCGCCAACATGGACGGCAAGATCACCGGCCCGGGCGACAGTTTCACCATCACCTCGGACCTGTCGGGCGATTTCCGGGGGGCGGGCTATGGCGCGATCACCGGCGCGGTGGCCGGCAGCGCGATCAGCAACTCGGGCACCGGCTATCTGTTCGGGAGTTTCATCGCCACGCGGTAACCGCCCGGGGACGGTCCCGCCGGGCGCATGCGCCGAAAAACCGGCGGTTTCCTGCCGGTTGGAAAACCATTTTCGGCGGCAATCCCGCAAGTTTCGCCGCCTTGGGCAATCTTTCAACAATTCGTCCCGGCAGGGCCGTATTGTTGCCAGATAAGGCGGCAATCCTCCTGACCGGGCCGAAATGACCCGCAATCAGGAAACAACGGGAACCGGCGCCAACAGCGTTTGCCGGACCGCAGAAGAGGGAAGCAGTAGACATGCAAAGGAAAGTCAAGCTTGGTGGCGTGGCGATGGTCGGCTTGCTGGCCCTGTCGGCCTGCGTGCCGAAATCCCCGTGCGAACTGGCCCCGCCCAGCGACCGGGTGGCCGCCGCCGGGCAGATGAGCGACTGCCTGAACACGCTTCAGGTGACGCCGGTGGCCCAGATGCCCATAGTCGGGACAGCGACCTACAACGGTTTCGTGACCGGCACGATGCAGACCGCCTCGGGGTCGGACAGCCTGGTGGGCGACGCCAGCCTGACCGCGAGCTTTGCCAGCAACAGCACGTCGGTTGCCGGAACGCTTGGGAATTTCGCCTCGGGCAACGGCGTCACGATCAGCGGCACGCTGGCGGTGGCCGCGGCGACGCCAGCGCTGTTCCCGTCGAACACGCTGACCGGCAACATCACCGGGTCGCTGACCTACGGCGGCAGCACGGCGACATTCGCGGTGCCGGTCAGTGGCGGATACCTTGGCGACGGGGCCGATGCGATCACCCTGATCAACCCGGCCGATTCGGCTGGCAACGCCACCGGCACGGTGACGCTGCCCGGATTCACCGGGACCACGGGCCTCGCGATCGTCGCGCTGAAACCGTAAACCCTGGCCCGCCCGGGGCCCGAACCGATCCACGCACCGGCCCGGAACGGCAGCCATTGCCTGTGCGGCCCCCTTGCGCCATTGTCGCGCCGAAGGTTTCAGTTGATCGGGGGAAAACGACATGGATCTGGGAATTTCCGGCCGCAGGGCCGTGGTATGCGCCTCGTCAAAGGGGCTGGGGCTGGG
>JAJRUE010000070.1 GCA_024277955.1 Alphaproteobacteria bacterium | reverse complement strand
GCGGTCCTGGCGCGGCCTGGGGGCGGTGGGGTTTGCGGCGGCGATGATTTCGCTCAACTGGTTTCTCTACATCCTGTCGATCCAGATCGGCCATACAGTCGAAGCCAGCCTGGGCTATTACATCTTTCCGCTGGTGGCGGTGGTGCTGGGCATGGTGGTATTCGGCGAACGTCTGCCCCGCGGCCAGTGGCTGGCGGTGGGGATCGCCGCCCTGGCGGTGGTGGTACTGAGCGTCGGGCTGGGCGTCGTGCCCTGGATTTCGCTGGTGCTGGCGTCCAGTTTCGGCCTCTATGGGCTGGCCAAGAAAAAGACCGGCGCCGGGCCGATCGTTTCGGTCACCGCCGAGGTGGCGCTACTGGCGCCGCTGGCGGCGGTCTGGCTGTGGGGTGTGCACACGCAGGGCTGGCACGGCGTGGTGCTGCGCCCCGGCGGGGTCTTTGGCCAGGATCTGGGCGACAGCCTGCTGCTGGTGTTTTCCGGGCCGATGACCGCCAGCCCGCTGATCCTGTTTTCCTATGCGTCGCGGCGGATTTCGATGTCTGCCGTCGGGGTGATCCAGTATTTGAACCCGACCCTGCAATTCCTGTGCGCGGTGGTGGTTTTCGGCGAACCCTTTGGCGCGGTGCAGGCGGTGGCCTTTGCGATGATCTGGCTGGCCCTGGCGATCTATTCGCTTCAGGCGGTGGCGCTCGAACGCGCCGCCAGCAGGGCTTCGCCGAGCCGCCCCACGTCTTTCACCGGCTGAACGAAGCCGCGCAGGCTGTCGTCGGCAAAGCCCTGGGCGACGATGTGGTCCACGAGTTCCAGCAGCTTGTCCCAATAGCCTTCGGTATTGAGCAGCAGCAGCGGTTTGTCGTGCAGCCCGATCTGGCGCCAGGTCAGCACTTCAAAGAACTCGTCCAGCGACCCGGCGCCGCCGGGCAGCACCACGATTGCGTCCGAGTTCATGAACATCACCTTCTTGCGCTCGTGCATGGTTTCGGTGACCACCAGGCGCGAAGCGTCGCGGCTGGCGGTTTCGCGGTCCATCAGGTGCACCGGGATCACCCCCAGGGTTTCGCCCCCCGCCGCTTTCGCCGCCCGCGCCACCGCCCCCATCAGGCCGATGTCGCCGGCCCCGTAGACCAGCCGCCAGCCCCGCGTCGCGATCAGGTGGCCGACATCGTGGGCGGCGGTTTCGTAGCCGGGATTGGCCCCGGCGCGCGACCCGCAAAAGACACATACGGAAAAAATCTCGGTCTGCATCTGGCGGCTCCTGGCGTTTTGGGTTTTGACCGCTGATAGCCGGATTGCTATGGTCGCTCAAGCGGCCAATCTGCCTTGGGCGCGGGGGAACGGAAAAAATGTCTGCGTGGTCTGAAACGGGTAAGGGCGCCAAGGCGCTGCTGATTGCTGCGGCGCTTGCGGTGCTGGCCGGGCTGGGGGGATTTGCCTACCGGTCGGGGCTGGTCGGACCGGGGGCGCAAGTCAGCGGGCCGGGCGAGGACACGGGCGAGGACACGGGCGCAGGCGCGGGCCAGGACGCCGGGCAGGGCACCGCGCAAAGCACGTCCCGCACGGGCGGCGCGGATGGAAACGCCACCGGCACGGCGGCGACCAGCGCGCAGTCGGGGGCGTCGGAGGCCAGCGCCCCGGCCACGACCCAACCGGGCACCGCCCCCACAGAGCAGGCCGACGCGACCGCAAACCAAGGCGACGGGGCGACCAGCGATCAGGCCGCCTCCGCGCCGCCGGAAACCACAGCCGCGGCCGGGCAGGGCGACCGGGCGTCACAGCCGGACGCCCCGACGCCGCCCGCCTTCGACATCGTGCGCGTCGATCCCAAGGGCAATGTGGTGCTGGCCGGGCGGGCGCTGGCCGGCGCGACGGTCGAGGTTCTTCTGGATGGCGAGGTGCTGAGCGAAGCGACCGCCGACCGGACCGGCAGCTTTGTTTCGCTGTTCAACGTCGGGCCGTCCGCCGCGCCCCGGATCCTGTCGCTGCGCCAGGGGGCGGGCGAAGGCCCGGCGGTGCTGTCCGAGGAAACCGTGATCATCGCGGCGGTCCAGCCGCCGGCCCCGCCCGCCCCGGCGGCCCCGGCGGCCCCGGCGGGCGAAACCGCGACCGAGGTCGCGCAGGGCGCGGGGCAGGCGACCAGCCAGTCGCCGGCCCCGGCAGGGTCTGAGGGTGCCGCCGCCGAGCCTGCGGGCGAACAGGTGGTGGTGGCCCAGGCCGAGACGCCAGAGCAGGTGCAGCCGCCCGGCGCCGGCGATACCGCCGAAGCGGCGACGCCGCCCGCCCCGGCGACGGACGCCGCAACGGATCAGACGAAAGCCCCGGCAACGAACGCTGAAACGGCCCCTGAGACCGCCCCGGCAGACAGCCCCGAGACGACCGACCAGGCCCCCGTTGCGCAGGCCCCCGGCACGCAGCTCGCCGATAGCACGGCCCCGGCCAACAACAGCCCCGACAGCCCCGCCGCGGCCAGCCCGGCCTCGGATCAGGGTGCCCCCGCCGCGCCGGCGGCGACCCAGCTTGCCCAGGTGACCCCGGCTGCGCAAACCCCGGCCCCAACCGGCCCGGCCCCCACGGCGTCTCAAACGGCGGCGCAGGCGCAATCGGGGGATGCGGCCTCGGCCAGTCCCACGGCCGCGCCCCAGCCCGGAAGCCAGCCCGAAAGCCCGCCCGCGGCCTCGCCCGAGGCCCCCCGGGTGGTGGCCCCCGCCGCGGCTCCGGCAGCCCCCGCCGGGCCGCCGGCCGTCGCGACCCAGCTTGCCGGCGACCAGCCGCGCCCGGCCGCCGATCCCGGCCCGTCCCCGCGGGCGGCAAACCCGACGACCGGCGAAAACGCCGCCGCCGCCACCGCCCCGGCGGTTCTGGCCCAGCCGCCCGCGCCGGTCGCGGGACCCGGGCAGGGGGGCGCGCCGGCCTCGCCCGCCGCACCGCCCGCCGAACCGGAAGCGCCGCGCGTGCTGCTGGCCACCGACGAGGGCATCAAGGTGCTGCAGGACGGCGGCGCGGGCCCCGAGGCGCTGGACGCGATCGCGCTCGATTCCATCACCTACGACCCCGAGGGCGAGGTGGCCCTGGCCGGGCGTGGCCAGGGCGACGGCTTCGTGCGCATCTATCTGAACAACAAGCCGGTTCTGACCGAACGCATCCAGGTGGACGGCAGCTGGCGCGCGCCGCTTCCGGATGTGGACACCGGGGTCTACACGCTGCGCGTCGACGAGGTCTCCAAAGAGGGCGACGTGCTTTCGCGCGTCGAAACCCCCTTCAAGCGGGAAGAACCTACGGCGCTTGCGGCGCTGTCGGCGGAACAGCCCCCCGAACAGGGCATCAAGCTGTCGCTGGTCACGGTTCAGCCGGGCAACACGCTTTGGGGGATCGCCAGCAAGACCTACGGCAAGGGCATTCTCTATGTCCGGGTCTTCGAGGCCAACCGCGACCGCATCCGCGACCCCGACCTGATCTACCCCGGCCAGGTGTTCACCATTCCCGAATAGAGCGGCGTTTGGGCACACGGCTCTGGCAATCCCGCGGCACAGCGCCTACCTAGGGCATCCACGTGCGAGGAGACATCTTTTGCGAAGAACGACGGTGAGCGACGCGCGGCTGACGCCGCAATCCCCCGGCAGCGGCATGCGCACCATCCGCCGGGTAGTGCCCTACCTGTGGCCGGACGACCAGCCCTGGGTGCGCCGCCGCGTGGTGCTGGCGCTGATCGCGCTGTTCCTGTCCAAGCTGATCGCGGTGGGCACGCCGTTCCTGTACAAGGCGGCGGTGGATCTGCTGTCGGGAGATGCGCCTTCGGCGGCGTGGATGACGGCGGCAGGGGCCATCGGGGTGACGGTGGCCTACGGCTTCGCGCGCGCCGCCGCGGTGGGGATGCAGCAGCTGCGCGACGTGATATTCGCCCGCGTCGGCCAGCGCGCCATGCGCCAGCTGGCGCTGGAAACCTTCCGCCATATCCACGCGCTTTCAATGCGTTACCACATCACCCGCAAGACCGGCGGGCTGTCGCGGATCATCGAGCGCGGCGTCAAGGGCGTCGAATTCCTGCTGCGTTTCCTGGTGTTCAACATCGGCCCGCTGGTGCTGGAACTGGGCATGGTGGCGGTGATCTTCTTCGTGGTCTTCGATGTCTGGTATCTGGCGGTCGTGGTGGTCACCATCGCGGCCTATGTCTGGTTCACCTTCAAGGTGACCGAATGGCGGGTGAAGATCCGCAAGCAGATGAACGACCAGGACACCGACGCCAACCAGAAGGCGATCGACAGCCTGTTGAACTACGAAACCGTCAAGTATTTCGGCGCCGAAAAGATCGAGGCCGAACGCTACGACGGCGCGCTGCGCGGCTATGTGGAAGCGGCGCTGAAAACCAACTATTCGCTGGCGTTTCTGAACTTCGGCCAGTCGCTCTTGATCACCGCGGGGCTGGTGGCGGTGATGGTCATGGCCGCCATCGGCGTGCAGAACGGAGACCTGACCGTGGGCGATTTCGTGATGGTCAACGCCTATATGGTCCAGATCACCCTGCCGCTGAACTTCCTGGGCTCGGTCTATCGCGAAATCCGCCAGTCGCTGGTGGACATGGGCGAAATGTTCGACCTGCTGGAACAACCCCCCGAGGTCTCGGACAAGCCCGACGCCAGGCCGCTGGTGGTGACCGGCGGCAAGGTGGAACTGGATGACGTCTATTTCGGCTACGACCCCGAACGCCCGATCCTCAAGGGCGTGTCCGTCACCGTGAACCCCGGCCAGACGGTGGCGATCGTCGGCCCTTCGGGGTCGGGCAAATCCACCATCGGGCGGCTGCTGTTCCGCTTTTACGACGTCAGCGGCGGGGCGCTGCGCATCGACAGGCAGGACGTGCGCGACGTGACCCAGGAAAGCCTGCACAAGGCGATCGGCGTGGTGCCCCAGGATACGGTGCTGTTCAACGACACGATCTACTACAACATCGCCTACGGCCGCCCCGGCGCCAGCCGCGCCGAGGTCGAAGAAGCCGCCCGCGCCGCCAAGATCCATGACTTCGTGATGAGCCTGCCGGACGGCTACGAAACCACCGTCGGCGAACGCGGGCTGAAGCTTTCGGGCGGCGAAAAGCAGCGCGTGGGCATCGCCCGCACCATCCTGAAAAACCCGCCGATCCTGTTGCTGGACGAAGCCACCTCGGCGCTCGACACCCAGACCGAACGCGACATCCAGGACAGCTTGCGCGAGATGGGGCAGGGGCGCACGGTGATCACCATCGCCCACCGGCTGTCGACCATCGCCGATGCCGACGAAATCGTGGTGCTGGAAAACGGCGTGATCGTGGAGCGCGGCAAACACGACGACCTGCTGGCCAAAGGCGGGCGCTATTCGGCCATGTGGCACCGCCAGGCGGCCGAAGAAGAAAAGGCGGCCTGACCCCCGGCGGGCCCGGGCGGGCGGCGGCCAGGGCGCTGGCCCCGCCGCCGGCGCCCCACGGCTGACATGCGACGGGTTTTCGCCTATCCTCGCGGGCGGCGAAAGGGGGCGACCATGACTCAATACCCGGAAGAATTCATCGAACGGCTGCACCTGGTCTGGGGCACCGGCTTTCTGTCGCCCGGCGGCGGCGAAGAGGTGGCGCGCATCGTCCGCGGGCTGGACCTGAAAGACGCCCGGGTGCTGGACGTGGGCTGCGGCACGGCGGGCCCGGCGATCACGCTGGCGCGCGAGTTCGGCGCACGGATGACCTGCATCGACGTGGAAGAACCGGTGGTCGCGCGCGCCCGCCAGCTGGTCGCGGCGCAAGGGCTGGAAGACCGGATCGACATCCGCCTGACCGCCCCCGGCCCACTGCCCTTCGAAGCCGACAGTTTCGACGTGGTCTTTTCCAAGGACGCGATCCTGCACATCCCCGACAAGCCGGCGTTTTTCGCCGATGTGCTGCGGGTGCTGCGCCCCGGCGGCGCCTTTGCGGCCTCGGACTGGCTGGCGGGGCCGGACGCGGCGGCCAACCCGGCGTTTCGCCGCTACCAGGAGCTCGGCCACCTGGACTTCGCCATGGCCAGCGCCGCCGAAACCGAAGCCGCGATGCGCGCCGCCGGGTTTCGCGACGTCACCACCACCAACCGCGCCGGCTGGTATGCCGACATGGCCGCGCGCGAGGTCGACGCCATCGCCGGCCCGCTGCGCGAAGACATCATCCGCATCGCCGGCGAACAGGTGCTGGCGCGCTGGCTCGAAACCCGCCGCGCCCTGCGCGACGCGGTGCGCACCCAAGGCCTCTGCCCCACCCACCTGCGCGCAACCGGCCCCGGCTGAGCCACCCCTTCTTCTGTCCGAAAATATCCCCGCCGGAGGCACAAAATCCAACCGGTCGCGGGCGTCAGCCCGCGGCCCCGTCGCGACCGCGCAGCGGGCGCAATCCCTCAACCCCGCGGCGGCGAAACCTCAAACGCTGCCCATCTTGCAAAAGCACGACGCCCTGATCGGCACATCGGCGCGCGCATTGGCCAGTTCCAGCCGTTGCCTGATGATCCCGGCCTCGTCCAGCCGCCCCAGCCGCATCAGGCACTCGTGATACCCGTGCAGCGACCAGACGTTGTCCGGGTGCTGGCAGGCCCGCGACAGCGTCGCATCCAGCCCCAGGTCGGCGCGGTAAACCGCGGCGCTTTCCGCGATCCGGCCCTGTTCCAGCAACAGCGCCCCCAGCGCGTGGCGCGTCGGCTGCATCCAGCCCCAGGGCTCGTCATAGGGCAAGGCGTCATCCAGTTCGACCGAGCGGCGCAGATGCGCAAACGCCGCGTCATGTTCGCCCCGGCGATAGGCGATTTCGCCCAGCATCATCTCGCGCCCCACCGCCAGGATCGCCAGGCAGGAATTGTTGAAGATGTAGCGGCTCTCGGGCACCCGCCCCACCGCCGCGTCGAACAGTTCGGCCTCGGCCTCGGCTTCGGGCACATGGCCGCCGGCGGCCCAGGCCACCGCCTTGGCGTAGTGCATCATCGCGGTGGTCACGCAAAACAGGTCACGGTCCTCGGGCAGCGGCTGACCCAGGATCTCCTGCCACTTGCCAAAGCGGATGAACACATGCTGCTTCATCGAAATGAACCCCTCGAGCCAGTCGGCCATCGGCGGGCTTTGCTGGCGCAGCAGCTCTTCGGGCAGGGTGGAAATCATCTCGTCGCTGGTGTCGATCGCCACCTGATACTGGCCCAGGAACATCGCGCCATAGATGCGGAAATGGTAATCGTGGCAGCGGTAGAGCGAATAGAAATTCAGCGCGCCTTCGCGCTCCAGAAACTTCCGGTCGGCGCGGATCGCGTCCATGTTCGAACAGACCACCCGTTCGTAATGGCCGCACAGAACGTCGATATGGGTGGGCATGTGCTGCAGATGCCCGGCGTCCGGCACCAGTGTGCGCAGCGCATCCGCCGCCTTGAGCGCGCGTTCCGGATGCGGCGACATTTCCATCGCGTGAACAAACAGATGCAGCACCCCGGGATGCGCCATGCCGCCGGGCCGGGCCATCGCGCCTTCCAGCACGCGCAGGATTTCGGCGGTGTCGGCGCCCTCGGCGATCTCGCCGGTTTCAAGGGTCCACAGCGCCCAGGGGGTGCGGTTCATCATCGCCTCGGCAAACAGCGCCGCCACGTCCAGATCGTCGGGAAAGGCCGCGTGCACCCGGCGCATGGCGGTGGCGAATTCGTCGTTCCAGGCATCCATGTCGTTGCCCGGCGCCGGGTCGGGGTAGCGCGCCGCCAGCGCCCGGATCAGCGCCGCTTCCGCGTCCGAGGCCCTCCCGATCAGCCGCGCCGCCGCCTGCGCCGCGCCATGCGCCCGCGCCACCGAAGCGACCACTTCGGCCTCGTCAAAGGCCTCCCACGGCTTGTTGTAGTTGCAGCCCAGCGCATAGGCGACGCCCCAATGGGCGATCGCAAGGTTCGGGTCCGCCGCCAGCGCGCGTTCGAAACAGGCCACCGCTTCGTCGTGGTTGAAGCCGTAGCACCAGATCAGGCCCCGGTCGAACCAGGTCTGCGCCTCGGGCGAGGCGGTGGAAACCGGGCGGCTGTGCGCCCCGAGATCGTAGTAGCTGTCCATGGCGTCCCCCCAAGGCGGCGCGGTTGCGCCTGGAGGGGCCAAGGCTAGGGGCAATCCGGGCGTTCGGCAAGGCGCGCGGGCACGAGGCCCCCGGTCGCCCCCGAGCCTCTGCTCCGGCGGCGGCGCGGCCTATTCGGCGGCGCGCAGAGGCGGCTTCTTGCCGCGCTTGCCCTTGGGGGTGTCGCCGGGGCCGCTCTTGTCTTCGGGATCGGCCCGCGCCGCGTCGTCGTCCGCCTTGGCCGTGCCCGGCTGGGGCGCATCCGGCTGGGGCGCGCCCGTTTTGGAGGCGTCCGCCCCGGTCCCGTCCGGCTTGGCGGCAACCGCCCTGGCGTGTTCACGCAGCGCCGTGGGCGGGGCATCGAGGTCGGGCAGGTCCACCTGTTCGCCGGGCTCGTCCAGCGGCTCGGCCCCGGTGTCGACAAAGCCGGCGGGCTTGGCCGGCGCGCTTGCCGCGGTGGGCGAAGGCGTGCTTGCGGCGGTGTCGAGGGCAGGGGCGGGCGGCGCGTCCGTGGCTGCGGCGGGCGTCGCGCCGGGGCGCTCAGCGGGTTTTGCGCGCGCCGGTTTCGCCGCGCCATGGTCGCCCGCCTCGGGCGCGGTTTCGGTGTCCCACAGGATTTCCGGCGACTTCACCTTGCGCGCCGCCTTTTGCAGCGCCAGGTCGCGCGCCGCGGCGCTGTTCCGGCCCATCGACAGCGCCTTGAGCCGCGCCAGCGACCGGTAGGCGCCGGCGCTCAGCCAGACCCGCGCCGCCAGCATCGCCGGCGTGAAGACCAGCGTCAGCACCGTGGCGATGCCCAGGCCAAAGACCACCGCCGTGGCCAGCTGTTTCCACCACAGCGCGGTGGGCGAGTTGATCGAATAGCCGCCGTTGATGAAGTCCAGCGACAGCCCGAACATCATCGGCGTCAGCCCGGCCATCGTCGTCACCGTGGTCAGGAACACCGGCCGGATGCGCGCCTGCGAGGTGCGGATGATCGCCTCGATCCGGGGCATGTATTTCGAGTATTCCTGATAGGTGTCGATCAGCACGATGTTGTTGTTCACCACGATCCCCGCCAGCGCCACGATCCCGGTGCCGGTCATGATGATGGAAAACGGCTGCTGCATCACGATCATGCCGATCAGCACGCCGGCGGTCGACATCACCACCGCCAGCAGCACCAGGGTGGCGTTGTAGAAACTGTTGAACTGCGCCAGCAGGATCACGAACATCAGCCCCAGCGCCCCCAGAAATGCCTTTTGCAGAAAGTCCTGGCTTTCCTTCTGGTCCACCTCGTCGCCGGTCCATTCATAGCTGATCCCGGCGGGCAGATGCGCGTCGCCGGCCAGCCACTTGTCGACCTCGGCGCGCCGTTCGACGGCGGTGATCGGCACCGTCTTGGGGTTGCCCTGGGCGTCCAGCACAGGATCGCCGTTTTCATCGAGCACCGGCCTGGTCAGCCCGTCGGCGACCGCCGCCTTGACATCGAAATAGCGTTCCTGGTCGACCCGGCGGATCTGGCCCAGCTTGGCCACCGGCTTGCGGCTGATGAAGTTCGACAGCGGCACCAGCCCGTCGCGGGTGCGCACCTTGAGCGTGTCAAGCGTCGACAGCACCCGGTCCTTTTTCGGCAGCCGCACCCGGATGTCGATTTCCTCGTCCGAGCTGTCCACCCGCATGGTGTCCAGCAGCAGCCCGCGGGTCACCAGCTGCACCATGCCGCCCACGGTGGCCACGTCGGCGCCGAAGCGGCCGGCCTTTTCCACGTCGACCTTGACTTCCCAGTCGATGCCCGGCAGCGGCAGGGTGTCTTCCACGTCCTTCAGCCCGCGCATGGTGTTGAACTTGGCGTGCACGGTTTCGACGGCGCGCGTCAGCGCGTCCCAGTCGTTGCCCTTCAGGCGCAGCGACACCGGCTTGCCCGAAGCGGGGCCGCGCGACAGGCTGAGGCTTTCGGTATAGATCCCCGGGATTTTGGCCAGCCGGGCGTTCAGCCGTTCGAGCACCTTGTTGCCGTCCAGTTCCGGGTCGTCCTTGCGCTGTTCCCAGGGGATCATCTCGATCTGGATCTGGCCGATGGTGTCGCGCGGGCTCGAGGCGCCGCCGGTGTTCTGGTTCAGCCCGCCGCTGCCGGCAAAGGTAAAGACGCTTTCGATGCCACGGGTGTCCAGCACCACCTGTTCGGCCTGGCGCACCAGCGCATCCTTTTCGGTCAGCGAAAGGTTGCCGCGGGCGCGCACATAGATGATCGCCTGTTCCGGTTCGCTGTCGACAAAGAATTCCACGCCCAGGTTGTTCTTGCCGAAATAGCTGAACACCGAAAACACAAAGGCCACCACCAGCACGATGGTCACCAGCGGCATCACCGGGTTGCCGGCGATCGCCTGGGTGAACCAGCCAAAGGCCGACCGCCGGTAGCCGGCCTTGATGCGCCTGGGCTTGCGCTTGATCTTCGCGGCCCCCAGCGCGATCGAGGCCAGCATCGACGCCACCAGGAACAGCGCGATCCCCGGCAGCGGCGCCATCCAGCCCTTGAGCGGCGCGACCCCGCCGAACAGGTAGCCCGGGTTCAGCGTCTGCATCGCGGCGATGAACAGCAGGTAAAGCGCCGGCGGCACCAGGGCCGCGCGCACCAGCCAGGGCAGCGGCATCAGCATTTGCGACACGCCCGCGAAGCTGCGCGATATGCGCCCCGAAACCCCGCCCATCACCGGCAGGTAAACCAGCGCCACCACCAGCGACGCGCTGAGCACGAAGATCAGCGTCACCGGCAGCATGCCCATGAACTGCCCCGGCACGCCGGGCCAGAACAGCATCGGCAAAAAGGCGCACAGCGTCGTCGCCGTCGAAGACACGATCGGCCAGAACATGCGTTTTGCCGCCTCGACATAGGCGTGCATCGGCCCCGAGCCTTCGCTTATTCGTCGGTCGGCATATTCGACCACCACGATGGCGCCATCCACCAGCATCCCCACCGCCAGGATCAGCCCGAACATCACGATGTTGGAAATGGTGATCCCCATCACCGCCAGCAGCGCAAACGTCAGCAGGAACGAGGTCGGGATCGCAAAGCCCACCAGCAGCGCCGAGCGCGTGCCCAGGCTGGCCAGCACCACGATCATCACCAGCGCGATCGCCGTCATCACCGAACCTTCCAGCTGGCGCACCATCGAATTGACGATGATCGACTGGTCGTTGGAAATCCCGGTGCTGACCGCCGCCCTGAGCTCGTCCGGCCAGCTGGCGCGTTCGGCGGCCACCGTGTCGCGCACCAGCTGCGCGGTGTCGATCAGGTTGAAGCCCTTGCGCTTGACGATCTGCAGCGCCACCGTCTTTTCGCCGTTGTAGCGCGCGGTGCCGGTGCGGTCCTGAAAGGTCAGCCGGATGTCGGCCAGATCGCCCAGCGTCACCACGCTGTCGCCGTTCACCTTGACCGGCAGGTCGTAGATGTCGCGCTGGTCCTTGAAGGACGACGGGATCTTGACCGAAAACGCCCCCGAGGCGGTTTCGATTTCGCCCGCGGCGATCAGCTTGTTGTTGTTGCGCACCACGTTGATCAGTTCGGCGGCGGTGACGTTGTAGGCCTCCAGCCGCAGCGGGTCGATCACCACTTCCACCATTTCGTCGCGCTGGCCGGTCAGCACCGCCTCCAGCACCGGCTCCAGCCCCTCGAGCCGGTCCTGCAGGTCCTTGGCCACGCGCACCAGCGTGCGTTCGGGCACGTCGCCGGTGAGGTTGACGATGATGATCGGGAATTCGGAAAAGTTGATCTCGTTGATCGAATACTTGTCGGCGCCGTCGGGGAACTGCGCTTCGACCGTGTTCATCCGGTCGCGCACATCGGCGATGCTCTTGGTCTTGTCCCAGCCGAATTCGAACTCCAGCGCGATGCCGGCGTAGTTTTCGGCGGCGGTCGCGCTCATCTTCTTGAGCCCGTCGAGATCGGAAAGCTTGGCCTCCATCGGCTTGACCAGCAGGGTTTCGCTGTCCTGCGCCGAAATGCCGGGGAAGGGGACCGACACGAACAGCGCCGGGATTTCGATGTCGGGTTCGCCTTCCTTGGGGAGCGTGCCATAGGCAAAGCCGCCGGCCAGCACCGACATGACGATGAAGGCGATGACCATGCGGGCACGATCGCCCGCCCAGTCGACGATGCCGATCATTGGCCGGACTCCTTGTAGACGGCGTTCACCTTGACCCCGTCCACCACATATTCCTGGCCGGTCACGATCACGTCAACCGCCTCCGGCAGGCCGGTCACCCAGACCCCGTCGACGGTGTCGCGCGACACGTTCACCGGCAGGAACCGGACGCGGCTGGTCTCGTCGACCACGCGCACGCCAAGGTCGCCATCGTCGTTGAGCGTCAGCGACGACAGCGGCAGCAGGTGGGCCGCTTCGCCGGCGGTCTCGATGATCATCTCGGCGGTCTGGCCGTCGCGGATCGAAAGATCGGTGTTGGGCACCTGCACTTCGATGCGGAAGGTGCGGGTGTTCTGGTCGGCCGAGCGCGAAATGAAGGTGACCTTGCCCGCGACCCGGTCGCCGTTGGCCAGCCGCGCGCCGGCGCGCGCGTTCGGTGTCACCCGCGACACTTCGGTTTCCGGCACGAAGCCCACCAGCTTCATCGGGTCGAGCTGGATGATCGTGGCGCAGAGCGCGCCGGGCTGCAGCAGCGATCCGGTTTCGGCGGTGTCGGTTTCCAGCAAGCCGCCAAAGGGCGCGGTGATCGACAGGCGGGCGATTTCGCGCTCTGCCGCCGCCACCGCGGCTTCGGCCGATTGCACGCCGGCCTGGGCCGACTGGATGCCGGACTGCGCATTGGCGACCCCGGCCTTGGCGCTTTCCACCGCCGCCAGCGCGCTTTCGTAGCCGGCCTGGGCCGCGGCCAGCCGCGATTCCGAAGCGAACCCGTCCTCGGACAGCCGCTGGGCGGCGCGCAGGGCGATTTCGGCTTCGTTCAGGCGGGCGCGCGCTTCGGCGAGGCGGGCGCGGGCTTCGGGCAGCTGGGCTTCGGAAACAGGCACCCTGGCCTTGGCCTCGGCCAGACGGGCGTGGGCCTCTTTCAGCGATATTTCGCGGGTGCCGGGGTCGAGCTTGCACAGCAGCTGGCCGGTGGTCACCTCGGTGCCCTTGCGCAGCGGGTCGGAAATCACCTGGCCGCTGGTTTCGGCGCGAACCGCCACCTGGCGCGCCGCTTCGGTGCGCCCGCGCACCAGCACCGCGGCGGCGATGTCGCTGGCGGTGGATTTCTGCACCACGACCGAGAAAACCTGATCGGCCGTATCAGACCCGGCCGGGGTCGAATGCGCAGCGTCGGTTGCCGTGGCCGCGCCAGCTTGTGCGTCGCCCTGGGGGCCGCCATTCGCCTCGCCCTGGCCCTCGCCCTGGGCCACAGGGGCGCCGCTGCCCAGGTTCACGGCAAAGGACACCAGTTTTTCCCGTTCGAAAACAAAGAGATACAATGTGGCCATCACCAGGACCGCGGTGATGATCGAAAAAAAGCGCATGGAATCCTCTCGCGATGACGGGCCGCACGAAAACAATTCCTGCCCACATAGGTCTCGCGGGGCGGATTCTCAAGGCCCCACGGCGCCGCCGCGAACTGAACTGTTCGGTTCATTTAGCGGGGTTTCGCGCATTCGGCAAGGCCCATGCGGCGGGCTTTTTGCCGCGCTTGCCGCGCGCACGATGCGGTCGGTTGACGCGGGGGCGGGCGCGGCGGTCGCCGCCGGGACGCGCCGCTGCCCGGCCCCTATTGGCAACCGGGTTTGGGTTGGGGTAAGAGGGGCCGATCCCATCAGGAGACAGCGCGTGAGCCAGACAGACAGTTTTATCGAGGAAGTGACCGAAGAGGTCCGTCGGGACCGGCTATTCAAGCTGATGAAGAAATACGGCTGGATCGCGATCCTGCTGGTGATCCTGCTGGTGGGCGGCGCGGCGGCGAACGAATGGCGCAAGGCGCGCGAACAGGCCGCCGCCCAGGCGCTGGGCGATGCGATCCTGGCGGCCTTTGACAAACCCGACCCGGCGGCGCGCGCGGCGGCGCTGGCAGCGGTCGAGGCCGAGGGCACGCAGGCGGCGGTGCGCAACCTGCTGGCGGCGGGCCAGGCGCTGGCGGCGGGGGATGCGAAAACCGCGGTGGCGCTGCTGTCGGAAGTGGCGAGCGATGCGACCCTGCCCGACACCTGGCGCCAGCTTGCGGAACTGAAACTGGTGCTGGCGCTGGGCGACGGTCTGTCGCTGGACGAACGCCGCGCGCGGCTGCAGGCGCTGGCCGCGCCGGGGGCGCCCTATCGGCTGCTCGCCGAGGAACAGCTGGCGATCACCGATATCGCCGCGGGCGACACGGCGGCGGCGCTCGAGCGGCTGCAGGGCATTCTGGCGGATCAGGATGTCACGGCGGGCTTGCGTCGGCGCGCCTCACAGTTGATTGTGGCCCTGGGCGGCGAACTGGCCCCGGCATGAGCCGGGCGCGGGGGCGTCCCCACGCCGGGCGCCGCTGGTGACAGTGGCCGGTCCCGGCAAGGGCATGGTGACGCCGCGCGGGCGGCAACGGCACCGGGTTGGCACGGGGTAAGCGTGGGGGCTGGCATGAGCGCAGGCAGGATGAGCGCAGGCGGGAACGAAGGGATGCGGGCGATGAAGATCCGAAACCGGGTGATCGGGCTGTGCGCCCTGGCGCTGCTTGCGGCCTGCGCCAGCCCCGATGTGATCCTGCCGGGCGAACGGCTGGACATCCGCGCGGCGCTCGACGGCGACGCCGGACGGGGGGCGCAGACCGGCACGCCTGAAAACCGCAGCGCGCCGATCCGGCTTTCGCGCCAGGTGAACCACACCGACTGGCCGCAGCGCGCCGGCAACGCCCGCCATTCCATCCAGCACCCGGCTCTGGGCGACAGCCTGACGCTGGTCTGGGCCACCGATATCGGCGCCGGCAACGACCGCCGGCACCGGATCACCGCCGATCCGGTGGCCGGGCAGGGGCGCATCTTTACCATCGACAGCCGCGCCGGGGTGGCGGCGGTGTCGGAAACCGGCGCGCCCCTGTGGCGGCGCGACCTGACCCCGCCGGGCGACAAGGCCGACGATGCGTCGGGCGGCGGGCTGGCGCTGTCGGGCGACGTGCTTTACGCGACCACCGGCTTTGGCGACCTGGTGGCGCTGGACGTGGCCGACGGGTCGGTGATCTGGAAACAGCGGCTGGATGCGACGGCGCCGGGGGCGCCCACGGTGGCGGGCGGGCTGGTCTATGTGGTCAGCCGCGACAACCGCGCCTGGGCGATCGACGCGCGCACCGGGCGCACCCAGTGGATGCTGTCGGGGACGCCTTCGGTCACCGGCGTGACCGGCGGCGCGGCGCCGGCGGTGGGCAGCGCGGTGGTGGTCTTCCCCTACAGCTCGGCCCAGATCGCGGCGGTGTTCCGGCGCGGCGGGCTGGAACGCTGGCGCGCTTCGGTGGCGGGCGCGCGCCCGGGCCGGGCCTATGCCCAGCTTTCGGATGTGACGGGCGACCCGGTGATCCGGCGCGCCACGGTCTATGCCGGCAACCCTTCGGGGCGCACGGTGGCGGTCGATCTGGTCAGCGGCGAAACCCGCTGGAGCGCGCGCGAAGGCGCCACCGGCCCGGTGTGGGTCGACGGCGGCTCGGTCTTTCTGGTGTCGGACCAGTCCGAACTGGTGCGCCTGAAGGCGCGCAACGGCGCCCGTGTCTGGGGCGTGGCGCTGCCCGACTTCGTGCCGGTGCGCAACCCGCGCCGGCTGCGCGACGTCTATGCGCATTTCGGCCCGGTGCTGGCCGGCGACCGGCTGTGGGTGGCCTCGGGCGACGGCAAGCTGCGCGGCTTCAATCCGTTCGACGGCGCGCTCGATGTGACCGTCGACCTGCCCGCCGGCGCGGCGACGCGGCCGATCGTGGTGAACCGCACCATGTATCTTGTCAGCGAAGATGGGCAGCTTCTGGCTTTGCGTTGACGCGCGCTTGGTGTATGGGCAGCGTTTGATCAGCCCCGGAGCGCGAATCCCATGAGTTTCACCCTTGCCATCGTCGGACGTCCCAACGTCGGCAAATCGACCCTGTTCAACCGGCTGGTCGGCAAGCGCCTGGCGCTGGTGGACGACCAGCCCGGCGTCACCCGCGATTTGCGCGAGGGCGACGCGCGCCTGGGCGATCTGCGCTTTACGGTGATCGACACCGCCGGGCTGGAAGAGGCACGCGACGAATCGCTGCAGGGCCGGATGCGCCGGCTGACCGAACGCGCCGTGGAAATGGCCGACATCTGCCTGTTCATGATCGACGCGCGCGCCGGCGTCACCCCCACCGACGAAATCTTTGCCGATATCCTGCGCAAGAAGAATGCGCATGTGCTGCTGGCCGCCAACAAGGGCGAAGGCTCAGCCGCCGACGCCGGCGTGATCGAGGCCTGGTCGCTTGGCCTGGGCGAACCGATCCGCCTGTCGGCCGAACATGGCGAGGGCATGAACGAGCTCTATTCTGCGCTGATGCCGCTGGCCGACGAATTTGCCAAGCGCGCCGCCGCCGACACGCCCGAAACCGACGTGGACGTTGAGGACGGCGCGGAAGGCCCGACGCTGGACAAGCCGCTGCAGGTCGCGGTGGTAGGGCGCCCCAACGCCGGAAAGTCCACGCTTGTCAACCAGTTGCTTGGCGAAGATCGTCTGCTCACCGGCCCCGAAGCCGGGATCACCCGCGATGCGATTTCGGTAACGATGGACTGGGACGGGGTGCCGGTGCGCATCTTCGACACGGCGGGGATGCGCAAAAAGGCCAAGGTGCAGGCCAAGCTGGAAAAACTGTCGGTGGCCGACGGGCTGCGGGCAGTGCGCTTTGCCGAGGTGGTGGTGGTTCTGCTGGACGCGCAGATCCCGTTCGAACAGCAGGATCTGCGCATCGCCGACCTTGCCGAACGCGAAGGCCGCGCGGTGGTGATCGCCGTGAACAAATGGGATATCGAAACCGACAAAAGCAACAAGATCAAACTGTTGCGCGAGGAATTCGAACGCCTCCTGCCGCAGTTGCGCGGCGCCCCGCTGGTGACCGTCTCGGCGCTGACCGGCAAAGGGGTCGACCGGCTGCGCAGCGCGGTTCTGCGCGCACACGAGGTCTGGAACCGCCGCATCCCGACTGCGCGGCTGAACGGCTGGCTGAAACAGATGGTCGAAGCCCATCCGCCTCCGGCCCCGGGCGGACGGCGCATCAAGCTGCGCTACATGACCCAGGTGAAAACCCGTCCGCCGGGTTTCGTGGTGATGGCGTCCTTTCCCGACAAGCTGTCCGCCAGCTATTCGCGCTATTTTGTCAACGGGTTACGCGCCGACTTTGACATGCCAGGCACGCCGATCCGGCTGACGTTTCGCAGCCAGGCCGACAAAAACCCGTTCAAGAACAAGAAGAAATCCAAACCTTCGCGGCTGCGCAAACACCTGGGCAAGGGCCGGGCCGACGAAGGCTGACCGCGCTCCCAAAATGTGCGCCTGCGGCGCAAGTCCATTGTTGCGCCGGGCGTGCGGCCCGTCGCGATACCTCCGGCGGGGATATTTTCCGACAGAAGAAGATGGCTTGTCTTCTTCTGTCCCCAAATATCCCCCGAGCGGAGCGGAATTGCGCCCGCAGGGCGCACAATCAGGATAATGCGCCGCAGGCGCGCAATTCAGATCTCGGCGCGGGTCAGGCCGATGTCTTCCAGCACGTCGTCCGACAGCCGGGCAAGGATGCGCCGGGTGCGCCGGGCGATGACCCAGCTGCGGGCGGCCTCGGCGATGGCGGCGCCGGTGCGCACGAGACGGTAGATGGTGATGGCGCCGAACGGCGCGGCGGGGGTGTTGGTGGTGACGGACATGGTTCGCGCTCCTGGATGTGATGCCTGCCGACGGGAAGGGCCCGTCGGACAGCCGGCACATAGAGCCCGCGCCGGTCCCGCGCAAATGCCGCTTTTGCATTGCCGGGATGACGCTATTGCATGGCTTTCAAGCCTTTGGTTTTCAGGCAAATTCCCCGTCGGCCGTGATCACCGTCTTGCCGCCCAGATAGCCACTGAGCCCTTTTGGCAACACAACCGAGCCATCCGCCTGCTGGCCGTTTTCCAGAACCGCGATCAGGCAGCGCCCGATCGCCACGCCGGTGCCGTTCAGCGTGTGCACGAATTCCGGTTTGGCCCCGGTCTCGGGGCGGTAGCGGGCGTTCATCCGGCGGGCCTGAAAATCGCCGCAGGTCGAAACCGACGAAATTTCCCGATAGGTGTTCTGCCCCGGCAGCCAGACCTCGATATCGTGGGTGCGCCGCGCGCCAAAGCCGATATCGCCGGTGCACAGCTTGACCGTGCGGTAGGGCAGGTCCAGCGCTTCCAGCACCTCTTCGGCGCAGCGGGTCATGCGGTCGTGTTCAGCCTCGCTGTCTTCGGGGCGGGTGATCGACACCATCTCGACCTTTTCGAACTGGTGCTGGCGCAGCATGCCGGTGGTGTCCTTGCCGGCGCTGCCCGCTTCCGAGCGGAAGTTCACCGAATGCGCGCACATGCGGATCGGCAGCGCGCCCGCCTCCAGCACCTCGCCCGCGACGGTGTTGGTCAGCGGCACCTCGGTCGTCGGGATCAGCCACCAGCCGTTGGTGGTCTGATAGCTGTCCTCGGCGAATTTCGGCAACTGTCCGGTGCCCAGCATCGCTTCCGGGCGCACCAGCACCGGAGAGTTGATTTCGACTAGCCCGTGCTTGCTGGTGTGCATGTCCAGCATGAACTGCGCCAGCGCCCGGTTGAGCCGCGCCATCGCGCCCCTGAGCATGACAAAGCGCGACCCCGACAGTTTCGCCGCGGTTTCGAAATCAAGCCCGCGCGCCGCCGCCAGTTCGAAATGCTCTTTCGGGGCGAAGTCGAAGGTCGGCACCTCGCCCCAGGTGCGGATCACCTGGTTGTCGCTTTCGTCGGCGCCGTCGGGCACGTCCTCGGCGACGATGTTGGGCAGTTCGAGCAGCATCGCCTGTAGTTCGGCATCCTTCGCCTTGGCTTCGTCTTCCAGCCGGGCGATTTCGTCCTTTTTGGCGGCGACCAGCGCGCGCAGGCGTTCGAACTCGGCCTCGTCGCCGCGGGCCTTGGCGGCGCCCACCTGTTTCGAGGCGGCGTTGCGTTCGGCCAGCGCGGCTTCGGTGGCGGCAATGGCGGCGCGGCGCGCCTTGTCGAGCGCAAGGATGCGCGCCGAGACGCCCGAGAGACCCCGGCGCGCCATGGCGGCGTCGAAGGCGGCTGGGTTTTCGCGGATGGCGCGGATGTCGTGCATGGCTGGGCTTCCCGGAAGTGAATCGCGTTCTGCGGGGTTATGCCCGATCTTGCGGCGGGGTGTAAGAGGCGGGGTCGGCGCGCCATTTGTTGAGTTCTCTTGCGAACCCCGACAAGGTCAGCTTTGTGTTCGGCCAATGCGCTGGGCGGACGACGGTGTCAGCCAATGTGACGCTGGCGTCGCCAAAGATTGAATTGATCTGGTTCGGGGAAATGTTGACGGTTGACCAGTCAGCGTCCTTTGCAGACGCACCTTCAAAGGTGACGTCTTCGAGGGAGGTTCTTGCGTCCATCCGCGTGCCCGAAAGCTCTGCCCCGCCCATCTGCGCGCCGCTGAGGACTGCCCCTTCCATCTGCGCTTGCCAGAGTTGTGCCCCTTGCATCTGCGCGACTGCGAGATTCGCCCCTTGCATCAGCGCGCCCCAGAGCTTTGCCCCTTGCATCTGTGCGACTGCGAGATTCGCCCCTTGCAACTCCGAGTTCCAGAGTCTTGCCCCTTGCATCTGTGCGAATACGAAATTCGCCCCTTTTAACTGCGCGTTCCTGAAACTTGCTCCTTCCATCCATGCGCCTTTAAACTGCGCATCGCTGAAATCCGAGCCGCTCAGATCAAACCCCTGCAGGTTGGCGCGGCGCAGGTCGATGGCTGTGCCGGGAAAGGTCACGCCTGGTATCTGGCGCAGGCGGCCCAGGGTCTGGGCGGCACGTTCCATGTCGGAGCGCTTGCGCGTCTGGCGCGAAGCCCAATCGCGCAACTTGTCTGGCGAGGTGCCGACCGGCGCCCGTTCGGGCCGGTTTCCGCTTTCCCGCGACAGTTCCACCACATAGACCGACAGCAGCCGGGCGATGCGCTCGGCGGCGCCGG
This sequence comes from Alphaproteobacteria bacterium, assembly GCA_024277955.1. Classification (GTDB taxonomy): domain Bacteria; phylum Pseudomonadota; class Alphaproteobacteria; order Rhodobacterales; family Rhodobacteraceae; genus JAJRUE01. The sequence goes on along the minus strand of JAJRUE010000070.1, from coordinate 9,718 downwards.
GGCGTTCGCGCACCAGCCCTTCGAGTCGGTCGATGGCGGCGGCGCGGCTCACGAGGTCGTCTTCCCATTCTGTGAGCACGTTCTGCGCAGCCCCGTACCCCACCATGTGCGTCACCTGGCGGCGGGCTGATAGCCCCTCGCTGGCGGCGTTCAGCTTGTCGTTGAACAGGGCTTCTTCCGTAGCTGCGGTTTGGCGTTCGGTGGTCCAGATGCGGATCAGGGCGATGGGGGTGCCGATGATGCCGCCAAGCGCGGTCAAAAGCCCGACGAATGACAGCACATACCAGCGCAAGCTGTCCGGGTCGTTGGCGATGGTGTCGCCGCCAAGGATCTGCCAGCCGACCAACCCCAGCATCGCCAGAACCGCGAGAAACAGCAAGAGCAGGACCGGGGCAAAGGCGGCGGCGAAATAGAGGACGCCGTTCAGCCAGGGGGCGTCGGTCGGGGTCCAGGGTCTGGCGGGACCAAGGCGCACGCTCGTGAGCGCAAACAACACCAGCACAAACAGGACTGCGATCCACGTGAACGGCGAATAGGCGATGGTCTCAAGAATACCCTGCAAAAAATTCCCTTAAGCGTCTGCGGTTCAGTATTGCCCCGCCCGCGCCCCCTGGCAAGACGGGCGAAAATGTGCGCCGCGACGGTGTTTCCTTGCGCCGCAACCTTGCTTGCCAATACCCGGACCCACATATAGGGTGCGCGCCAGAGAACGAGGGGCGGGGTTTTCCGCCGCAGCAACAAGGACAACCAGATGCTAATTACGCCTGCCTATGCGCAAGCGGCCGGGGGCGCCGGGGGCGCCATCACCAGCTTTATCCCGCTGATCCTGATCTTCGCGATCATGTATTTCCTGCTGATCCGCCCGCAGCAAAAAAAGCTGAAGGATCACAAGGCAATGGTCGACGCCGTGCGCCGGGGCGACCAGGTGGTGACCCAGGGCGGCATCCTGGGCAAGGTCACCAAGGTCAAGGACGACAACGAAATCGAGGTGGAAATCGCCTCGGGCGTCAAGGTGCGGGTGGTGAAATCGACCATCTCGCAGGTGATCTCGAAGACCGAGCCCGCGTCCGAGTGATCCTTGGCCGTCCGGGCCCCGGGCGGGGCGACGGGCGGGGTGACGAAATACGGGCAATGACAGGCAGGCGACATGCTGCAAATCGAACTTTGGAAACGGGTCGTGATCTGGGGGCTGGTGCTGATCGGCCTCGCCTTTACCGCCCCGAATGCCTTTTACACCCGCGTCGAGCAACATAACGATGCCGTCGCGGCGATCGAAAAGCAGGGGGAAACCCCGGAACTGGCCGCGGCGCGCGACGCCTGGCCATCGTGGCTGCCCTCGACGCTGGTGAACCTGGGGCTGGACCTGCGCGGCGGCGCCCAGCTGCTGGCCGAGGTTCAGGTCGAAGACGTTTACGCCGGTCGGATGGACGGCTACTGGCCCGAGATCCGCGACGCCCTGCGCAAGGCCCGGGACGAGGTCGGCACGGTGCGCCGCCAGCCGGCCCCCAACGGCGAGCTGAAGATCAGGATCTCCAAACCCGAAGGCATGCAGCGCGCGCTGGAAATCGTGCGCGGCCTGGCGCGTCCGGTGGTGTCGCTGTCCGGGGTCGGGTCCACCGATATCGTGGTGACCGGGGTCGGCGACGTGCTGACGGTTTCGCTGTCGGAGGCCGAAAAGGTCCAGACCGACGACCGCACCATCCAGCAGTCGCTGGAAATCATCCGCCGCCGGGTGGACGAGGTCGGCACCCGCGAACCCACCATCGTGCGCCAGGGCGAACGCCGCATCCTGATCCAGGTGCCCGGAATCGGCAGCGCCGAGGAACTCAAGGCGCTGATCGGCACCACCGCCCGGCTGACCTTCCACGCGGTCGAGGGGCGCACCACCGACGCCAGCGCCAAGCCCGGCCCGCGCCAGGTCATCTACCCCTCGATCGACGACCCCAACACCTATTACATCCTCGACAAGACCCCGGTGGTGAACGGCGAAGACCTGGTGGACGCGCAGCCGACCTTTGACCAGAACGGCCAGCCGGCGGTGAACTTCCGCTTCAACCCGACCGGCGCGCGCAAGTTCGGCGACTACACCGCCGAGAACATCGGCTCGCCCTTTGCCATCGTGCTGGACGGCGAGGTGATCTCGGCCCCCACCATCCGCGACCATATCGCCGGCGGTTCGGGCATCATTTCCGGGCGCTTCACGGTCGAGGAAAGCACCAAGCTGGCGATCCTGCTGCGCGCCGGCGCCTTGCCCGCCAAGATGGTCTTTCTGGAAGAACGAACCATCGGCCCGGAACTGGGCCAGGACAGTATCGAGGCCGGCAAGCTGGCCGCCGGTGTCGCCGGGATCGGGGTGCTGATCTTCATGGCGCTCAGCTACGGGCTGTTCGGGGTGATCGCCAATATCGCGCTGATCCTGAACGTCGGGCTGATCTTTGGCCTGCTGTCGATGATCGGCGCGACCCTGACCTTGCCGGGGATCGCCGGGATCGTGCTGACGATCGGCATGGCGGTGGACGCCAACGTGCTGATCTTCGAACGGATCCGCGAAGAACTGAAAACCGCGCGCGGCCCCGCGCGGGCCATCGAACTGGGCTACGAAAAGGCGCTGAGCGCCATCCTGGACGCAAACGTCACCACGCTGATCACCGCGGTCATCCTGTTCGTCATGGGCTCGGGTCCGGTGCGCGGCTTCGCGGTCACGCTGGGGCTGGGGATCGTCACCTCGGTCTTTACCGCGATCTTTGTGACGCGGCTGATCATCGTGATGTGGTTCGAACGCCGCCGTCCCAAGACAATCGAGGTTTGATGCCATGCGTCTGAAAATGGTTCCCGAGAACACCAAGATCGACTTTTTCCGGTTCGCGGTGCTCACCTTCGGGATTTCGGTCATCGCGATGGTGCTTTCGCTGGTCGCCTTCCTGGTGATGGGGCTGAACTTTGGCATCGACTTTCGCGGCGGCACCACGATCCGCACCGAAAGCGTGCAACCGGTGGACGTAAAGGCCTATCGCGCCGCGATTCAGCCGCTGAAGCTGGGCGACGTGTCGATCACCGAGATCTTCGACCCCACCTTCCGCTCCGATCAGCATGTGGCGCAGGTGCGTTTCGAAGCCCAGGAGGGCGACGAAAGCGTGGCCGTGGAAACCATCAAGCGGGTCGAAGCGGCCTTGCAGACGGTGGACCCGTCGATCACCTTCCCGTCGGTCGAAAGCGTCGGCCCCAAGGTGTCGGGCGAACTGGTGCGCAGCGCCATCGAGGCGGTCGTGCTGGCGATGGCGGCGGTACTGTTCTACATCTGGCTGCGCTTCGAGTGGCAGTTCGCGCTGGGCGCGGTGGCGGCGCTGGTGCATGACGTGCTGCTGACCATCGGGCTGTTTTCGGTGTTCCAGATCCCGTTCGATCTGGCGATCATCGCGGCGCTGCTGACGATCGTCGGCTATTCGCTGAACGATACCGTGGTGGTGTTCGACCGGATGCGCGAGAACCTGCGAAAATACAAGAAGATGGGCCTGCGAGAGGTGCTGAACATCTCGATCAACGAAACCCTAAGCCGGACGGTGATGACCTCGGTCACCACGCTGCTGGCGCTGATCGCGCTGCTGGTGCTGGGGGGCGACGTGATCCGGGGCTTCGTCTTTGCGATGACCTGGGGGGTGATCGTGGGCACCTATTCGTCGGTGTTCGTGGCCACCAACATCCTGCTTTACCTTGGCGTCAAGCGCGACTGGAACAAGCCCGACGCCAACGCCGGCAACCAATACGCCAACATCGATGCCTGACTGGCTGGTCCCGGTCCTGGATACTCCGGGGCTGGGCTGGCTGATCGCGGGGGTTTTCGTGGCCGGGCTGGTGCGCGGCTTTTCCGGCTTTGGCACGGCGATGGTCTATCTGCCGGTCGCCGGCACCTGGCTGAGCCCGTTCGAAGCGCTTACCACGCTGGCGGTTTTCGAGATGATCGGCCCGCTTCCCAACATCCCGCGGGCGCTGCGCGACGGCCACCCGCGCGACGTGCTGCGCCTGGGGCTGGGCATGGCGCTGGCGCTGCCGGTCGGGGTGATGCTGCTGGGCATGGTCGCGCCCGAAGTGTTCCGCTATGGCGTTTCGCTGGCGGCGCTCGGGCTGCTGGTGCTGCTGGTGTCGGGGGTGCGCTATCACGGGGTGCTGGGCAAGCGGCTGATCCTTGCCACCGGTGCGATGGGCGGGCTGCTGGCGGGCAGCGTCGGGCTGCCGGGGCCGCCGGTGATCATGCTCTACATGGCCGCGCCGCACCCGGCGCATGTGATCCGCGCCAATATCACCACCTATCTTCTGCTGGCGGACGTGGCCTTGCTGGCGGTGCTCTGGCTGTCGGGGAACCTGGTGCTGTCGGCGCTGGGGCTGGGGGCGCTGCTGGCGGTGCCCTACCTGCTGGGCAATGTCTCGGGGGCGGCGGTGTTCCGGCCGGGATACGAACGCGTTTACCGCTGGACGGCCTATGCGATCATTGCGGCTTCGGCGCTGCACGGGCTGCCGCTGTGGGGCTGAGGCGGCGCGGCCGGGCGCGGGTTTGCGCGCGGCGCACAGGCGGAAACGACCGGGCCTCTGGCATCGCCGGCGGGGCTCTGGCACAATGGGGCGATCCAGGGGAAAGCGACCATGCAGATCACCGAAATCACCTATGACGACGCCGTGCCCATCGACGGCTACGGGCCGGGGTATTTTCGCGTCGGCGGCCAGGTTCTGCACGGCCCGGCGCTGGTGACCGCCAGCGGCGCCGGGGCCTGGGGCGGGCTGGAAGACCGCGCCCCGCTCATGGCGCTGGCCGGGCGCATCGACGTGCTGCTGGTGGGCACCGGCCCGGAAATGGCGCCCCTGCCCAAGGGCTTTGCCAGCGCGCTGGAAGAGCTTGGCATCGGGGTCGAGATCATGGCTTCGCCCAGTGCGTGCCGCACCTACAACATGCTGCTGGCCGAGGCCCGGCGGGTGGCTGCGGCGCTTTTGCCCGCATGATCGCGCTTTCGGTGGGCGGAAAACTGCGGTAAGGGCGGGCGCATGGATCTGGTTGTGGAAAATGTGACCTGCCTGCGCGGCGGTGTGCCGGTGCTCGAAGGGGTGAGCTTCACGCTGTCGGCGGGCGACGTGCTGGTGCTGCGCGGCCCGAACGGGTCGGGCAAGACGACGCTGCTTCGCACGGTGGCGGGGTTGCAGCCAGCGGCGGCCGGAACGCTCGGCGGGGCCGAGGACAACATCGCCTATGGGGCGCATGCCGACGGGCTGAAGGCGACGCTGAGCGTGCGCGACAACCTGATTTTCTGGGCCGGGATCTATGGCACCGGCACCATTGACGAGGCGCTGGACGTGTTCGAACTGCGCCCGCTTGCCGAGCGCGCCGCCCAGAACCTGTCGGCCGGGCAGAAACGCCGGCTGGGGCTGGCGCGGCTGCTGGTCACCGGGCGGCCGATCTGGGTGCTGGACGAACCGACGGTGTCGCTGGACGCGCGCAGCGTCGCGATCTTTGCCGGGGCGGTGCGGCGCCATTGCGAGCAGGGCGGCGCGGCGCTGATCGCCACCCATATCGACCTGGGGATCGAGGGCGCGCGGGTGCTCGACGTGACCGGCCTGCGGGCGCGCAGCCACATGGCGGCGGATGGCTTCCACGAGGCGTTTTCATGATTGCCCTCTTGCTGCGCGACATGAAGCTGGCGGTGCGGGCGGGCGGTGGTTTCGGGCTGGGGCTGGCGTTTTTTCTGGTGGTGACGGTGCTGGTGCCCTTCGGTGTCGGCCCGCAAGCGGCGCTGTTGGCCAGGATCGCGCCGGGCATCCTGTGGCTGGGGGCGCTGCTGGCCTGTCTGTTGTCGCTGGACCGGATCTTTCAGCTTGATTTCGAAGACGGCTCGCTCGACCTGCTGGCCACGGCGCCGATCCCGCTGGAAAGCGTGGTGGCGGTCAAGGCGCTGGCCCACTGGCTGACCTCGGGCCTGCCGCTGACGCTGGCGGCGCCGGTGCTGGGGGTGATGCTGAACCTGCCGCCGGCGGGCTATGGCTGGCTGGTGCTGTCGCTGTTGCTGGGCACCCCGGCGCTGTCGATGATCGGCGCATTCGGGGCGGCGCTGACGGTGGGACTGAAACGCGGCGGGCTGCTGCTGTCGCTGCTGGTGCTGCCGCTTTACATTCCGACGCTGATCTTTGGCACCGAGGCGGCGCGGCGCGGGGCCGAAGGGCTGGCCAATTCGGTGCCGTTGGTTATGGTCGCGGGCATCACCGCGGCGGTGATCGCGCTCTTGCCCTTTGCCGCGGCTGCGGCAATCCGCGTCAACCTGCGCTAGCCAAATGACATATATGTGTATGGCAACGCCTGAAATGAGGGAATAGGAGATCGCCATGTCGATCTGGGAATACGCCAATCCGCGAAAATTCATGAGCTGGACCAGGCCGGTCGTGCCGGTTCTGTCGGTGCTGGCGGCGGTTCTGATCGTGGTCGGGCTGGTGTGGGGGTTCTTCTTCACGCCGGACGACTTCCGGATGGGCTCGACCGTCAAGATCATCTACATTCACGTGCCCACCGCGATGATCGCGATCAACGCCTGGGTGATGATGCTGGTGGCGTCGCTGATATGGATCGTGCGGCGGCACCACGTGTCGGCGCTGGCGGCCAAGGCGGCGGCGCCGGTCGGGGTGACGATGACGCTGGCGGCGCTGATCACCGGGGCGATCTGGGGCCAGCCGATGTGGGGCACCTGGTGGGCCTGGGATCCGCGGCTGACGTCCTTCCTGATCCTGTTCATCTTTTACCTGGGCTACCTGGCGCTGTGGGCGGCGATCGACAACCCGGATACCGCCGCCGACCTGACCAGCGTGCTGTGCCTGGTGGGGTCGGTCTTTGCGCTGCTCAGCCGTTATGCGGTCAAGTTCTGGAACCAGGGGCTGCACCAGGGGGCTTCGCTGTCGATGGACAAGCAGGAACATGTGTCGGACGTGTTCTGGCAACCACTGGTGATCAGCATCGCCGGCTTCACGCTGTTGTTCGTGGCGCTGGTGCTGATCCGCACCCGAACCGAGATCCGCGCGCGCCGGCTGCACGCGCTGGAAATGCGCGAAAGGATGGCCGATGCCTGAGCTGGGAAAATACGCGACCGAGATCCTGTCGGCCTATGCGGCGACCATCGTGCTGCTGCTGGGGCTGGTCGGGCTGACCTGGCGGCAGTCTTGCCGGATGCGCCGTCTGCTGGACGCCGCGGAAAAGAGGAAAGACAATGCCTAAGGTGTCACCGATGCTGCTGTTGCCCCCGGTGCTGTTCGCGGCGCTTGCGGCGATGTTCCTGTGGGGGATGGGGCGCGACAACCCGGACGCCTTGCCCTACGCCCGCGAGGGCCAGCCGGTGTCGGCGCTGAACCTGACCAGGCTGGGCGACTATGAACCCTTTGGGGTCGAGGTGCTGAAACAGCCGGGCGTCAAGCTGGTGAACTACTGGGCAAGCTGGTGCGCGCCCTGCCGGGTCGAGCATCCGACCTTGATGAAGATGGCCGAGAACGGCATTCCGATCTACGGGATCAACTACAAGGACGAGCCGCAAAACGGCATCAAGTTCCTCAACGAACTTGGCAACCCGTTCAGGCGGGTGGCGGCGGATCCGACCGGGCGCAACGCGCTGGAGTGGGGGCTTTACGGGGTGCCGGAAACCTATGTGATCGACGGCAACGGCACGGTGGTGCTGCGCTTTGCCGGGCCGATCACGACGCGGATCTATGAAAGCACCATCCTGCCGGCGATCGAAAAGGCCCGGGCCAACACGCAGTAGGCGGGGTGGCCCAAGGTTTTTGTAAAAACCTTGGGCAAGGCGCTTGCAAGCGCCTTGGTCCCCGGCCGGGGGGCGTTGCCTGATGGGCGACTAGCCGAACCAGCTGGCCAGAGCGGCCAGAAGCAGCAAGGCCGCGGCCTCGAAAAAAGGCGAGGGGATGCGGCGGGTGACGATTCGGAGCGGGCTGCGGCGGTTCATGCGGGTCAGCCTAGGGGCAACGGGTTAAGGAAACGAGGGTTTGCCGGGCGGATGCTTGGCAAAACAGCGTTTCCGTTTCGGCAACCGGGTGCGCGGCGGGCAGGAGGTTTTGCGCCCCGCTGCGCGGGTCGCGGTGCCTCCGGCGGGGATATTTTTCAAAAGAAGAAGGGGCGGGGGCCGTTTTGACGGCGGGGGCGCTCAGCGGCTGGCGTCGATCAGGCCGACGCGGCGGGCGCCTTCGAGCAGCGTCGGGGCGATGATGTGGCCCTGGGCAGTCATTTCGGGCGACGGGGCGACGATATCGGGCACCTGGACCACCCGCGCGCCCGAGGCGATGGCGGCGGTGGCGCCGGGGTCGCTGTCTTCGAAGGCGATGCAATCGGTGGCGGCCAGCCCGAGGCTGGCGGCGGCCTTGTGGTAGATGTCGGGCGCCGGTTTGCCGCGGGCCACCTGATCGCCGCCGGTGACGGAGTGGAAGAATGCCGCGATGCCGGCCTGGTCGAGGTGGCGCCGGGCGCTGTCGCTGTGGGTCGAGGTGGCCACCGCGCAGGGCAGGCCGGCGCGGGCGAGCTGGGCCAGCAGCTGTCTGACGCCGGGTTTCAGCGGGATGCCGTTTGCCAGCCGCGCGCGGAACTGCGCCGTCCAGGCCGCATCGAGGGTTTCGAAGGCCACATGCCCGGGAAGGGCCGCGCGCAGCCGGCGTTCGACGGCATCGGCGCGCAGCCCGATCAGCCCGCGCCCCAGCGGCGCCAGATCGGGCAGGCCAAGGGCGCGGGCGGCGTGCTCGAACCCCGCCAGCGCCAGTCTTTCGGTATCGAGCAGCAGGCCGTCCATGTCGAACAGGACACCGCCGCAGGCCATGGCGATCAGCCCTTGGCCAGGTTGCGCAGAACGTATTGCAGCACGCCGCCGTGTTCGATGTATTCGATCTCGATTTCCGTATCGATCCGGCATTTCAGCATGATGTCGCGTGTCGTGCCATCGGCGTAAGCGATGGTCGCGGGCATCTGCGAAAGCGGCTCGATCTCGCCCTCGAGCCCGTGGATCGACACGGTTTCATCGCCCTTCAGCCCCAGCGACTTGCGGGTGTCGCCGCCGGTGAACTCGAACGGGATCACCCCCATGCCGACCAGGTTGGACCGGTGGATGCGCTCAAAGTTTTGGGCGATCACCGCCTTGACCCCAAGAAGCGCCGTGCCCTTGGCGGCCCAGTCCCGGCTCGAGCCGGCGCCGTATTGTTCGCCGGCGATCACCACCAGCGGCACGCCTTTTTCCTGCCAGGCCATGGCGGCATCGTAGATCGAGGTCTGCTGCCCGTCGGGGCCCAGCGTATAGCCGCCCTCGACGCCATCCAGCATCTCGTTCCTGATGCGGATGTTGGCGAAAGTGCCGCGCATCATCACCTCGTGGTTGCCGCGCCGCGAGCCGTAAGAGTTGAACTCGCGCGGGGAAACCTGGCGTTCCACCAGGTAGTTGGCCGCCGGGCTGCCCTGGGCGATGGCGCCCGCCGGGCTGATGTGGTCGGTGGTCACCATGTCGCCGAGAATGGCGAGGATGCGCGCCCCTTCGACGTTGGAAATGGTGCCCGGTTCCGGAGACATGCCCTGGAAATAGGGCGGGTTCTGGATGTAGGTGCTGGTGGGCGGCCAGTCGTAGACCTCGCTGTCGGTGGTTTCCACCGCCTGCCATTTCGCGTCGCCCTTGAACACATCGGCATATTTGCTCTGGAAGGCTTCGCG
>JAJRUE010000069.1 GCA_024277955.1 Alphaproteobacteria bacterium | reverse complement strand
GTGACGGAATTCGCGGGCGTTATCGACCTGGGTGCGGCTGGGCGCAAAGAACAGCCCCGGCGCGTGCATCAGTTTCGAGATCGGGAAGATGATCATCAGCAGCGCGACCGATCCCAGATGCACCAGCAGGGCAGGGCTGGTCGGCAGGTCGCCGATGCGGAAGCGAAGCAGACCCAGCATGTAGGCCTTGACCATGATGATGTCGGTCGGGGCCACGAATTTCATGGCCAGCCCGGAAAAGGCGATCAGCATCAGCAGCGCCAGCATCAGATAGTCCGAGGGCGCCGAGATGTAGCGGATACGTTCCTGGACCACGCGGCGCGCGAACAGGCCGGCCAGCCCAAGGAACATCACGAAGCCGGCGTAGATGCCAAACGGCTGGATCAGGTCGACCCACCACCAGACCGGCTGGGTGAAATACCGCAGGTGCCGAAGCAGCACCAGCAGCATGCCATAGTGGAACATGATCGCGAAAACCCAGATCCACTTGTTCGACTTGAACAGGCTGTGAAAATAGGTGACTTCGCGGATCATGCGTATCACCACGCCAGTGCGGGTGCGCGGCGCCGGTGACACGGGGATCTTCAGCGGGACAGGGGTGCGCGCGTACTTGAGCACTTTCATGCCGGTTCCGACGACCAGCAGGATGGTCGCAACATAGAACAGCAGTGCATAAAGCGTTGACAACACTTGGACTCCTCCCGAGAAGTGAGCCCCCCGTTTTTTGTTATTGTTATCGGGGGCTTATGTTCGAATTTGGGTTCTGTTAGACGCAGCCGGTCGGCTTGGGCAGACCAGCGATCTTGCAGGCCTGTTTCGCCGGGCCGTAGGGGAACAGCTCGTACATGTACTTGTTGTTGCCGACCTCGGGGCCCATCGATTTCTTGATCGCCTTGATCAGAACGCGCACGGCCGGGGCGATCTGGTATTCCTCGTAGTATTCACGCAGGAAGTTCACCACCGCCCAATGTTCGTCGGTCATCTCGACCTCTTCGACCTCGGCGATCACCTTGGCCAGGTCTTCCGACCAGTCGCTCAGGTTGGTGATGTAGCCTTCTTCGTCATGCTCGACAGTGGTGCCGTTCACTTCATATGCCATTTCAATTTCCTTCCGGTTTGCAGGTTTGTTCGGTTTCAGTGCCGCACTTACAGCCAGGCCATCGTGCGATCGGTTGTAGCCGCAAGCTCGACAAAGCCTGCGTAGTCGACCGTGCTCACGCCATCCAGCAGCCGCCCGGTATCGAGACCGCGCGCCACCATGTCGGGCGCGAGGACAAAAAGTTTCACCGCGCCCGCGCGCGCCGCCAGCGCCTCGGCCACGCTGGTGCCGCCGGTGGCGCCATAGACGCCATCTTCGATCATCAGCACGCTGTCACCATCCTTGGCGTGGTTGATGCAGCTCAGCAGGGCCTGGGTGGAAAACGGAGATTTGTTCACCGTGTGCAAAGTAGCCATGATACCCTCAAAAGCTCAGGACGACGTCTTGTTCAGCCATCAGGTCGGCCATTTCGGCCCGGCTGACGATGCGGATCGACGGTTTTTCCGCCCAATCGTCATCTTCGTCTTCGTACATGATTTCCTGCAGGTCGTCGGCGCTCAGACCGCGCTCCTCCAGGCTTTCCCTTTCCACGTAGAGCTTGGTCACGTCATAGTCGCCAAGCGCGCGGAACGTGGGCGAAAAGTTCTTGACGCCGATTTCCTTGGTGTCCTGGCCCTTGGTCAGCTGGAACACGCCGTCGTCGAGAAAGGCGAGGCTCACGTCCTGGTCAAAGGCGGCGCCGATCAGCACCACTTCCAGGCTTTCCAGCGCGTAGATCGTGCCATAGGGCGCCTTGCGGTTCACATAGAGGAACTTTTTCACGTCATCTTCCATGTCTTGCTCCTCTCGTTCAGTCGCCGAAGGTCAGCAGGCGATCGGTCTGGATGCCCATCTCGATCAGCTGGCCAAGGCCGGAAATCCGGAAACCTTCGGCAATGTTGTTGGCGTCCTTGCCCTGGCGCGTCGCCTCGTTTTCGTCCAGCAGCCCGCGGCGCTGGGCCGCAGCGATGCAGATCACGAGATCGATGTCGTGCTTGGCGGCGAGTTCGCTCCACTGTTTCTGGATGTTGCGTTCGTCCTGGGGCGGGATCGACAGGCGCGTGCCCACGTTCACCCCGTCATGGTAGAAGAACACCCGCGGTACCTCGTGGCCCGCCTCAAGCGCGGAGACGACAAAGTGATATGCCGTATCCGACGCCTGATGCGTGTAGGGGCCTTCGCTGACGACTACTCCGAATTTCACGTCACTGGCTCCCTCAGAAGTGGATATGCGCAGACATGTTCATCGTCTTGCGCGCACCGGTCCAGGTATCCAGGTGGTGCTTGGTGAAGGCCAGGTCGGTCAACTCGAAGAACTTGGTCCAGCCGATCCGCTCGATCCATTCGCCCATGCGTTCCCAATGCTTGGCATTTTCCTTGTAGGCGTAGACGATTTTCTTCACCACTTCAGCCACTTCCGGCCAATGCGGCGGGTTGTTGGGCAGGTTGGCGACGGCCAGCTTGTGGAAGGTCGGCTTGGAACGGGCGTTCGAATGCTTGCCGCCCACCCAGATGGCGATCTTGGTGCTTTCTTCGCCGTTGATCTGCATCGGCGGACACGGCGGATAGCAGGCGCCGCAGCAGACGCATTTCTTTTCGTCCACTTCCAGCGTCGGCTTGCCGTCGACCATCGCCGGGCGGATCGCCGCGACGGGGCAACGGGCCACAACCGCGGGACGTTCGCAGACGTTGGCAACCAGGTCGTGGTTGATCTTCGGCGGCTTGGTGTATTGCACGTTGATCGCGATATCACCCTGGCCGCCGCAGTTGATCTGGCAGCACGAGGTGGTGATGCGCAGGCGGTTGGGCATCTTTTCCTGGATGAACTCCTGGTGCAGCATGTCCATCATCGACTTGACCACGCCCGAGGCATCGGTGCCGGGGATGTCGCAGTGCAGCCAGCCCTGGGTGTGGGAAATCATCGAGATCGAGGCACCGGTGCCGCCCACCGGAAAGCCGTGTTCGTTCAGCTTGTCGATCAGCGGCTGGACCTTGGCTTCGTCCGACACCATGAACTCGATGTTCGAACGCGTGGTGAAACGCACGTGGCCTTCGGCATATTCGTCGCCGATGTCGCACAGCAGGCGGATGGTATAGACATCCATCTGGCGCTGGGTGCCGGCGCGGACCGTCCAGATCTCGTCGCCGGACTTGGACACGTGGTGCAGCACGCCGGCGCGCGGGCGGTCATGCCAGGCCCAGTTGCCTTTGTTCTTCTTCAGCACCGGGTGCATGTATTGGTTGTGGTCCGGCACGCCGACTTCATCGGGCATCCTCGGCTTTTCGCTGGGGGCGTTCATTTGGTCAAATCTCCCTATTCCTCGCCAAGCCGGTGGCTGGCAAACGCGGTGGTCGATTGCGGGCGAAGGGGGGCCCGCAATCCTGATTTTTAAACGGCCAGGCCTATTCGCCTGCGACGGTCATCCCGGCATCGCGCGCCTTGCGCTCGAACCACTTGGCGGCTTCTTCGTCGAAGTCGTCGGTGCGGACGTAGCTGGACGTGCGCGGGTGGTTGACCATGTTCGGATCGGGTTCGACCCCAACCGCCTCGAGGAAGGCCGGCAGACCGATGCGGTCGATGGTCTCGCCGATACGCTCGTGCTCCAGCGCGTTGTCGGCAAAGAACTCGATGCAGGTTTCCGCGAATTCCTCAAGCTTTTCATAGTCTTCGTCGGTGTCGAGCTTCATGAACGGAATGACCATGGTGCCCATCAGGTCGCCGACCTTCAGCGACCGCTTGCCGCCGATCATGATCGAAACGCCCTTGTCGTCACCCGGGCTCAGCGCCTTGGTCATGACGTTGATGCAGTGCATGCAGCGCACGCAGCTGGCGTTGTCGATTTCCATGGTGTCGTCGTCATGCAGCGAGATCGCGCGGGTCGGGCACATGGAAACCACCGTGTCGATGGTGTATTTGCGGCCGACCCTGGCCACGTGTTCCTTGACCTTTTCCTGGTCGATCTTGATGTCGTCGCGCCAGGTGCCGATCACCGCAAAGTCGGCGCGGTGGATGGCGTTCACGCAGTCGTTGCCGCAGCCCGAGAACTTGAACTTGAACTTGTAGGGCAGCGACGGGCGGTGCATTTCGTCCAGGAACGCGTTGATGATCTGGCGATGCGCCCGGCCTTCGTCGAAGCAGGACTGTTCGCAGCGGGCCTGGCCAACGCAGCTCATCGCGGTCCGCAGGGCAGGGCCGGCGCCGCCAAGGTCGAAGCCCAGTTCGTTCAGCTCGTCAAAGGCGTGCTGGGTGGCTTCCGAGGAACAGCCCTGGAACATGATGTCGCCGGACTGGCCATGGAAGGCGATCAGGCCGGAACCGTGACGTTCCCAGATGTCGCACAGCTTGCGCAGCACTTCCGTGGTGTAGTGGAAACCCGGGGGCGGCATCACACGCAGGGTGTGGAATTCCTTGGATTCGGGGAACTGGTCGGCCACTTCGGAAAAGCGCGGGATGATACCGCCGCCATACCCAAAGACCGAAACCGTGCCACCTTTCCAGAACCCGAGCTTTTTCTCATACGAGTGTTCCAGCTGCCCGAGAAGGTCGTTCATCATCGGGGCGTAACGTTCGCCCTTGGAATCGCGAAGGCGTTTCAGACCGGTTACGAAACTTGGCCAGGGACCATCTTCGAGCTCGTCGAGCATTGGGGTTGGGTGCTGATCGACCTCTTTCGATTCGTTGATCGCCGAATCACCATCTTTCATTAGATATCTCCCTTACCTAGTTGTCCGCGCGCGCCCGAAAGGGCATTTTCCGTTTCACACTCGTTACTTACCATGTAACCGGCCCGGTTAATTCTTCCCTGATGGGCCGCCTGTGGTCCGCGCCGGTTACCTGTGCGGCGCTGAACTCTTTTTTATATTACAATAATTGAATGTAAAGTAAAACGTGTGTAAATATAGCATCGTCGCGTCTTTAATGCGATACCGCAGCGCCAGAGAAATCGTTTGACCGGCGCGGATCAGGGATGGAAATGGCTGAAATCAAACTGAAATCCTCTGATGGGGCCGGATCGCCCTGGGATCTGGACGACGACCGGGCCTACCAGGACTGGCGCCGCGACAAGCTGGCGCGCGCCGCTGATTCTGCCGCGCTTGCCGGGCCTGTCGAGATTTCCGACCTGGCCAATCCGGGCGAATCCGAGCGCCGGGAACTGGCGCGACGCTGCGCCGATTCCAATGCCGCCTTCTACATCCGCCCGAACCAGCCCGAGGACGAGGACGCCGTGCGCGAACAGCTGCGCGGTTTCGCGGCGGCGATGGGGTTGCGCATCGCCGAGAAACACCGTTCGGCGGGCAGCCACGGGATCGTCGCGCTCAAGGTCAGCGACAAGCCTTCGCAAAAGGGCTACATCCCCTATTCCCGCCGGCCGATGAACTGGCACACCGACGGCTATTACAATGCACCCGACCAGAAGATCCGCGCGATGGTGCTGCATTGCGTGCGCCCGGCCAGCGATGGCGGGGTGAACCAGTTTCTTGACCCCGAGATCGCCTATATCCGGCTGCGCGACGAAAACCCGGACTATATAGATGCGCTCATGCACCCGCGCGCGATGACCATTCCGGAAAACCGCGAAGCCGACGGCAGCCTGCGCCCGGCCAGCATCGGCCCGGTGTTCTCGGTCGACCGCGAAACCGGCGCGCTGGAAATGCGCTACACGGCGCGCACGCGCTCGATCGCCTGGCGCGACGATGCGGTGACCGCGCGCGCCGTCGCCCGCCTTGCCGAAATCCTGGCGCAGGGCGATCCCTTCATGGCGACCTTGAAAATGGAGGCCGGGCAGGGTGTTCTGTGCAACAATTCACTGCACAACCGGACCGGATTCGATCCGGACCGGACGACCGACAGCGAACGGCTCTTGTTTCGCATTCGTTTTCACAACCGCGTTCCAAGGAGTTGACCCATGGCCAAACTGAGCGACCTGATCATCCAGCACCCCGAGGTGGACAGCTTCGAAGCCCTCAAGGTTCTGGTGGCGCATGCCGGCGAAAGCGGGGTGATGCACCTCGAGTTTGACGTGAAGCCGGACTACCGCGACACGCCGAAGAAATGGGAATGGAAGCTGGAAACCGTCTTTGCGCGGGGGCTGCACTATGACTGACGAAGTAACCACGGACCTCGCCGAAATCATCCTGCCTTTCGGGCGGCGCGCGGTTCTCAAGGATGTGGCCTTTGAGAGCGGGCTGCACATGCTGCGCCTGGTGCTGCGCGAAGGCAAACGCATCACCATCGTCGACATGGATGCCGCCGGCGCCGGCCAGGTGGCGCAGATCATGGCCGATTGGGCCAAGTCCCACGGCCCCAGCACCCCCTGACAGAAAGCGCCTGCAATGGATCACCTGCCGATTTTCCTTGATATCAAGGGCAAGAAGGTCGTCATCGATGGCGGCACCACCGTGGCTGCGCGCCGCGCCGAACGGGCGCTGGCCGCCGGGGCGCAGGTGCACCTGTATGACCCGTCGCCTTCGGACGAGTTCCGCGATCTGCTGGAGCATCCGAACCTGACCCACCACGCGCGCGAGCTTCAGCCTGATGACGTGAAAGGCGCGGTCGTGGCCTATGGCGCCGCCGAAGACGATGTGCGCGACCGGCGCCTTTATGACGCCGCCAGGCAGCACGGCGCCTTGTCCAACGTCGCCGATGTCGGCGAATACTGCGATTTCATCACGCCTTCGGTTGTCGACCGGTCTCCGATGGTGGTGGCGATTTCCTCGGGCGGGGCGGCGCCGATCATCGCCCGCATCCTGCGCGCCCGCATCGAAAGCCAGCTGCCCCCCGCCTTTGGCCGGATGGCCGAATTCATGGGCCAGTTCCGCGAGCGCGTGCTCGAGCGGATCAGTTCGACCCGGCTGCGGCGGCGGTTCTGGGAACGCACCATCGACGGGCCGGCGGGCGATCTGTTCCTGGCCGGCGATGCCCAGGGCGCGCGCGACCACATCAACGCGATCCTGGACGACGACGAAGCCGAGGCCGCCTTTTCCAAGGGCGAGGTGTTTCTGGTGGGCGCCGGTCCGGGCGACCCGGATCTGCTGACTTTCCGCGCCCTGCGGCTGATGCAGCGCGCCGATGTGGTGCTGTATGACCGGCTGGTGGGCAAGGACATCATCGATCTGATGCGCCGCGACGCAGAACGCATCTACGTGGGCAAGCTGCCCAACCAGCACACGCTGTCGCAAGAAGAAATCAGCCAGCTGCTGGTTGACCTGGCCAAGCAGGGCAAGCGGGTGCTGCGCCTCAAGGGGGGCGATCCGTTCATCTTTGGCCGCGGCGGCGAGGAAATCGAGAAACTGGCCGAAAACGGCATCCCCTTTCAGGTGGTGCCGGGCATCACCGCCGCGTCGGGCTGTTCGGCCTATGCCGGCATTCCGCTGACCCACCGCGACCACGCGCAATCGTGCATTTTCGTCACCGCCCACGGCCGCGACGGCGTGCTGGGGCTGGACTGGGACGTGCTGCTGCGCCCCGGCCAGACGGTTGCGGTCTACATGGGGCTTTCCAGCCTCAAGGAGCTGTCCAACCAGTTCATCGCGCGCGGCGCCGACCCCGAAACCCCGGCGGCGATCATCGACAACGGCACGCGGGCGAATCAACGTGTGTCGGTGGGCACCGTCGGCGAGCTGCACGAGCTTGCCGAACGCGATGGCCTGCAGGGCCCGTCGATGATCGTCATCGGCAGCGTGGTGACGCTGCGCGACAATCTGCGCTGGTTCTCGGAACAAAACGACGCCGTGTTTTCAATGGGTTTGACCGCAAAAACCACGGTCTGACCCCCCTCCGCCGCGCTCCGTTGACATTTTCGTCAGGTGAAATCTTTTGCCTGACACTCATACAAATGCTAATTCGTGAAAGTGTCGCCCGGTGCGGCGCGTTTTCGCGCGACTGTTCTGCGGGCAGGAAACCAACAAAAAAACACGGCAACGGGGATGGAAAATGATCGAAACCTTGAGAGAAATCGTTGTTGAAGCGCCGAACTACTACGTCGCCTGGTTCGGGCTGCTGATCGGCTTTGTCTTTGGCTATATCGTCTACCGAACGAATTTTTGCACCATGGGGTCGATTTCGGACATCCTGTCGTTCGGGGATTACCGGCGGTTCCGGTCGTGGATGCTGGCGATCGCGGTGGCGATGCTCGGGGTTGCGGCGCTTCAGGGCGCGGGCGTCGCGGATATGGCGAATTCGATGTATCTCAGCACGAATTTCGGCTGGCTTGGCAATGTGGTCGGCGGGCTGATGTTCGGTGTCGGCATGGTCTTTGGCGGCGGCTGCGTGTCCAAGAACATCGTGCGCGCCGGTGGCGGCGATCTGCGGTCGCTGATCAATCTCGTGGTCATTGGCCTGTTTGCCTATATCACCATCGGCGGCCTTCTGGCCGCGACCCGGGTGATGATTTTCAGCCCGATGACGGTGAACCTGGCCGACCGGGGCTTTGAAACCCAGGGGGTGGGCGAGTTGCTGGCCAGCGCGGTGGGCATGGATGCCGCCACCGGGACCACGATCGTGCTGGTGCTGGTGGTCGCGGGCCTGCTGGCATTTGCCTTCAAGGACGGTGGCTTTCGGTCGTCGCCGCTGCACCTGATCGCCGGGGTCGGCATCGGGCTGACGGTGGTCGCCGGCTGGATGCTGACGGGGCTCGCCCAGGATGACTTTGCCGATCAGCCGGTGGCGCTGATCTCGCTCAGCTATGTGCGCCCGACCGGCGATACGCTGGACTATGTGATGCGCTATTCAGCGCTTGGCCTGCCTGGGTTTGGCGTGGTGACGCTGGTCGGCGCGCTTCTGGGGGCCTTCGTCGGCTCGGTGATGGGGCGCAAGTTCCACTTTGCCACCTATTCCGACAGCAGCGACACGCTGCGCAACATGGCTGGTTCGGCGCTAATGGGGGTTGGCGGCGTGCTGGCGCTTGGCTGCACCGTGGGCCAGGGCCTGACCGGGGTGTCGACGCTCGCGGCGGGGTCGTTCCTGGCGACGATCTCGATCATCGCGGGCGGGGTGATCGGCATCAAGTCGATGGAATGGATCCTGATGCGCGACTGATCCGGCCCCGGTCCTGCCCCGGGGTCCGCCCGGGGGGGCAGGATTGACGTATCCGAAAGAAAAGGCCCCGCCGAACTGCCGGCGGGGCCTTTTTTCGTGGGTCGGGGGCTGGATTGACTCCTAGTCGTCGTCTTCGTCTTCTTCCATCAGCGCCGCGACCTTGAGCGCGATGTCGCGGTAGATCTTGGCGTGCGGCCCTTCGGGATCAGAAACCACCACGGGCACGCCGGAATCGGAAAACTTGCGGATGTCCATGTGCAGCGGGATCGCCCCAAGGAACGTCACGCCCAGCTTGCCGGCTTCATCGCGCGCGCCGCCATGCCCGAAAATGTCCGACGCTTCCCCGCAATGCGGGCAGATGAATGTGCTCATGTTTTCGATGATGCCCAGGACCGGCACATCGACGTTCTTGAACATCTTGAGCCCGCGGCGCGCATCGATCAGCGCTAGATCCTGCGGCGTCGAAACGATCACCGCGCCGGCCAGCGGCACCTGCTGCGCCATGGTCAGCTGTGCGTCCCCGGTGCCCGGCGGCATGTCCAGCACCAGCACGTCCAGGTCGCCCCACTCAACCTCGTTCACCAGTTGCATCAGCGCCGACATGATCATCGGCCCGCGCCAGATCACCGGCGAATCCTCGTCGATCAGAAAGCCCATCGACATGACCTTGATGCCGAATTTCTCGATCGGCACGATCCGGTCGTTTTCGATCTCGGGGCGTTCGGTGATGCCAAAGAGCCGCGGGATCGACGGGCCGTAGATGTCGGCGTCCAGCACCCCGACCTTCAGCCCCAGGGAACGCAGGCCAAGCGCGAGGTTGACCGAGGTGGTCGACTTGCCGACGCCGCCCTTGCCCGAGGCCACCGCCAGGATCGACTTGACCCCGGTCACCGATTGCTTGGGCGGGCGCATGTCGGGGCCCACCGGCCGGTCGGGGCCGCGCTTGAGGGTGGGGGGGCGCTTGGGGGCCGGGGCCTTGTCGCCGCCGCCGCCCGCCGCCGGGGTCGCCGCCAGGGCCACCAGCACGTTGTCGACGCCGTCGATACCGCGCACCTTGGCTTCGGCGGCTTCGCGAAGTGCTGCGATGTCGCCGGAAAAATCGCCGGGGGTCGTGATCGAAAAGATTACCTTGCCGCCATCGATGACGATATCGGAAACCAGCCCTTCGGCGACGATGTTCGACCCTTCGACCGGGCCGGGCACCGGGATGGTCCTGAGTTGCTCTATGACCTGTTCGTGCATGTTGCCCCCTGTTTTGGCAAACCGGCGGGCCGGAATGGCCGCCCGTTTAGATATTCACTAAATAGAATATATCTTATGATCAGGCAAGCTTGTCGGTGGGCTGGCGCGAATCTTGCCGGGATCGGGACGCTGGCCGCCGTTGCCGGTCGCCGATTCCCTCTGAGTTGCGGCTTTTGCGGCCAACCCGCGACCGCGCTTCGCAGTTTTGGCCGGCGCGGGCGGGCCGGGCCGAAAAAAATCCGCGAGAAACAGAATGTTGCCAGATTGGAACCCACCGAATATTAGCGAATTTGCCACAATTCAATGCCGCCCCCGCGGGCGGGAATGTCGTAAAACCCGAAACAGCCGCGGCTCCATTGGCCGGGGTTTGGGAAACGCCGGGCGCCGGGGTGTGCCATTGTGCCGGGATTGGAAATGAACGGCCGCCGGGGGCGATTTCCACCGGGCACATTTTTTTCCTGAGCGCGCCTTGAAGCCGGATTCGCAGCCACAATGTCGACAGATGTGGAGGGTCTACAGGATCACAGAAACCGCGGCGCAAGTCGGGATCCAGTCCAAAGAAGGACGTGTTCGGACCCGCTTCGCCACCCAGGGTTTCCCGCGATGGGATGGAGCCATCGTGTTATAGAGTGAAGGTAATGAGTATGACAGTGATGAGTGTAGTACCGGCGGATAGCCCCCGTCGTTTCAAAGTTGCCAGCCCTGTGCCGCAAGGCCGGGCTGGCAACAGCGGGGCCGAGAATGTCAGGATCGCGGGGATCGGTCCGATGACGAATGTGCGGACCGACATGGGCGATTTCCCGGCCCAGGCCCTGCGCGAAGGCGACATGGTTCGGGTGCGGTCGTGCGGTTTCAAGCCGATCCGGAAGATCCGGCGGGTGACCTTTGACGAAGACTTCATCCGCTATCATCCCGGCGCGCAGCCGGTGGTGTTCAACGCCGGCTCGCTTGGCCGCGGGATGCCCGAACAGGATCTCGTCGTGGCCCCGTTCCAGCGGTTCGGCGCCGATCAGGACTTTGTCCGGGCCGAACGCGACCCGGCCATCACCTGGCTGGGAAAGCCGCGCATCTGGCGCAAATCCGAACAGATCATCACCTATACGCTGATCGATCTGGGCGCGCCCGAAGAAATCCTTTGCGCCGGCGTCTGGGTGCAGGCCGCAGGTTAGGCCGAACCCCGGTCAACCTGCGGCACCAGCAGGAAAGGCGCGAGATATCAGCAGTTTGGGGTGCGCGGGAAAGGGCGACTCTCTTTTCGAGCCCCCAAGGGGCGTCAGGCCCGCGCCAGATGTAGCGCCGCCGGCACGGGGGTGTTGGCGACCTCGTGGTAGTGGCGCAACAACTGGTCAAGATGGGTTGGGCCGGAAAAGCGTGCAACCGCGTCCTGGCGGGCGTTGTTTGACAGGTGATGATGGTTGGCCCGGTCCAACGCGCGCAGCGCCCGCACAAGATCGGGGACGCTGCCGGGGTCGAACAGGAAACCGTCGCGGCCATCACGCACCAGTTCGGGGATGCCGCCGATCCGCGCGCCGATGACCGGACGCGCGGCGGCCTTTGCCTCGAGCACCGACATCGGGCAGTTTTCATACCATTGCGAGGGAACCACCACCGCCTTGGCCCCGGCGATCAGGTCGCGCAGCGCGCGGCCCGAGCGGAATCCGACGTAGCTCGCCTGCGGCAGCGACCTGATCCGCCGTTCCAGCGTCGCCCGCCAGTTGCCGTTGCCGGCGATGATCAGGCGCTGGCCGGTGACGCGCACCGCCTCCAGCAGGGTTTCGACCCCTTTCAGCGTTTCGATGCGCCCGGCGAACAGCAGGTAACCGTCATGGCCCCGGGCCGGTTGGATCCGCCCGGTATCGACGAAATTATGCAATGTCGCCAGTTTCCTCGCAGGCATGCCGGCGCGCTTCATCAACTCGCGCTGAAACGCGCTGACGCAGATGAACCGGTCCACCAGCCGCACGTCGCCCAGCAGCCGCGCGGTGGCCTTTTCGGCGACCATCACCAGCGAACGCAGGGCCGAGCCATCCTTGCAGCGATGGCGCAGGGCGTTGAGATCCGAGCCGCGGACGCAAAGTTCGCATGGCTCATCGCCGCGCTGAAGCGTGTAGACCGGACAGGCGAGCTTGTATTCGTGTAGCGACTGCACCACCGGAATGCCGCGCGCGCGCAGCACCGGAAGGACCGCAGGCGTCTGTTTTCCATGGTAAATATGGAGATGCGCCACGTCGATCGGCCCGGCCTGGTCCAGCAGCAGTTCCAGCTTTTGGCGGGCTTCGCCATTGTAGAAATAGCGCAGCGCGTGGCGCAAAGGCGCGCGCCGGGTGTCGGCGCCGCCGGGAAAGAACTCGGACCAGCGCGACGGGGTGTTTTCCGGGCTGGCCATGCAAAAGGCGATGACCTCGTGACCGGCGCGGCGCAAGAGGTCGGAGGTTTCGAAAAACACCGCGTCCGAGCCGCCCGCGACGTGGTGGCGGTGGCTGATCTGAAGAATCCTCATCCCAGATTCTCGCAATCATATCCAAAGGTTGCCATGGTTTCGCGGAACAGGAGCGCGATTCGTGGGTGCAGTTCTACCGTCCCGTGCGGCGGGCGCGGGCGCAGGATGTCTTCGGCGTAGCGCAGCATCTTTTCGTCGTCCGGCAGGGCGCAATGGGCCAGGATTTCGCGCAGCACCGGGCGGGGGTGGGCGGTGAGGTCTTCGTAGCGGATGAACAGCACGTCATCGTCGCGCTCGCGCAACCGCCGGGCTTCGCGCATGGTGGCGATCCACTCGATCGCGGCCATGTCGGTCTGTTGCGTCAGGGTGCGGATGGCGGGCAGGGCCTCGGCGAAAAAGGGGTCGGGCGCGATCAGTTCGTCCACCAGAAGCCGCCATTTGCGCCGGTTCCGGCCCCACCAGTCCACCGGCTGCGCGCCGTTCCGGCGGTGGTTGCGCGACCAGGTGTCGATCGACTGGAGCGTGTCCAACCCATTGCGAATCAGCATCAATTTTCGCGCCTTGGGGAAAACCACGTCGATCATTTCGGTGCGAAACAGCAGTTCGGGATATTTGTCCACGATCCGCCGGCATCCGGCCAGCCCGAGATAGGCCGCATAGGATCGCCTGAGCCGCCGGCAGCGGCGCGCGGTGGCGTCGCTGGCGGTCATGCGGTAGCGCCCCGGCCTGCGCGAATAAGAGCCGATCAGATCGTCATCGCCAAGTGCGGCGTGCCATAACGCCTTGGGTTCATTGAGATATCCAACATCGCGATGCAGCGCCAGGATGGTGCCCAGCACCGTGGTTCCCGACCGGCCAAGCCCCAGGATGAACACCGGATCGACCGGCGCGGCGCCAAGCGGCAGCACCGGCCACAGCCGGTGGCCCAGCAGCACCAGCGGGTTGATCCAGCGCCCGCGGGTGGTCAGCGGCCGGCCCTCGAACAGCGCATAGGCCAGCAGGCGCGGCCAGACCTTGGCCGGGCGGGCCTGGATGAAGCTTCTGTCGATCTGCGCAACCATGGCCGTCCTCCTCGGCTCAAGGCAAAGCATGATTGTGGTGAACAAGCGGTTAACGCCATGGTTGCCGGTGACCGGTTTTGGCCAAAACGTCTCGCGGTGCGCCGGGGTGCGCCGGGGTGCGTCGGGGGGGGCGGGGCCTGGTTCGGTTCCGGTGGTTGACATTGCCGCCGTCCTGACGCCGATTGGGCGCGGCAAAAAACGGGGGCGATCTGATGCAAGGTGCGTGGGAATTCTGGGTGGACCGGGGAGGCACATTTACCGACGTGGTGGCGCGCCGCCCGGACGGGACGCTGGAAACCCGCAAGCTGCTTTCGGAAAACCCCGAGCGCTACCCGGATGCCGCCGTGCAGGGCATCCGCGACTGCCTGGGGCTGGGCCCCGGCGAGGCGATCCCCGAGGGCGCGATCCGGGCGGTGAAGATGGGCACGACGGTGGCCACCAATGCGCTCTTGGAACGCAAGGGCGAGCGGGTGCTGCTGCTGATCACGCGCGGCTTTCGCGACCTCTTGCGCATCGGCTACCAGACCCGCCCCGATCTGTTCGCGCTGGAGATCAAGCGGCCCGAGCTGCTCTATGAGCGGGTCGAGGAGGTGGGCGAGCGGCTGGATGCGGCGGGCGAGGTGCTGGTGCCGCTGGACGAGGACGCGCTTCGGGCCAGCCTGCAGGGCGCCTTCGATGCCGGCATCCGCTCGGTCGCGATTGCGCTGCTGCACGGCTATCTGAACCCGGTGCACGAGGCGCGCGCGGCCGAGATCGCGCGCGAGATCGGGTTCACCCAGGTGTCGGTCAGCCACGAGGTGTCGCGGCTGGCGAAACTGGTGGGGCGCGGCGATACCACGGTGGTGGATGCGTATCTGTCGCCGATCCTGCGCCGCTATGTGGAACAGGTGGCCGGCGCGCTGGAGATGGGCGCGGGCGGCGGGCGGCTGCTGTTCATGCAGTCCAACGGCGGGCTGACCGATGCGCGGCTGTTCCAGGGCAAGGACGCGATCCTGAGCGGGCCGGCGGGTGGCATCGTCGGCATGGTCAAGACCGCGCAGAAGGCCGGGTTCGACCGGCTGATCGGCTTTGACATGGGCGGCACCAGCACCGATGTGAGCCATTTCGCCGGGGAATACGAACGCAGTTTCGAGACCGAAGTCGCGGGTGTGCGGATGCGCGCGCCGATGATGGACATTCACACGGTGGCGGCGGGCGGCGGGTCGATCTGCACGTTTCGCGACGGGCGCTTGCAGGTGGGCCCGGAAAGCGCCGGCGCCGATCC
>JAJRUE010000068.1 GCA_024277955.1 Alphaproteobacteria bacterium | reverse complement strand
GTCGATGGCGACCAGGGCGCGGGTCGGCTCGACAAAGGCATGGGCGCCGGCGGGCAGCGCATGACGGGGATCGCGCAGCGCGTCCAGCATCTCGTGGACGTTGTGGTCGTCGAACGAACCGGGCTCGGCGGCCAGGATGTCTGGCCGGTTCCAGTCGCGCCAGGCCAGATCATGCGCCCCCGGACCATCCAGCAGGCGTTCGGGCGCATCGCCGGAAGCGTCACCCATGACCTGGGCGGCAAGCCGGGCCATTGTCGCGATATCCCGGGCGATCTCTTCGCCGTCGGCACCCTGGCTGAAAGAGCGCACGATCAGCCCGAGCGACGGGTCGTCGGGCATCGCCGCTTGGGCAATGTCATGCAGGCGCAGGCGTTCTTCTTCGTCGTGGATGCGGCGCGAGATGTTCAGGCCCGGCGCCCCGGGGGTGACGATGGCGTAGCGGCTTTTGAACAGCAGGCGGGCGGTGACCGGCACGGCCTTTCCCGGTTCCGCGTAGCCGGTGACCTGCACCAGGATCGGCTGGCCCGGCCGCAACCCCTTGCCCTGGCGCAAAAATGCGCTCTGGTCCGGCAGTTTCAGCATCATCCCGCCCTGGCCCTTGAGCGGCCGGTCGCAGATCGCCCGGAAAATCGTGCCGGGGCCGGGCTGCGCACCGTCCGGGGCGTCCAGCAGAAAGTCCTGCAGCTCGCCGTCTTCGATCAGCGCCGCCGCCGCGCGGCCGCCCAGGCTGTCGAGCGCGATGACGCGGCCCTTCATTGGTCTGCCCGCCCGAAAACCGGATAGCCCGCGCCGGTCAGCAGGGCAGCGGTTTCCGCGACCGGCAGCCCCATGACCCCGGTGTAGGAACCGCTGATCCACGGGATGAAGGCCCCGGCCGGGCCCTGGATCGCGTAGCCGCCCGCCTTGCCGCGCCAGTCGCCCGAGGCGAGGTAGCTGTTCAGTTCGATGTCGGAAAGCCGCTTCATCCGGACCGCCGTGACCACGTCGCGTTCCCAGACACGGTCGCCGCGCCGCACCGCGATGGCGGTGATCACCTGGTGCCGGCGTCCGCCGAGTTTCATCAGGAATTCGGCGGCCTCGCCGGCGTCGGCGGGCTTGCCCAGGATGCGGCGCCCCAGGGCAACGGTGGTATCGGCGCATAGCACGATGTCATCGTCGCGCACGCTCAGTGCCCGGACCTTTTCGCGGGCGATGCGCTGGCAATAGGGGCGCGGCAATTCCCCCTTGTGCGGGGTTTCGTCGATTTCGGGGGCAGAAATTTCATCGGGAATCACCCCGATCGAGGCCAGCAATTCGCGCCGCCGCGGGCTGGCGGACCCCAGAACAAGGCGCAATGACAGCGCCTTACTTGAAGCGGTAATTGATCCGACCCTTGGTCAGATCATAGGGGGTCATTTCCACCTGCACCTTGTCGCCTGCCAGAACGCGGATGCGGTTCTTGCGCATCTTGCCTGCCGTATGCGCGATGATTTCATGGCCGTTTTCAAGCTCGACCCGAAATGTCGCGTTGGGCAGGAGTTCCTTCACGACACCGGGGAATTCGAGCATTTCTTCCTTGGCCATGGTCACTCCGTCATTGTTCACCCGCCAAAGCTGCGGGCGAGGGTTAAATGCGCCCAAATCCCGAATTTTTCAAGGGCTGTTTACGGAGAAAACGACGAATGCGGGGATTTCGGCCGGGGCGCCTGGGGCGCGTGGCGCCGGAGTGCGTCGCGCTCGGATGCCTCCGGCGGGGATATTTTGGGACAGAAGAAGGGGGACGTGTCAGTCAGCGGGATCGATCGGGGGGCCGAAACGGGTCTGCATCCTGGCGATGATCTGGTCGCGGGCCTGACGGTAGGCGGCCAGTTTGTCGTCGCGGGTGCGGCCGATGCCGGACGGGTCGAGGATCGCCCAGTATTCCACGTCCAGGCTGTAATATCGGGTGAATTCCAGCGCCTGGCGCTGCGAGGCGGGCGAAAGCGCGACGATCAGGTCGAAGCCGGAAAGGTCGTCGCCCCATTGCTGCATTTCCTCGAAAGACCGCGAGCGGTGGCGCGAAAGCTCGATCCCCAACTCCTGGCAGACCGATACGGCGAAACCGTCGATTTCCATGTCGTTGCGCACCCCGGCGGACTGGACATAGACATCCTGGCCGTAAAACTTTTTCATCAGCCCCTCGGCCATGGGTGAGCGGATCGCGTTGTGATCGCAGCAGAAAAGAACCGAACCGGGGAGCGTCGCGACCAAGTTTCAGCCCCCCCAGTGCAACACGCAGATCAGCGTGAACAGCCGCCGGGCGGTGTCGCTGTCGACCTCGGCCTTGCCTTCGAGCCGTTCCTGAAGCACCCGCGCGCCTTCGTTGTGGATGCCGCGCCGGCCCATGTCGATGGCCTCGATCTGGCTGGGGGGAAGTTTCTTGACCGCTTCGAAATAGCTTTCGCAGATCTGGAAGTAGTCCTTGACCACCTGGCGGAACGGCCCCAGCGACAGGTGGAATTCGGCGGCTTTCAGACCGGCGTCGGTGGTCAGGTCGAACACCAGCCGGCGCTCGCGGATGGCGAGTTTCAGCGCATAGGGCCCGATCGGCACCTCGCGGTCGTCGCGCGGCGGCAGGGCAAAGCTGTTTTCTTCCAGCAAGTCGAAGATCGCGACCCGGCGTTCCTGCTCGATCTCGGGGGTCGGGGCTGGCAGGTTGGTGTCGTCGATTTCCACGCTGATCAGGCGGGACATTGGAACCTCTGCTTCATTTTGTCGGTTTCTCGTTCAGGCTGTCGAGGCGCGCGCGCACCGATGCCCCGTGCGCCTGCAGGCTTTCCGATATCGCCAGCGTTTCGGCCGCCGGGCCGATTGCGGCCAGCGCCTGCGGGGTCATCCGCGCGATGGTCGTGCGTTTCATGAAGTCCAGCACCGACAGGCCGCTGGAAAACCGCGCCGAGCGCGCCGTGGGCAGGACGTGGTTGGGCCCGCCGACGTAATCGCCGATGGCTTCGGGCGTGTAGGCGCCAAGGAAGATCGCGCCGGCGTGGCGGATGTTGGCCATCAGCGCTTCGGGGTTCTGGACGCAAAGCTCCAGGTGCTCGGGCGCGACCCGGTCCGAAAGCGCCGCCGCTTCGCCCATGTCGCGCACCACGATCACCGCGCCGTTGTCGCGCCAGCTGGCGCGCGCGATGTCGCGCCGTTCGAGCGTTTGCAGGCGCGCCTCGACCGCCTCGGCCACAAGCGCGCCAAAGGCGGCATCGTCGGTGATCAGGATCGACTGCGCACTTTCGTCGTGTTCGGCCTGGCTGAGCAGATCCAGCGCCAGCCAGTCGGGGTCGTTGTGGCGGTCGGCGATCACCAGGATTTCCGAAGGCCCGGCGATCATGTCGATGCCGACACGGCCAAAGACCCGGCGCTTGGCGGCGGCGACATAGGCGTTGCCGGGGCCGGTGATCATGTCGACGGGCCGGATGGTTTCGGTGCCGTAAGCCAGGGCCGCGATCGCCTGCGCGCCACCGATCCGGTAGATGGTGTCGACGCCGGCCAGCCGCGCCGCCAGCAGCACCAGCGGGTTCACTTCGCCGCGCGGGGTGGGCACGCAGATCACCAGGTTTTCGACGCCGGCCACCTGCGCCGGGATCGCGTTCATCAGCACCGACGACGGGTAGGACGCCAGCCCCCCCGGCACATATAGCCCGGCCGCCGAAACCGGCGTCCAGCGCCAGCCCAGCATCGCGCCCGAAGGTTCCTGCCAGCTTTCGTCGGCGGGTTTCTGGCGGGCGTGATAGGCGCGGATGCGATCGGCGGCCAGTTCCAGGGCCTTGCGTTCGGCCTTTGGCACGCGGGCGCAATGTTCGGCGATTTCGGCGCGCGAAAAGGTCAGCCCGTCGGCGGGCAGGTCGAGCCCGTCGAAACGCGTGGTCAGCTCGCGCAGCGCCGCATCGCCGCGGGCGCGCACATCGGCGATGATCGCGGCGACCGCATCATCGACATCGGGCGCATCTTCGCGCTTGGTGGCGAGAAGGGCCGAAAAGCGCGCCTCGAAGTCGTCGTCGAGCGTGGAAAGGAACTGGGGCATGTGGTGTCTCCTGTCGCTCTGACATAGCGGCGGGGCTGGGCAGGCTCAAGCCGGTTGGGCGAGGCTCGGCGCCGCCCCCGGGCCGCGGCGGTCAGTCCAGCGGGTGTTGCGGCATGTGGTGCGAGGGCGCGACATAGGGCCGGGTCACGTCCTTGAGCCTGACCTCGAGCGTTTCCACGTCCAGCGCGATGTCGCCATCGCCCGCCAGCGCCAGCAGCACCCGCCCGGTGCCGTCCGGGCCGGGTTCGAAGGTGATCGCCAGCAGCGACAGCACCAGATCCTTGTCGTTGCGGTCGATCCCGGTACTGGCCACCTTCATCACGTCTTCCACCACCAGCACCGACTGGACGCGTTCGAAATTCCGGCGCCGCCCGGTGCTGGCCGAGATTTCCCAGCGAAACCGG
>JAJRUE010000067.1 GCA_024277955.1 Alphaproteobacteria bacterium | reverse complement strand
CTTCATTGGTGTTGGTGGCCCCCGCAAGGGGATGCCTGTCGGGCTTCGGCCAAAGGACAACGCCCTTCAAAAACGCTCCGCAACGGGCACCAGAAGGAGATCAGCCGTGACCAAACGCACGTCTGCCAAGTACAAGATCGACCGCCGGATGGGCGAAAACATCTGGGGTCGTCCGAAATCCCCGGTCAACCGCCGCGAATACGGCCCCGGCCAGCACGGCCAGCGCCGCAAGGGCAAGCTCAGCGACTTCGGCCTGCAGCTGCGCGCCAAGCAAAAGCTGAAAGGTTATTACGGCGATCTGACCGAAAAGCAGTTCCGCCGCATCTTCAAGGAAGCCGAGCGGGTGCGCGGCGACACCGGTGAAAACCTGATCGGCCTGCTGGAACGCCGGCTGGACGCGGTGGTCTACCGCGCCAAGTTCGTGCCCACCGTCTTTGCCGCCCGCCAGTTCGTGAACCACGGCCATGTGCTGGTGAACGGCAAGCGCGTCAACATCCCGTCCTACCGCGTGAAGGAAGGCGACGTGATCGAAGTGCGCGAGCGTTCCAAGCAGATGGCGATGGTGCTCGAAGCGGCGCAGCTGCCCGAACGCGATGTGCCCGAGTATCTGGATGTGGACCATTCCAAGATGACCGCGACCTTTGTGCGCACGCCGGGCCTGTCGGATGTTCCCTATCCGGTGTTGATGGAACCCAACCTCGTCATCGAATACTACGCTCAGAACTAGAGCAAGTCGCCCCTGAACAGATTCGCCTCTGCTTCAAACAGAGGGCATGCGGCCGCCCGGGTGGGCGCGGATGCGCCCGCCTTGGGGGCGGGCGGGCGCATGCCCGGGCCGCTTCGCGATCCGGGCGAAGTAAATTCGACCAGACGAAACAGTCCTTGGACCGACGCACCCGAAAACAGGCCGCGCCTTTTGTGGGTGCGGCCTTTTTCGTGCGCGCGGTCCAACTTGCGCATGTGACCAGAGCGCCCCACCCGCAGACCTGTTCGGGCGCTGCGCTGGCCTTATCGCCCGCGTCCATTTAGAAGTTTGGCAACGTGAAAGAGTTTTGAAATGAACACCTCGATCAAACCGCAGCCGGGCATTCTGGATATCGAACCCTACAAGGGGGGCGAAAGCCGTATCCAGGGGGTCGGCGAAGTGGTCAAGCTTTCGTCGAATGAAAACCCCTTTGGCCCCGGTGAAAAGGCGCGCGAAGCCTTCCTCAAGTCGGCGCATCAGCTGCACCGCTACCCGTCCGGCGACCACGCCGAGCTGCGCCGCGCCATTGCCCAGGTACACGGGCTGGATGCCGACCGAATCATCTGCGGCGCCGGTTCGGACGAAATCATTTCGTTTCTGTGCCAGGCCTACGCGGGGCCGGGCGACGAGGTGATCCACACCGAACACGGGTTTTCCATGTATCGCATTTCGGCGCTGGCCGCGGGCGCGACGCCCGTCGAGGTGCCCGAACGCGAACGGGTGGTCGATGTAGGCGCGATCCTCGAGGCCTGCACCGAACGCACCCGGCTGGTGTTCATCGCCAACCCCGCGAATCCGACCGGCACGATGATCGGCGGCAACGAAGTCGCCCGGCTGGCCGCCGGTCTGCCGGATAACGTGCTGCTGGTGCTCGACGGCGCCTATGCGGAATATGTCGAAGGGTTCGATGGCGGCGCATCTTTTGCCGAAAGCCGGGAAAACGTGGTGATGACGCGCACCTTTTCCAAGCTCTACGGGCTTGGGGGGCTGCGGATCGGCTGGGGATATGGCCCGGCGGCGGTGATCGACGTGCTGAACCGGGTGCGCGGCCCGTTCAACCTGTCGCAAACCCAGATCGACACCGCAACGGCGGCGGTGCTGGATCGCGAGCACGTTGAAAAATGCCGCCGTGAAAACAACCGCTTGCGCGCGTGGCTGGCGGAAGCGCTGGCGGAACTCGGGGTGCCTTCGGACGTGTCCTGCACCAATTTCGTGCTGGCCCGCTTCGCCAGCCAGAACGAAGCCGAGGCCTGCGACGCCTACCTGAAAACCCAGGGGCTGATCGTGCGCCGGGTGGCGGGCTACAAGCTGCCCAACTGCCTGCGCATCACGGTGGGCGATGAAGCCAGCTGCCGGCGCGTCGTGCACGCCGTGGCCCAGTTCAAAGAGCAATCGGCATGAGCGTGATCTACAACCGCGTCGCCCTGATCGGGCTCGGGCTTATTGCTGGCTCGATGGCTCATGCCATGCGCCGCGGCGGGCTGGCGGGTGAAATCGTCGGCACCGCGCGTTCGGCGCAAACCCGCGACACCGCGCGCGAAATCGGGCTATGCGACCGGGTGGTCGACACGGTGGCCGAAGCGGTGCGCGACGCCGATCTGGTGGTGCTGGCGGTGCCGGTGGGCGCGATGGGGGCGGTGGCCGGCGAAATGGCGCCGCATCTGAACCCCGGCTGCACGGTGACCGACGTGGGTTCGGTCAAGCGCGCGGTGATCGAAGCGGTCGCGCCGCATCTGCCCGAAGGCGTGCATTTCGTGCCCGGCCACCCGCTGGCGGGCACCGAACATTCCGGCCCGCTGTCGGGGTTTGCGGAACTTTTCGAGAACCGTTTCTGCCTGCTGGTCCCGGTCGAGGGCAGCGATCAGGCGGCGGTCGAGCGGCTGACCTCGCTTTGGCAGGCGATGGGCGCGAGTGTGGAAATCATGGAGGCCGACCACCACGATCTTGTGCTTGCGGTGACCAGCCACGCGCCGCACCTGATCGCCTACACGATGGTCGGGGTCGCCGACGACCTGCGCCGCG
>JAJRUE010000066.1 GCA_024277955.1 Alphaproteobacteria bacterium | reverse complement strand
TTGGAAAGGTCGATCGGACCATTGGCATAGAAATAGGCGCCTTCCAGATTGTCCCGCATGCCGTGGATCAACACCGAGGTGAACAGCGACAGGCTCGGCACCTTTTCGGCCAACAGCGGCATCACCTGGTTGGAAATGATATCCAGCCGTTTGGCCGCGTCACCCTCAGCTTGCTCCGCGTCAAGCGCCTTGTCCACTTGTTCGTCCTTGAAACCCGTAATCAGCGATTTGGATGAATACCACATCGGACGCAGCACCAGATCCGGTTCGGGCGACCCGGTGGCCCAGCCGACATCGACCATATGGCCCGCCGGTTCGCCGGATTCGGGCTGATAGATGCGTTCCAGCCAGGCGGCGGTTTCCAGAACCGTCAGTTTCACGTTGAAACCCTGTTCCTGCATCAGCGCGGTGATGACCTCGCCATACTCCTTGGTCTTGGGATAGAACCCGGTCGAGGTGATATATTCCAGCTCCGGCAAACCGTTGCCATTCGGGAACCCGGCCTCGGCCAGCAGGCGCTGACAGTTCTCCGGGTCATATTGGGGGTAGTTGGCAATGTCGCCACCGCCCAGTTTCACCGGCGACACATAGCTGGACGAAGCGTGCCCCGCCGCGCCCAGAACTTCGGTGATGATCGAGCGATCAATGGCGTTGCAGGCGGCCATGCGCACGCGCGGATCGTCGAATGGTGCCTTGTTGCAGCGGAAATGCAGGTACTTGTTTTCCGTCGAAACCGTGCGCTTGACCTTGACGCCGGCCTCGTCGACCAGGGTGTCATACTGCTCGGGTTCCAGCCGTTCGATGATGTCGGCCTCGCCGCCCAGCAGCGCCAGAACGCGGGTGTTGGCGTCGCCCATGTAGGCAAAGCGGAACTCGTCCAGCTTGGGGCGACCGGCGTAATAGTCGTCGAACGCCACCAGAATGCTTTCGTCGCCGCGCTGTTCCACGAATTTGAAGGGGCCGGTGCCGTTGGGCACCTGGGACAGCGCATCGCCATTTTCGACATCGGCCGCCGACAGGATCGGCAGGAAGCTGGCCAGCAGGATATAGGCCGAGGCCGGATAGCCGTATTTGTGGGTCAGCAGGCGACAGGTATAGTCGTCCACCACTTCGACGTCGACCTGCCCCGGATACCAGGCGGATTTGCCGGGCTGCGAGGAATATTCCATCGTCGCCTTGACGTCGCGTGCGGTGAAGGCGGCGCCGTTGTGGAAGGTGACGCCCTTGCGCAGGGTGTATTCCAGGGTGTTTTCGTCGATCAGCTTGTAGGAGGTTGCCAGCTCGAATTCGATCGCCGAGGGGTCTTCGGCACGCATCGGCGTCTGGGTCAGACGACCGAAGACATAGCCTTCAAAGTTGATCTGGCCGAGAATCGTATGCTATGTCGGATCCCAGTTGCCGGTCAGCGGCTCGCCCGAAGCAAAGACCACGCTGTTGCTGGCCGGTCCCGCCTGCGCGGTGCGCAGGAATGGCGAAAACAGCGTTCCCGTGGCCGCAGCCCCCGTAAACACCGCCCCTTTCTGCAAAAAGGTTCTACGTGTTGTGGTCATCTTGCTTCCTCCCGAATTGGTTCGCCCGCCACCTGTCCAAGTGGTTCGGGGCGTATGGTGAAAGCCTAGAGCACATCCCAATATCAGTCAAGTTTTTTGGGGTTTACCACATTTTGGGATTTGAACCGATTTTTCCGCCAACCCTTCCACGCGGCCAGGATCGCCGCAGAGACGCGCCAAACGACCGCGTCGCGGCGGAACTTCGTGTTGAAACTGCCGGGTGTTCCCGGGAAAAACCGGTCACGATCAAGGCTTTGCAGATAGAACGCCGATGAGCCCGAAGCCCGGCACCCTGTCGGATCAGGCCTGAATGACGTCGACCCCGGCGGCGGTCAGCGCCTTGGCAAGATCACCGGAAGGCTTCTTTTCGCAAACCATCCTGTCGATCTGATCGAGCGAGCAAACCTTGAAAGAAGCGATCTTGTCGAATTTGGAACTATCGACGAGAATCGTCAGCGATTGTGACTGTTCGATCATCGCCACCGCGACCTGGGCTTCCTCGATCGAGAACACCATCGCCCCGGCCTTGGCGTCCATCGCGCCAATCGTCAGCACCGCGTGATGCGCCTGAAAGGACCGTGCCTGGGTCGCGACCATGGTGCCGACGGTCTGGTGGTTGTTCGAACTGAACTCGCCCCCCAGCAGGAAAACCCGGTTGTCCGACTCGGCGATCGAGGCGATCCTGGCGATCGCGGTCGAATTGGTAATGATGGTCAGACCAGAGATTTCGGTCAGGCATTCGGTGAAATACAGCGTCGTCGACCCGGTGTCGATGAACACCGTATCACCCTTGGAAAACAGCGGCGCGGCGGCCTTGGCGATGCTGATCTTGGCCTCGGCGTTGTCGGCCATCCGCTGTTGGAACGGGCCTTCGCCAAACATTCGTGGCAGGGTCGCACCACCGTGTATCTTCTGGATTTTGCCGGTTTTTTCCAGATCGGTCAGATCGCGCCGCACGGTTTCATAGGAAATTCCCAACAGCGTCGACAACTCTTCGACGGTGGCCCGGTCCTGTTGGCGGACAATCTCGAGAATCCGGCGCTGACGCTGCTTTATCTTCATGATCTTCCCTTTGTCACCATTCCCCGGGGGACTGTCGCACATGCGGCGCCGGGTTTCAGGCTGAATATCAGGATCTCGGCGGACAGGGAACCTCGGCTCATGCCCCGTCAGGCGACCTCCAGCGCCCTGCCCCATGCATCCAGCCCCATCAGGTATCTTGCCCGCATGAACAGGATGTCGGCGTATTTCAGATAGTCGAACTCGATCGAGGAAATGCTGGATTGCAGCGATGCCCACAGCCCCCATTTCAGGCAGACCAGCGGCGTGTACAGGGTTATCCGCGCCTGTTCCCCGGCGCTGGCATCGGCTTTATAGACCCGCACCAGTCGGCGGCGGGTATCGTCATCGGCGAAACATTCGAAGAAATACGAGGCCAGATCCCACCAGGGATCGTTATTGGCGCCATATTCCCAGTCGATGATGCGCACATCATTGTTGTCATTGACCATATAGTTGGTGACGTAGCAGTCGTTGAAACAGGGCACCAACGCCATTTCGGCCCCGGCCAGCGCGATTTCGGCCCTTTCCATCCGGACCATCAGATCATCCAGGTCGGGCGGGCAATCGGCCCCGGCCTCGCGAACCTGTGTTGCGTGTTCGCGGATCTGATCGAACCCGGTCTTGGTCGCCGACAGCGGCGCGCCGGCGTGAATTTTGGCATAGGCCCGCATCACGCGCGCGCCGATCTGCGGATCCAGCATGTCGGTGATCGTGCAGTTGCGAAACCCGTCCAGGAAATCGTAAACCTCGAAATCATCCTCGGCGACATATTGCGCGATCTTCGGGCCGACACCGCATTCCCCGGACAGAACCGCCGCCTCGTAAGCAACCTTGCGATTGATGAACACGTCGGTGTTCGGGCCGACCACCTTGGCGAAATAGGTCCGGTCCTGCTCGGCCACATGCACCAGATAGTTGAAGTTGGTGTAGCCCGCGTTGACCCGGGTGTAGGTGATGGTCAGCCCCTGCCAATCGACGATTTTCGCCAGCGAAGCCTCAAGGCTGCGTTCGGCCGCGCTTCGGGCTGAATTCATTTTATTTTCAAGCATTTCACATCCCCCGGATCAACTGGTCCACGTCCCAGTTCGCGATGTGCCAGGCGCAGCGGATTAACTGATTTTCGCCGTATTTGAAGTATTCGATATCCGGTCGGTCGGTGGTGAAATGCGACAGCTTCCCCCACATCCCCCACTGGAACGCCGACAGGATCATGTACAGCTTGACCCGCGCCAGCGTGGCCGGGTCGGCGTGGCCGACATGGATTTCGACGGCCTGCGCCACATCCGCGTCAGTGCGGCAGTATTCGTTGCACAGGGCGGCCACATCCGACAGCGGATCGCCATCCGCCGCCCGGTCGAAATCGACGAGTCGAACCGACCCCGACGGGTCCAGCAGGAAGTTGGACAGGCTGTTTTCGACGTGGCACGGCGCCAGATCGCTGGAGGCGGCGGCAAATCCCCGGGCAATCCGGTCGACGGTCGCGCACATGTCGCCAAAGCCCTCGGGCGGCGTCACCCGGATCGGGGCGCCGGTTTCGATGTTCCGGGCACCGGCATCCATCGCCTCGCGCAACCGCGAAATCCGTGCAATCACCGATTCCCGGCGCCCGATCAGGGGCAACCCGTGCAAGGCTTTCGTGGCGGCCAGGATACTCTCGCGGGCCTGGTCGGCCCTCAGATCACGCACGATCGCCGGGCGCCAATTGTCATCCAGTCTTTCTAACAGATACGCCCCGGTCGCCGCGTCCGATGCCACCAACCGTGGTGAAAGCCCGGCATTACCAGCGTTCTTCGCCATTTCGACCGCGTTCCCGAACCGGGCCCAGCGCCTCTGATCCCGGTTCAACACCTTGAGAAACAGCGCCTCGCCGTTGATCCCGGTCATTCTGGCGCATTGCCCGTCCACGCCCCGGTTCATCGGATGTGCGACCGGCGCCACCGTGTCCCCGGGCAAGGCATCCTTCGCCAGCCATGCCGGAAAGGCGTCGATGGCCTGGCGAAGCGTTGCCGCCCTTGCGTCGGATGCCTGCATATCTGTCGACATTGAACCTCCCACAAGTTCGCTGGCATTTATCGCAACTGCGCCATCTACCCCCCGGAACGCGGGCGCACAGGGTGCAGCCGGGGTAGCAATATCACAAGGGTCAGCCCATTTGTACCCATACCAGTCAAAAAATTTGACTGGTATTATGCATATATCGCGGTTGTGATGTGGTATTTGTCAGAATATCGATGTAAGACTGGAAGGACACCGACATCATGGCCATATTGTCGCTTCTTTCCCGCCGATTGGCCACGAATTGATGTTGCGGACCGGGTTTGTCTATTGGAGTTGTTGACCGGCATGTCTACCGAGAACGAGATTTGCGCGCTTTGTGCCCTTGAATTGCTGCGCGCATATGCGGACGGAACCTTGTCGCCGGTCGAGGTGATGCAGGCCCACCTGAGGCGCGCGGAAATTGCCAACCCGGATATCAACGCCCTGTTCAGCCTGCGCGCCGCCTCGGCGCTGGAACAGGCCGCGCAATCGCAGGACCGCTGGGCGCGCAACAACCCCGTCGGCCCGCTCGATGGCGTGCCGGTCCTGCTCAAGGACAGCGTGAAATGCATCGGCTTTGACTATTACCACGGGTCGGCGGGCTATCCCGGCACCCCGGCGCAGGAAGACGCGCCACCGGCGGCGCGAATCAGGGAAGCCGGCGGCATCGTCTTCGCAAAGACCACGATGCCGGATTTCGGCATGTTGGCCGCCGGCGTCAGCTCGCAATTCGGGATCGTGCGCAACCCCTGGGATCTGGATGCCAATCCCGGCGGCTCCAGCGCCGGGTCGGGCGCCGCAGTGGCCGCCGGCATCGCACCGCTGGCGGTGGGCACCGATATCGCCGGTTCGGTTCGCCTGCCCGCCGCCCACAACGGGCTGGCCGGGCTGAAACCCAGTCGCGGGCGCATCCCGCATCTGCAACCCAGCCCGCTGCGCGCCGCCGGTCCGATGGCGCGCACCAGCGCCGATGCCGGCCTGTTGATGAGCGTGCTGATCCGGCCCGACGCGCGCGACTATGAATCGCTGCCCGTCATCGACGAAACCCCTTTTCGCCAATTGTCCGACACCCCCGATGATTTTCTGCGCGGCAAACGCATCGGCCTGATGCTGGACATGGGTTTTGGCCGGGCGCTGGACGATCGCGTCAGGGACAAGGCGATCGCGGCGGCCAGCCTGTTCGAAGCGGCCGGGGCCATCGTCGAACCGGTCCCCAGGGTGGTCGATGCGGACCCGATGCCGTTCCTGTACCTGTTCCTGCAATCGCGGGCGCATTTCGAATTGATGAGCCTGGCCGAATCCCGTCGCGACCTGGCCCTGCCGCATCTGATCGAATGGAGCCGGCGGGTGGAACGGGCCTCGGCCCCCGATCTCAGCCGCGCGCTCTATGCGCTTGAGGATTTCAAGGCCCGCGTCACCAGCGTGCTGGCGCCCTATGATTTCGTAATCTCGCCGGCGATGACCGAGATCCGGTTTGCCGCCGACGCCGTGGGCCCGGACAGCGAAGACCACTTTGGCCATTGCAGTTTCGCGATTCCGTTCAACCAGACGGGGGCGCCGGCGCATGTCGTGTGCTGCGGGTTCCTCGACGCGATGCCGGTGGGCCTGCAGATCGCCGGGCGGCGGTTCGACGACCTCGGCGTCCTGCGCGCCGGCGTCGTTTTCGAACGCCTTGTAGCGCTTGACATGCCCTGGCCCTATGACAGATCCACCGTCCATGCCTGATGATGGCGTTTCGGCCCCGGGCCGGATCGCCGCCTTCAAGAGCACTTCGCATGGCCTTGCGTAACGCCTGCCGCCAATTGGCCATCCGCATCGGTTTCCGGTGCCGCCGCGCAGGTCATCGGCGCCGATGCCACCGATCAGCGTGTCGTTGCCGTCGCCACCATCAAGCGTATCGTCGCCATTGCCACCTTTCAGGGTGTCGTCGCCGCCCTTGCCGTCGATCCGGTTGGCGCGGCCATCGCCCTGCAGCCGATTTTTTCCGGCGCCCCCGATGATCCCGTCGACGCCGGTCAACTCGTCGTTCTGTGCGATGCCAAGGTTTGTCGCCCCGGTTTTGATGTTGTAGTTGAAATCGACGCCGACCGCCGAGAAATCCAGCGCGACGCCATCCGACCCGCTGCCGTCGAAGCGATCTATCCCGTCGCTCAACACCAGTGTCGCGGCGGCGACTCCGGTGACATATTCGATACCCGTGAAGCTGCCCGAGACCGCCCCGCTGTCCGAGGCCAGAGCGCCGATGTCGTCGATGGTGCCGATGAAACTGGATGCCTGGTCGAGCGCCCTTGTCAGGGTTTCAGTATTTTCGATCAGATCGTCGATATTGGAGACCGTGCTGTCCAGAGTGCCGATATAGCTAT
>JAJRUE010000065.1 GCA_024277955.1 Alphaproteobacteria bacterium | reverse complement strand
TGGAATAGGTGCCCATGAAGGGCATTTCCAGGTGCGTATGCGGGTCGATCCCGCCGGGCATTACATAACAGCCGGTGGCATCCAGCACCTCGTCGCCCTTCAGATCGGGGCCGATCTCGACAATCCTGCCCCCTTCGATCGCCACATCCGCCTTGTAGGTCAGATCGGCGGTCACGATGGTGCCGCCCTTGATGACTGTGGTCATGTTTTCCCCCTGTCTAGTTGCATGGCGTCAGCGCGCCTGTCAGTTGCCGGTCCTTCAGGATCATGTGCACCCCTTGCGAACGGGCCCAGGAACAGGCCGCATTCCAGTTGACGCCGGTATCGGTATATTCCGCCGCCAGCACCGGCTTGCCGGCATCCCGGTAGGCCAGAACCTGGCCGCACCAGCCCTGATCGAAACAGTCCTCGGTGATCACGAAATCCAGCGTGCCGACAAGCTGGCCGGTCAGTTCCGGCACGTTCTTCTGGCCGATCTCCATCCCCATTCCGTGGGCGATTGCGGCCAGCGCCAGCACGTAAGATACCGTATCCGCAGCGGAAACCGCGAACCCGCTGTTGTTTGTATAGACATCCATGTTGTCGGGCTCGACCGCGCCGAACCCCTTGTCGCGGGCACGCTGAAACCGCGCCTGCATGATCGGCAGCAGGATCGCCTGCTGGCGGATGTCGAGGTATTTCTCGCCCGGCCAGTTGGCCAGATCGTTGCCCTTCACGCTGGCGGGAAAGGCATCCTTGTCGGCGCGCCAGTCCTCCCAGGTGCCCACCGAGATATAGGCGATGGTCTTGACCCCGGCGGCCTTCACCGCCGCGATCTGGGCGGTGCTCACATTGTCCGGGTCAACGTCGATCATCTTCAGCTTGCGCGAAAAATCCATCGGGCCGCTCAATTGCCAGTCCCAGTAGGAATCGCGCGTGACCTGCGGCGGCGGCCCGTCCGGCCCCGGCGTGATCCCCTCGCTCGAGCAACCGGCCAGAAGCGACAAGACCGCAAAAAGGCCGGACACTCCGGCAATCTTGACCAAGCTCATAGCTCGCATCCTCTATTCACCCGGCCCTTCCCTTCTTCTGTCCCGAAATATCCCAGGGGTGCGGGGGCAGCGCCCCCGGCCCGGCCCTATTCCACGATCTCCGCCGTTTCCACCACCGCGTGCATCAGCACATCCGCCCCGGCGGTGGCCCATTCCTTGGAAATCTCCTCGGCCTCATTATGGCTCAGCCCGTCCACGCAGGGGCACATCACCATCGAGGTCGGGGCCACCCGGTTGATCCAGCAGGCATCGTGCCCGGCGCCGGAAATCAGGTCCATGTGCGAATAGCCCAGCCGCTCGGCCGCGTCGCGCACCGCCTTCACGCAGCCTTCGTCGAACTTGACCGGATCGAAGCCGCCGACCTTTTCCAGCTCGACCCCCAGCCCCATGTCGTCGGCGATCTTCTTGGCCCCCTCGGCAAAGCGCTTTTCCATGTCCTCGATCACCGCAAGCTCCGGCGAACGGAAATCCACCGTAAAGACCACGCGCCCCGGGATCACGTTGCGCGAGTTGGGGTAGACATCGATATGGCCCGCCGCCCCCACCGCATGCGGCTTGTGGCTCCAGGCGATCTCGTCCACCAGTTCCAGCATCCGCGCCATGCCCAGCCCCGCGTTCCGGCGCATCGGCATCGGCGTGCTTCCGGTGTGGCTTTCCTTGCCGGTCACCGTCACTTGCGTCCAGCTCAGCCCCTGGCCGTGGGTGACGACGCCGATGTCCTTGCCTTCGGCCTCAAGGATCGGGCCCTGTTCGATGTGAAGCTCGAAAAAGGCGTGCATCTTGCGCGCGCCCACCTCTTCGTCGCCCTTCCAGCCGATGCGCACCAGTTCGTCGCCAAAGGTCTTGCCATCCGCGTCTTCGCGCGCATAGGCCCAGTCCTGGGTGTGCATGCCGGCGAAAACGCCGCTGGCCAGCATCGCCGGGGCAAAGCGCGTGCCCTCTTCGTTGGTCCAGTTGGTGACCACGATCGGGTGCTTGGTCCTGATCCCCAGGTCGTTGAGCGTGCGGATGATTTCCAGCCCCCCCAGCACCCCGAGCACGCCGTCATACTTGCCGCCCGTGGGCTGGGTGTCCAGGTGCGAGCCCACATAGACCGGCAGCGCGTCCGGATCGGTGCCTTCGCGGCGGGCGAACATGGTGCCCATCTGGTCGACGCCCATGGTCAGCCCGGCGTCCTCGCACCATTTCTGGAACAGCGCGCGCCCCTCGGCATCGGCGTCGGTCAGCGTCTGGCGGTTGTTGCCGCCGGCCACGCCGGGGCCGATCTTGGCCATCTCCATCAGGCTGTCCCACAGCCTGTCGCCGTTCACTTTCAGGTTGTCACCAGGTGCTGCCATGTCATCCTCCGTTGGCTTCAGGATCTGCGCCGGGCGTTCACGTGCCTCTTGACAAGCGGGCAGTTCCTGACCGTATGGTCAAGAATACAGAGCCACAACCTGACCAACCGGTCAAGAAATTTCTGGGATCATTTCGCGATGGCGTCACATGCCCGCCCGCTCAGCAAAAAGGAGATCCGCCAGGAAAACGAGCGGGTGATCCTGGAGGCCGCCGAAAAAGTCTTTGCAGAGGCGGGGTTTGGCGGGGCGACGATTCAGCTGATCGCCGATGTCGCCGGGCTGCCCAAGGCCAACCTGCACTACTATTTCCCGACCAAGGAATCGCTGTATCGCCGGGTGGTGCAAAACATTTTCAGCGTCTGGCTCGAGGCCGCCGATGTCTTTGACCAGGCCAGCGGCCCGGCCGAGGGAATCGGCGCCTATATCGACGCCAAGATGGAAATCAGCCGCCGCCACCCGGCGGGGTCCAAGGTCTGGGCCAGCGAAGTCATGCACCGCGCGCCGGTGATCCAGGACTACCTGGAAACCACGCTGACCGAATGGACCGAAGGCCGCATGCAGGTGATCCAGCGCTGGATCGACCAGGGCCGGATGGACCCGATCGACCCGCGGCATCTGCTGTACATGCTCTGGGCGACGACCCAGCATTATGCCGATTTCGGCCACCAGATCGAAACGCTGAACGACGGCCAGCCCCTGTCGGACGCGCAATGGGCGGCGGCCAAGGAAACCGTCAAGTCGATCATCCTCAAGGGCATCGGCGCAAGATGACCGGCGGCGCGCGCACCGTCAGGATTGTGTGCCGCGAAAAATCGCCTAAACTGACCCGATGACACAGAAAACCCGGCCCCAGACGCGCATCCAGCGCAAGAACACCATCGCCATTCTCGATGCGGCGCTGGCGGTGTTTTCGCAGGCCGGGTTTCGCGGCGCCACGCTGGACCAGATCGCCCGCGCCGCCGGCCTGTCCAAGCCCAACCTGCTGTATTATTTCCCCTCCAAGGAAGCCATCCATATCGAGCTTCTGTCCGGCCTGATGGAGATCTGGCTGGCGCCGCTGCGCCATCTCGACCCGCAGGGCGATCCGATCGACGAAATCGTCGCCTATGTGCTGCGCAAGCTGGAAATGTCGCGCGAACTGCCCCGCGAAAGCCGGCTGTTCGCCAATGAGATCATCCAGGGCGCGCCGCGCATCCTGGACCAGATCCACGGCGATCTGCGCGATCTGGTGAACGACAAGGCGGCGGTGATCCAAAGCTGGATCGACGCCGGAAAAATCGCCCCGCTGGACCCCTATCACCTGCTGTTCTCGATCTGGGCCACCACCCAGCATTACGCCGATTTCGATGTCCAGGTGCGCGGCATCCTGACTCCGAAAAACGATGAACACTACCAGGACGCCGCCCGGTTCCTGGAAACCTTCTACCGTCGCGCCCTGGCCCCCGGCTGAGCCGGCGACAAGCCGCCCACCGACCCGGCGCGCAGGGCCGGCGTTTACCTTTTGTCAATCTGTATTGATTAATTCCGAACCCGTGGGGGCATCGAGATCAGGAGCAGATACGATGTCAGGTTTTTCGGTTTCTTCGCCCCCGCCACGATTGCTGCCGCTCGCCCCCCTGCCGACCCCGCTGGCTGCCCCGCTGCAAGGCTTGGCGACCGCCTCGACGTCCGGGAACGCGCTGGCAACCGGATACACACCGGCGGCACCCGCGCAGGGCGGCACGGCCGAAACACCCGCCGAAACACCCGCCGAAACGCCCCGCGAAACCGGCCAGGGCCGCACCACCCACCGGCTGCGCGACCCGGCGCTCGCCGGGCCGCCGCCGGCCTTTCAGACCAACCT
This sequence comes from Alphaproteobacteria bacterium, assembly GCA_024277955.1. Lineage (GTDB taxonomy): Bacteria > Pseudomonadota > Alphaproteobacteria > Rhodobacterales > Rhodobacteraceae > JAJRUE01. Next base: position 1,125 of record JAJRUE010000065.1, on the reverse strand, counting down.
GCTGGACCTAAGAAACGATCTCGAAACGCTGGTTCGCGACATGGACGCCGCGCGCGCCGCCGAGGCGCGCATCCTCTACGGCGCCCCGCCGCCGCCGCGCGCGCCCGGCCTTGCGTCCCCGGAACCCTGATCGGCGCGCCCCGGGCTTCACCTTGCCCAAATACTCCCGCCGGAGGCGCCCTATTCCGCCGCCCGCGCCGCCGGGTTGTTGGGATGCACCGTCCAGTCCGCAGGCTCTGCCGGCACCTTGCGACCGGTGCGCGGGTCAACCATGCCCGGCTTCAGTTCTTCCATGGTGATGCAGCCCTCGACCGGGCAGACGTTCACACACAGGTTGCAGGCCACGCATTCGTCGTCCTTCACGTCGAAAACCCGGTCTTCGCTCATCGAAATCGCCTGGTGGCTGGTATCCTCGCAGGCCGCATAGCAACGGCCGCACTTGATGCAGAGCTCCTGGTTGATCCGCGCCTTGGTGATGTAGTTCAGGTTCAGATACTGCCAGTCGGTGACATTGGGCACCGCGCGGCCGATGAAATCCTCGACCCGTGAATAGCCCTGCTCGTCCATCCACAGGCTCAGCCCCGAGATCATTTCCTGCACGATCCTGAACCCATAAGTCATCACCGCCGTGCAGACCTGCGCGTTTCCGGCCCCCATCGCCAGAAACTCCGCCGCGTCTCGCCAGGTGGTGATGCCGCCGATCGCCGATATCGGCAGGCCGGCGCATTCGGGATCACGGGCGATTTCGGCCACCATGTTCAGCGCGATCGGCTTGACCGCCGGGCCGCAATAGCCGCCGTGAGTGCCCTTGCCGTCGATGCTGGGTTCGGGCGACATGCTGTCGAGATCGACCGAGGTGATCGAGTTGATGGTGTTGATCAGGCTGACCGCATCGGCGCCGCCTGCATGCGCCGCGCGCGCCGGATAGCGGATGTCGGTGATATTGGGAGTCAGCTTGACAATCACCGGCATCCGGGTGTTCTGCTTGCACCAGCGCGTCACCATCTCGATATATTCGGGCACCTGCCCCACCGCGCTGCCCATGCCGCGCTCGGCCATGCCGTGCGGGCAGCCAAAGTTCAGCTCGATCCCGTCGGCGCCGGTTTCTTCCACCAGCGGCAGGAT
>JAJRUE010000064.1 GCA_024277955.1 Alphaproteobacteria bacterium | reverse complement strand
GGCGAGACGCGCTCGCGGATGCGCCCCTACATGGCCGCCAAGTCGGGCATTTCGCGCACCTTCCAGAATGTCGCGCTGTTTGCCGGGATGACCACGCTCGACAACATCATGGCCGGGCGCGCGCTGAAGATGCACAAGAATTTCTTTTGGCAGATGCTGCGCTTCGGCCCGGCGATGGACGAAGAAATCGAACACCGCCGCAAGGTCGAGGAAATCATCGACTTTCTGGAAATCGAGCACATCCGCCGCACCCCGGTGGGCCAGCTGCCCTACGGCTTGCAGAAACGCGTCGAACTGGGCCGCGCGCTGGCGGCGGAACCGTCGCTGCTGCTGCTCGATGAGCCGATGGCCGGCATGAACGTCGAGGAAAAAGAGGACATGAGCCGCTTCATCCTGGACGTGAACGACCAGATGGGCACCACGATCGCGCTGATCGAACACGACATGGGCGTGGTGATGGACCTGGCCGACCGGGTGGTGGTGCTGGACTATGGCAAGAAGATCGCCGACGGCGCGCCGCAAGAGGTCCAGAGCGACCAGGCCGTGATCGACGCATACCTGGGGGTGGCACACTGATGGACCTGCTTTACAACATCTTCGTGGATCCGTTCATCCAGATGGCAGACACCCCGGATTTCCTGTTGCAGGTGCTCTGGGAAGGCTTTGTCACCGGCACGCTCTATTCGCTGATCGCGCTGGGCTATGTGCTGATCTTCAAGGCGTCGGGCGTCTTCAATTTTGCCCAGGGCATCATGGTGGTGTTCGCCGCACTGGCGCTGGTGGGCTTTTACGAAGCCGGGGTGCCCGCCTACCTGGCGCTGGTGCTGGCGCTGGCGGTGATGGCGGTGATGGCGGTGGGGATCGAACGCCTGGTGCTGCGCCACATGGTGAACCAGGCGGAAATCATCCTGTTCATGGCGACCATCGGGCTCAGCTATTTCCTGATCGGCGCTGGCGAGCTGATCTTTGGCGGCGAAACCAAGTCGATGATCACGTCGGAACTGGGGCTGCCGACCGGGTCCACCGTGGTTGACGTGGCCGGCGGCATCGTGATCCTGCAGCATATCGACGTGGCCGCGGCGGTGATTGCCGCGGTGATGGTCGCAGGGCTGGCGTTCTTCTTCAACAAGACCCGGATCGGTCGCGCCCTGCGCGCGGTGGCCGACGACCACCAGGCGGCGCTGTCGGTGGGGATCTCGCTCAACCAGATCTGGGCGGTGGTGTGGTTCGCCTCGGGCATCGTGGCGCTGGCCACGGGGATCATGTGGGGGGCGCGTTCGGACGTGTCGTTCGCGCTGCAGATCGTGGCGCTCAAGGCGCTGCCGGTGCTGATCCTGGGCGGCTTTACCTCGATCCCCGGCGCGATCATCGGCGGGCTGATCATCGGCGTGGGCGAAAAGCTGTTCGAGGTCTACTGGGGCGGGCTGATGGGCGGCGGCGTCGAGGGCTGGTTTGCCTATGTGCTGGCGCTGATCTTCCTGCTGTTCCGCCCGCAAGGCCTGTTCGGCGAAAAAATCATCGAGAGGATCTGACCAGATGTTCTACCGCGAAGCCGGCCAGTTCAAGACATCCTACAAGCAGGACAGCGCGATCTTTCCGATCCTTCAGGACCGGATCGCGATATATTTCTACCTGTTCGTCGCCTTCATCGTGATCCCGGTTTTCGGATCCGACTTCTTCCTGAACTCGATGATGATCCCGTTCCTGATCTTTGCGCTGGCCTCGATCGGGCTGAACGTGCTGACCGGCTATACCGGGCAGATTTCGCTGGGCACCGGGGCCTTCATGGGGGTGGGCGCCTATGCCTGCTACAAGCTGACGACGATCTTTCCCGATACCAACGTGATCTTTCTGGTGCTGGTTTCGGGCCTCTTCGCCGCCGGCGTGGGCATGATCTTTGGCCTGCCCAGCTTGCGAATCAAGGGGTTCTACCTGGTGGTCACGACCCTGGCGGCGCAGTTCTTTCTGGAATGGGCCTTCATCCGCATCCCCTGGCTCTACAATTACAACGATTCCGGCGCCATCGAGGTGCCCCAGCGCGAAGCCTTCGGCTTTCTCGTCACCGGCCCGTCGGCCACCGCCGAGGTGCGCTACCTGGTGGTGCTGAGCCTGGTGGTGCTGATCACCTGGGTGGTGTCGAACCTGATCCACGGGCGCATCGGGCGCAGCTGGATGATGATCCGCGACATGGACATCGCCGCCGAACTGATCGGCATCCGCCCGCTTTACGCCAAGCTGTCGGCCTTTGCGGTGTCGTCCTATATAGCCGGGGTCGCGGGCGCGCTGATGGTGTTCTTCTGGCTGGGCGCGGCCGAGGTGGAAAGCTTTGACGTCAACCATTCGTTCCTGATCCTGTTCATGGTGATCCTGGGCGGGCTCGGGTCGCTGGTGGGGTCTTTCATGGGGGCGGCGTTCATCTGGATGCTGCCGATCGTCATCCGGGCGGTGCCGAAAATCACCGGGCTCGACATCAATGCCTCGACCGTGGAACAAATCAACTTCATGATTGTCGGTGCGCTGATCATCTTTTTCCTGATCATCGAGCCGCACGGCCTGGCGCGCCTCTGGGCGATCGCCAAGCAGAAACTGCGCATCTGGCCCTTCCCCTACTAGGGCCGGCGCCAGAGACAGGCGGCGCCGCCTCGAAACCGGGCGGCGCGGCTCTCGACCACAAGGTTTCACAATGGATGCGGTCGGCCACCCCGCCGGGCGCGAAATAAAAAGGGAGGAACATTTATGTTCAAGAAACTTGCCACAGGGGCGACGATCCTTGCGATGGCAGCCACGCTCCAGGTCACCAGCGTGAATGCCGAAGAATCGCTTTTCGTCCCATCGCTCAGCTACCGCACCGGCCCGTTCGCCGGCAACGGTATTCCGATCGCCAACGGCTTTGCCGACTACCTGAACATGCTGAACGAGCGCGATGGCGGCATCGGCGGCGTCAAGGTCGTCGTGGAGGAATGCGAAACCGGCTACAACGCCCAGAAGGGCGTCGAATGCTACGAAGCCACCAAGGGCAAGGGCGCGCTGGTCTACAACCCCTATTCCACCGGCATCACGCTCCAGCTGATCCCCAAAGCCCCGGTGGACAAGATTCCGGTGCTCTCGATGGGCTACGGCCTTTCGGCGGCGGCGATCGGCGAAAAGTTCCCCTGGACCTTCAACTACCCGGCCACCTACTGGGACCAGATGTCGTCGATCATCAAGTATATCGACGGCCAGGAAGGCGGCGTCAAAGGCAAGAAGATCGGCTTCATCTATCTCGACGTGGGCTACGGCAAGGAGCCGATCCCGCTGCTTGACCAACTGGCCGAAGAAATGGGCTTCACCGTTGTGAAGTTCCCGGTTGGCGTGAAGGAAATGCAGAACCAGGCGTCGCACTGGCTGAACGTGCGCAAGGAGCGGCCCGACTGGATGATCATGTGGGGCTGGGGCGCGATGAACGCCACCGCCGTCAAGGAAGCGGCCAAGATCCGCTATCCGCTCGATCACTTCATCGGCAACTGGTGGTCCGGGGCGAATGCCGACCTCGACCCGGTGGGCGCCGCCGGCAAGGGCTATCTTGCGGCTTCGATGTCGGGCAACGGCACCGATTTCCCCGCCGTGCAGGACATGCTGAAATATGTCGTGGACAAGGGCATGAGCCAGGTCGCCGACCGTTCGGACGTGGGCAAGGTGCTGTATAACCGCGGCATGCTGAACGCGGTCGTGGTGGCCGAAGGTATCCGCATCGCTCAGGAAATGACCGGCAAGAAGGTCATCACCGGCGAAGACATGCGCCTGGGTCTGGAAAACATGGACCTGAGCGAAGCGCGGCTCAAGGAACTGGGGCTCGAAGGCTTTACCGCCCCGATCAAGGCGACCTGCAAGAACCACGGTTCGGGCGGCTCGATCTTCCTGCAGCAGTGGGACGGCGAAAAGTGGTCGCGGGTTTCCGACCTGATCCCGCCGATGACGGAAAAGGTGCGCGCCATGCTGGTTGAGGCGGCCGACAAGTATGTCGCCGACAAGCCCGGCTGGCAGACCCAGTCCTGCGACTGATGCCGCAGGCATGAAACAGCGGGTCGGCCCCACGCGGGCCGGCCCGACCAAACGTCCCCCCGCAGCCCGGATGCGCGCGCAGCGGGCAGAAGAATTCCAGACGAATTGGACCAAGCCATGAGCGCCGACGCCCAGCAGAGCCAACCGCAGACCGAAGAAATCCTGCAGGTCAACAACATCGAGGTGATCTACAACCACGTCATCCTGGTGCTGAAAGGCGTCAGCCTGGCGGTGCCCAAGGGCAAGATCATCGCGCTTCTGGGCGGCAACGGCGCCGGCAAGACGACGACGCTCAAGGCGATTTCCAACTTGCTGCATTCCGAACGCGGCGAGGTTACCAAGGGGTCGATCCTGTATCG
>JAJRUE010000063.1 GCA_024277955.1 Alphaproteobacteria bacterium | reverse complement strand
CGTCTTTCGCCGTTTTCGATAACGGCCCCGTTGATCAGAACCCGCTCACGAGGGCCGAGTTTCAGGACGAGACCGCTCATCGTGCTTCTCCTTGCTGACGGAGGCCCCGCATTACCGACGAGTTGATTTCGTGCAAGATGTCGACGTTGCCGGTCCCCGCCAGAACTTTGGACGTGTGCTGGAGCGTGAATTCGGCCAGGTAGAACAGCCGGGCGCGCAGGTCTTGGGGAAGACCGTTGTCGGGGTCTGCGACATCGACGGCCAGCAGAGTCCATAGATGACGGTTTTCATGCAGCGCGCGTGCGAACTCGGGGTAGTTTGTTTCTTCGAATTTTCGGGAAAGGCGGCGGGTAACGCGCGAAAAAACGTCCAGTTCGATACTGCGTGGAGTTTTGACCGCGGTTGTCGCTGTGGTGTAGGCGTTCTGGGCCATTAGGGTAGCGTTCACGTCGGGTCCTTTCTTTGACCTGTATTTTTTCAGTCAACGAATGTGCGGGACGCCAGAGCGGCGCCCCGCCCCGGACCTATCGGAAGAGCGAGAGAAGCGACTGAGGCGCCTTGTTCGCGATCGACAGCGCCTGGACACCCAGCTGTTGCTGCACCTGCAGTGCCTGCAGTCTGGCCGACGCTTCTTCCATGTCGGCGTCTACCATCGTGCCGATACCGGCCTTGAACGAGTCGGTCAGCTTGCTGATGAAGTCCGACTGGATCTGGACCCGGCCCTGGACGGAACCGAATGCCGCCGCACCGTCGATCGAGCTCTGGATCATCGTCTCGATGTTCGAAAGGGCGGCGGTGGCGCCGGCGGTCGTGGTCACGTCGATCTTGTCGAGACCGAACAGGCCGCCAGATGCCGTGCCGCCGGCGGCGCCGGCCCGTGCCAGGGAAACGGCCGACGAACCATTGTTGTCGATCTTCAGCTGCCACTGGCCGGACGAGTTCTTGACGACCTTGGTCGAGACATTGGCAATCGCGCCGCCATCCACCGCTGCCTTCAGGCCCTTGGCCACGTTTTCGAAGGTTTCGCCCTTGCCGGCCACGTAGGTAAAGGCGGTGCCGCCCACCGTCACCTGATACCCGTCGCCCGAGTTCACATTGGCCGAGGCAGAGAAGGTCAGCGATTCGGCGCGCTCGGCGATCGACGAGGCCGAGGCAGTCACGGTGGCCCCCGCCGTCGAGGAGGCCGCCAACGCGACGTTTTCGAAAGCCCGTGTCGAGGTCAGCGTGATCTTGCTGCCGGAGCCGGTCGAGGCGGTTGCCGAGGCGGTGATGCCGACGAGGCCCAAGGCATTGATATCAGCGCTGATTTTGTTGGCAGCGGCGTCCTGGTTGCCGGTCAGATCCCCGGCTGCGTAGGTCAAGGTAGCCCCGCCGACGTTGATCGTCATCGCCGTGGAGGTCATGTCGGCGGTAACGGCGATGGTCACATCCGCCGTGTTGCCGGCGTTGGTGGCCGAGGTGGCGCTGAGCACGGCATTCGGCGACAGGTCGGTGCCGGTGCCGAGCACCCCGGCAGTTGTGGACATATCCTGTCGGTTTACCGTGATGTTGCTGGCTGCGACAGAGCCATCCGCGGCCCGGTCAAGCGACGACAGAATGTTGACGTCATCGGTCCCCTTGATCAGGTTCAGGCCGTTGAACTGGGCGGCGTTGACCACCGAAGTGATCTGATCGCGAAGCGCCGAAATGTCGGTCTGCAATTTGTTGCGATCGACGTTCTGTTCTTGGGCCGAAACCACCTTGGCCTTGATATCGGTCAGCAGGCCGGTGATCGTTTCGGTCGCCTGACGCGCCACGCCGAGCGTGGAATCGCCCAACGACAGGCTTTCCGAAATGCCCTGAAAGCCGCGAACGTCAGATTCCATCACCTTGGAGATGGCCCAGATCGCCGAGCTGTCTTTCGCCGATTCGATTTTCAGGCCAGTCGAGATCTGTCCCTGAGTCTTGGACAGGTTCATGTTGATGGATTTCAGGGTCTGCAGAGCGACCATCGCGCTCTTGTTGGTCAGAATACTGGACATGTTAGTTCCTCTGTCAAACGGCGCTTTTACGCCGGTGTGTTGTCGCCGCATGACGGCGTCCGAGAGCCATTCTGACGCTGCGGGGTTCCGGGCATTGCCCGACCGCGCCACCCATCCAGGTGCAGGGCAAATCTAGAAGGGGATTCGCTAAGGGAAGGCTAACGCGATGGGGGCTAATGGAAGAAATTTGAAGAAAAATTCCGGCAAACGGTTCGTCCCGGTGTCAGGCGCGCTTTTCCAGACCGGATGCCGCAGGTTCACCACCAAGGCGCCGCCCGTTCCGATCATAGGTCTGCAGTGGTTTCGCGCGCGTTTCCTGGCGCGACAGGCGGTTGCTTACGGCACGCACGCCTTGGGATGCGGCCTGCAAGAGCGCCTGATTGCGCGTGGCCTTGTCACGCACCCGGATCAAGAGATCCGGCCGCGCCGACGCATGCGCATGGTCCACGAGCCGGGATTTTTCTGCCATCAGGCGGGCCAGAATATCGAAACGCCCGGCCAGGATCGCCTGGCGTTCCTGGTCCAGGACATCTTCCAGAGCGTCCAGATGATCCTGACGTTTAAGTAGTCCCATCTGCCCGATCCTTCAGAGCTTGAAAAAGCGATTCGGCCAGACCGACCCCGCCTTTTTTCACGATCAGATCCGCCTGGGCGTTGCGCAGGAACGACGCGAACTGGTCCTCTCCGGACCCACCGCCAAACTCGCCGCGGGATTCCCCCAAGCCGGCGGATTTCAGCATTTCCGCGAGGAAGTTCGCCTCGAGTTTCTGGGCGGCATCCCACAGCGCCTTGTCACGCCGTTCAAGCGGTTTTTGCGGTGTTGCGCCGATTGCAGAGGTCTCGATCATGGTTTTCTCGAATTAAGTGCAGTTTTCTCGTTATGGGGCCAGAACGGTAAAAAAGCGGTAACCAAATTGCGCCAAGGTGATTCCGACAGCGAAGAACTCGCGGATGGATCATGATCTTAGAAAACCAGATTGCGGCAGGGCGAACCGGCCCTTTGACAGTGCCCAAAACGAATGCCGAGGTCGCAACTCCTGGGTTTGCCGGGTTTGTGGATGGCGCGATGGCTGACGGACCCGACACTGGCGAATCGGGTGTTGGCGGCGACGGAGGGCTGGTGCCTGATGGGTTCGGGCTGGCGGACCAGTCGGCCAACGAAAGGAAGTCGGCGCAAGCGTTTGCGTTGGCCAGTTCGCCCCTCGTGGATGTCAGCGATTCGAGGGAGACTCCGTTGAATGAGGGCGCCAACGGGGCCAGTGATCGCAGCGGTGATGCGAGCAGAAAAGGTGATGCAGGCCGTGACCGGGATGGTATGCCGGGGCAGGCGGGGCTGGTCCTGTCGCAGGCCGTGACCGCAAGCGCCGCAGTCCAGGTTGGCGATAGCTCGGCGCTGGACCCTGCGTCGGATTCGCAGACTGGCAGCGTTCGAGAAACACCTCGTGATTCGGTATCAACGCAAGACGGTGTGACTCCCACCAGCGTGCGGTCGGTCGCGACAGAAAAGGCTGCGCATGCCACGGGGTTCATGGCGGAACAAGGAGACGACGAGGGTATCGGTGCCGGGTTCTCTGGGAAGGGCGCACCCCTCGCGTCGACCGCCCAACTCCAGAAAACGCCAATAGCGCCAAGCAATGAACCGGCGATGGTTCGTGTTGGCGATGGCGAATCGGCAAAGGACGCGGCTGTGCCGGCCCAGGCCGAAAACGCGGCAAACGGCGCGGCTCGCTCGGACAGGGGTGCTGTGCCGGTGGGTCAGCCACTGGCGCGGCCAGCATGGGCAGCAGCGCCCGCATTGAACACGGGCGGCACGAGCGTTGGCGGTTTGGTCAGCGCTGAATTGAGCGCCCGCAACCTTGCGGAGGGCGACACCGGAAAGGTCTCGGATCGGTCCACGCGAAACGCACAGCGCAAGGTGAGCGGTGGCCCGTTAGTCCCCTTGGTCTCGGTTACCACGGGCGGCGAGCCGAGCGTTGGTGCGGCGGAGAATCGAGCAGAATATGTCCCCGAACCGGGTCTCGACGGGGCGAACAAGACGGCAGACCGCATGGCAAAGGAAGATCGCGCGGTGGTGAGCACCCCGAACCCGATAGATGGCGTGGCCGGCGGGCGCAAGGCCGATAGTCGCATGCCGGCGAGAGAAGTGGCCATGCCGAGCGATCTTAAACCCGCCTTCGGGCGGTCGGAACGCGGGTCCGAACCCGGACCTGGCGGTCTCGGGCCAAGCGCACGGGCTGCGCAACAAGGGGCGGAAAACGGCTCGCCAGTTGTGGCATCGGGTAGCCGCGCAGCGACCGGTCTTCCAGGAATGCTGGCGGGTAACCTCGGTGCCCGTCAGGATGCGTCCTTGCCACTGGGCAAAAAGGCAGCCCGGACAGGCACAACGTCGCAGAATACACCGTCCGAACGCATGCCAGCAGCGCCGGCTCAGGCCATTGGACTTGGCCAGCCAGTCAACCAACCGCCAAAACCGGCGGGCGTGAACGCGGGTCCGGTCGATGCCGCGGTTTCCTGGCGCGCGGGCGGCGAAAATACATCGCAAAGCCCGATGCCGACAAGAGACCAGGAAGCACCGTCGGCACCGGCACAAACGCCGATCAAGGTTGGCGCCGGGGTGCCCGTCGCGCCGCAACCTCAGGGCACATTCGGTGTTCCGGGGCAAAGCTCTGCCGGGTTGCAGAACGGCGATCTGTTCCAACGCGCGCGCGACGCGTTGGACCGCGACCCGCTGGCGCTAGACGCCGATCCGGTCGGCACCGCGCCGGAGATCGGATCCCTGCGCCCGGGGCACGCGACCGCGGCGGCGAACCGTGCACAGGCGAATATCCTTGCGCCGCGGCTGGTTCAGCAAATCACGACCGCCGCGGTTGGTCTGGCCGACGGCCCCGTGGAACTGCGGCTGAACCCGGAGGAACTCGGCCACGTGCGGTTGCGGCTTGAATCGCGCGACGGGTCGATGGCGGTTCTGGTCACCGCAGAACGCGCCGAGACGTTAGACATGCTGCGCCGAAACATCGAACAGCTGGCCGCGGGCCTGCGGGATGTCGGCTATCAGGAACTGAGCTTCGGGTTCGCCGGGCAGGATCAGGCGGGGGCCGACGGATCGCGGCAGGAAACCACGGGCCCCGAAAGCCGTAGCGACAGCACACCGGCGCCACCGGTCGAGGCAGAACCGGTTGCGCGCGCGGCCCCGGTGCGAACGAAATCTGGCGTAGACATAAGGCTTTAGGAGCACGAAAAATGAACCTTCTCCCCCTCGCGGCCGGGAATGGCGGCGCGACCACGCCCCAGGTGCAGACCTTGGCGCAAGACCCCGGCGGCAGCACCGGCGGCAGGCCGGCGGTCAGTTCCGATTTTGAGACGTTTCTCAGGATGATGACCGTGCAGATGCAGAACCAGGATCCGCTCAACCCGATCGATTCGGCGGATTACGCGGTTCAACTGGCCACGTTTTCCGGGGTCGAACAACAGGTGCGCACCAATGATCTGTTGACGACGCTGGGTCAGCAGATCGGCGCGATGGGTCTGGCGCAGGTCGCCGGCTGGGTGGGTATGGAGGCGCGCGTCGCCGCGCCTGCGCAGTTCGACGGGACACCGATCACGATCTATCCGACCACCGCCGCGACCGCCGATGCGGCAACCCTGGTTGTCACCGACGAATCGGGCACGGTCGTGGGGAGGCAGCCGATCGACCCTGCCTCGGGGTCGTTGGTTTGGGCGGGCACTGATGGCAACGGTCAACCACTGCCGTCGGGAAAATACACGTTCACGGTGGCCAGCATGAAGGATGGCAAGCCCATCGGGACCGACCTGGCGCAGGTCTACGCCCTGGTTCAGGAAGCCAGGTTTGTCGATGGCAAGCTGTCGGTCATCCTTCAGGGCGGCAGCGAAGTTCCCGCCGCGGGGGTATCGGCGCTGCGCGTACCCGCCGGCTGAAGCAGGCTTGCGGCGGTCCTGATCGCCCCCTAGGTTCGCGCGGTGCAACCGGGGGCGCGGACCATGCCGACAGATTTACCGTTTTCCGACGCTTTCTCGGCCGATCTGGCGCGCCTGAAAACCTTTGTTGTCGATGCCGGCCTGGTCGCGGCGCAGGCTGAGTGGGTGCCGCTGGCCGGTGGGCGCACAAACCGCATCTGGCGCATCGGGTCGGGAAAGGACGCCCTGGTTTGCAAGCTGTATGGCGCTGACGCCGGCAGCCCATTGTTTCCGAACGATCCTGCGGCCGAGGCTCGGATCATGCGGCATCTGGGCGGCAAGGACCGTGCAGCCGGGCTGGCGGCTGAAATGGTCGCAGAGCTCGCGACCCCGGTGGGCCCCTGTCTGATCTACCGCCACGTTCCCGGGTCGGCCTGGACGCCGGGCGATCCGGTTGCCGGCGTGGCGCGCGCGCTGGTGCAGCTGCATCGGCTGGCCCCGGTTGCGGGCCTGCGCCGGGTCGGATCGGGAAGCGCCGCGCTTGCGGCGCAGGGCCGCGAAATCCTGGACCAATGCAATAGCCCCACGGCGGACCTGCTGCGCGGCCTGATGCCGGTCGGCTCTGTGGCCGAACCAGCGGGCGAAGTGCTGCTACACGGCGATCCGGCGCCGGGCAATGTCATCGTTGGCGGCGATGGTGTTACGCTGATCGACTGGCAGTGCCCGGCGCTGGGCGATCCGTGCGACGATCTTGCAACCTTTCTTTCCCCGGCGATGCAGCTGGTTTACGCCGGCGCACCGCTGGACGCCGCGGCCGAGCGTGCCTTCCTTGCCGCATATCCGGACCCCGGGGTGGTGGATCGGCTGACGCGGCTACGCCCTTGGTTTCATTGGCGAATGGCGGCGCATTGCCTGTGGAAGGCCGAACGTGGTCAGCCGGGATACGATGCCGGCATGGGGCTGGAACTGGCCGCGCTAAAGGCCCTGCAATAGCCAGAAGATCGCCGCCGTGGCCCCGGCCCCCAATGCGACATAGGCAATCGGGGGCAAAGTGGATTTCGCGGGCTCTGGCGTTGGCGGCGCGGCCTGGCGGATCAGCGCGGCTTCGGCCAGCGCCGGCAGGCGCGGTCCAAAGCGCGACAGCACACGGGCGGTCTTGATCAGGTCGCGGGCCAGCGCGGCGGGGCCGAGGTTTTCGCGAATGTAGCGTTCGACGATCGGGCGGGCCACGTCCCAGATGTTGATATCCGGGTCCAGGGACCGGGCGACGCCTTCGACCACCACCATGGTTCGCTGCAGCAAGATCAGCTCGGTCCGGGTTTCCATGCCGAAACGTTCGGTCACCTCGAACAGATAAGACAGCAGCCGCGCCATTGAAATCTGGTTGGCGCTGGCCCCGAAGATCGGTTCACCCACAGCGCGCAGGGCGCGGGCGAATTCATCTACGTCGCGGTCGGCGGGGACGTAGCCGGCTTCGAAATGCACTTCGGCGACGCGCTGGAAATCGCGGCGGATGAACCCGTAGAGGATCTCTGCGTAGACCCGGCGCGTGTAGTCGTCGATATGCCCCATGATCCCGAAATCAAGCGCGATGATGTCGCCGTTTTCCGCTACCTTCAGGTTGCCCTGGTGCATGTCCGCATGGAAAAACCCGTCGCGCAGGGCGTGGCTGAGAAACAGCGACAGCACCCGTGCGGCCAGCGATTTCCGGTCGTGCCCGGCGGCGTCGATCGCGTCGAGGTCATGGATCGGGATGCCTTCGCCCCAGTCCAGCGTCATCACCCGGCGGCCCGACAGCTGCCAGTCGACCGCGGGCACCTGGAACCCGGCGTCACCCTTGGTGTTTTCGGCAAACAGCGCGGCGGAAGACGATTCCAGCCGCAGGTCAAGTTCGCCGGTCACCACGCTTTCGAAATGCGCGATCACGTCGGTGGGCCGCAGGCGGCGCGAGGCGGGCGACAGGAACTCGATCACCGAAGCCGCGAAATAGAAGGCGTCGATGTCGCGCTGAAAGGCCTGTTCGATACGCGGGCGCAGCACCTTGACCGCGACCGCCCGCCCGTCGCTGGCGCGCGTCGCCTTGTGCACCTGCGCGATCGAGGCCGCCGCCACCGGTTCGCTGAAGGCGGAAAACATTTCGTCCACCGGGCGGCCCAGTTCTTCGGCGACGGTGGCGCGGGCCACCTCGAGCGGAAAGGGCGGCAGCTTGTCTTGCAGCACCTGAAGCTGGGTGGCGAGTTCTTCGCCCACCACGTCGGGGCGGGTCGACAGGATCTGGCCGAACTTGATGTAGGCCGGCCCCAGGGCGGTCAGCGCGCGCGTCACCGGCGGCTGGCTTTCATCGCCCTTGTAGCCCAGCCAGGCAAAGGGCCAGCCGATGATCCGCGCCGCGACCCGCAGCGATACCGGCGCGTTCATCGCGTCCAGCGCCACCTTCATCGCGCCGGTGCGCTGCATGGTCGCCCCGGTTCGCACCAGGCGCCAGAAATTATGCGGACCGCGCATCTAGATCTTCCAGCCCGAATGCAGCGCCGCGATCCCCAGCGACAGGTTGCGGTATTTCACGTTTTCAAACCCGGCGTCGCGGATCATCGCGGCAAAGCTTTCCTGGTCGGGAAACTTGCGGATCGATTCCACCAGATACTGGTAGCTGTCGCGATCGCCGGCAATCAGCTGGCCCATCCGCGGGATCACGTTGAAGGAATACAGATCATAGGCCTTTTGCATTGCCGGGTTGGGCAGCTGGCTGAATTCCAGCACCATCAGACGGCCGCCGGGGCGCAGGACGCGATAGGCCTCGGCCAGGGCGTCGTCGATGCGGGTCACGTTCCGGATGCCGAAGGAAATGGTGTAAACGTCGAAACTGTTTGCTTCGAAGGGCAGCGCCATCGCATCGCCCACCACCCAGTCCAGCCGGTCGGCCAGCTGTTCGGCCTCGGCCCGCTTGCGGCCCTCGATCAGCATGCTTTCGGTCATGTCCAGCACCACCGCGCTGGCCTGGGGCGCGCGTTTCAGGAACCGAAAGGCGATGTCGCCGGTGCCGCCCGCCACATCCAGCAGCCGCTGTCCGTTGCGCGGCGCCAGCCAGTCCATCATCGCATCTTTCCAGAGGCGGTGGATCCCAACCGACATCACGTCGTTCATGATGTCGTATTTGCTGGCCACGTTGGTAAAGACCCCGTGCACCATCCCGGCCTTCTGGTCCTCGGCCACCTGGCGGAACCCGAAATGCGTGGTTTTTTCGCTGCTGTCGTTCATCGCGCCTTGCCGAAAGTTGAAAACTCATCCCTCTTATATGGCTTGGGCGGGGCGTTACAATGCGCCCCGGATGCACAAGGGGAACAAACGTGCCGGAATTGCCAGAGGTCGAAACCGTCCGCCGCGGCTTGCAGCCGGTGATGCAAGGCGCCGCGATCGCGCGCGCCGAGGTCAACCGCGACGGGTTGCGCTGGCCGTTTCCCGAAAACATGGCGGCGCGGCTGGCGGGCCAGCGGGTGCGTGCGCTGCGCCGGCGCTCAAAGTATATCCTGGTGGATCTGGCGTCGGGCGAAACCCTGATCATCCATCTGGGCATGTCCGGGCGGGTGCTGATTTCGGGCGACGTCCAGGGCAGTTTCCACCGCGACCACCCGGCGCGCGCGAGGCACGACCACGTGGTGCTGCACATGGACAACGGCGCACGCATCGCCTTCAACGACGCCCGCCGCTTCGGGGCGATGGACCTGTGCGCGACCGATGCGCTGGACAGCCATCGCCTGCTGGCGAAACTGGGCCCCGAACCGCTGTCGAACCGGTTCGGCGAAGCTCATCTGGCGGCCGCGTTCGAGGGGCGCAGAACGCCGGTGAAATCGGCGCTGCTGGATCAGCGCATCGTGGCCGGGCTGGGCAATATCTATGTGTGCGAAGTGCTGCACCGCACCGGGATTTCGCCGCGCCGCAAGGCCGGGCAGCTGTCGCGCGCCCGCATTGCGCGCCTGGTGCCCGCGATTCGCGAGGTTCTGCGCGAAGCCATCGAAGCCGGCGGATCAAGCCTGCGCGACCATCGGCAAACGAGTGGCGAACTGGGATATTTTCAACACAACTTCCGGGTCTACGACCGTGCCGGAGAACCCTGCCTAACCCCGCAATGCCAAGGAAAAATTGCCCGAATCACGCAGTCGGGCCGATCGACCTTCCATTGTCCGCAATGCCAAAGATAGCTTGATCCGCCCCTCAGGACTGCTAAGGGTTCCGCCTGACCGCCAACTGCAAAAGAGCGTTTCATGGCCTATAAAACGATCATCGTGGACGTGTCCGATGATGTCTGTCTCATCCGTCTCAACCGCCCCGATGCGCTCAATGCGCTGAATTCCGAAATGTTGGGCGAGCTTGTCAGCGCGCTGGCTGATGCCGACAGGAACGACAAGGTGCGCTGCATCGTTCTGACCGGATCGGAAAAGGCGTTCGCCGCCGGCGCCGACATCAGGGAAATGTCGGAAAAGAGCTTTGTCGAGATGTTCACCACCGATTTCTTCGCCGCCGAGGGCGATGCGATCATGCGGGTGCGCAAGCCGATCATCGCCGCCGTGGCGGGCTATGCGCTGGGCGGGGGCTGCGAACTGGCGATGATGTGCGATTTCATCATCGCCGCCGATACTGCGAAATTCGGCCAGCCGGAGATCAACCTGGGCGTTGTTGCCGGGATCGGCGGCACCCAGCGGCTGACCCGGTTCGTGGGCAAGTCGAAATCCATGGACATGCACCTGACGGGCCGTTTCATGGACGCCGAGGAAGCCGAACGCAGCGGGCTGGTGAGCCGGGTGGTGCCCGCCAAGAAGCTGATGGACGAAGCGATGCACGCGGCCCAGAAGATCGCCGAGAAATCGCAGATCACCACGATGACGGTGAAAGAGGCGGTGAACCGCGCCTATGAAACCACCCTGCGCGAAGGCCTGCTGTTCGAACGCCGGGTGTTTCACGCGCTTTTCGCCACCTGCGACCAGAAGGAAGGCATGCAGGCTTTCCTGGAAAAACGCGAGGCGCAGTTTCGCGACAAATGACGCCGGGCGCCGGGCGATCCGCCCTGGGGCCGGCGCAAGGGCGCGCGCCGGGGCGAATTGGGGCCAAAAACTTGCGCGGGGGGCGTTGACTCGGGCGCGGTGTCGGCCTAGAAGCGCGCTTCGAGATTCACTCCAGCCCAAAAGCGGGAACGACAAGCATGGCAAATTCGCCTCAGTCCAAGAAACGCGCGCGCCAGAACGAGCGCCGCTTCCAGATCAACAAGGCGCGCCGGTCGCGCATCCGCACCTTCCTGCGCAAGGTCGAAGAAGCGATTGCGTCGGGTGACAAGGATGCCGCTGCCACGGCGCTGCGTCAGGCCCAGCCGGAACTGATGCGCGGTGTGACCAAGGGCGTCTTTCACAAAAAGACCGCCGCGCGGAAAATGTCGCGCCTGGCCTCGCGGGTCAAGGCGATCGGCTGACCCTTTCAGGGTTCGAAAAGTACAAGAAAGCGCGCCTTGGGCGCGCTTTTTTCGTTAACGGATTTTTTCAACCTGTGGGCTAAAAAACACGATTCAAAGCGCTTGGAAGATTCGCGGTGACAAAGATTTGAGTCAAGCGTGAAGATCAGTTGCGCGGCCCCATTTCACATTGCTAGCTTGCCGGTGCGATTCACATCGTCTTGGGGGACAATTGATGAGCACGGGCAACGTTCCGGGCATTGGTGAAGTACTGCCGCCGGCTGCATGGACCATACTGGAAACGGAAAAAAACGCCCGTCTGATCGATGTCAGGACACAGGCAGAATGGAATTTTGTCGGCGTTCCTGACCTCTCGGAAATTGGCCATTCGCTGATTTGCGTCGAATGGGCCACCTTTCCGGGGATGTCCGTCAACCCGCGTTTTGTGGACCAGCTCATGGATGTGCTCGGGGATGAGGCCCCGGGCAAGTTGTTATTCCTGTGCCGGTCCGGGGTGCGTTCCCTGCATGCCGCGGGGGCGGTTGCTGCCCGGCTTGCCGAAACCGGCGGACGGGCCGACTGTTACAACGTGGCAGGCGGGTTCGAAGGTGACATGAATCCGGATGGGCACAGGGGCTTTCGCAACGGCTGGAAGTTCCACGGGCTGGCGTGGCGTCAGTCCTAGAAAACAAACGTTGGGTCGAAAAAAATGACAGAAGACACCTGGGGACAAGTGCAGGATGAATTGCAAAAGACCATCGGAGCCAACAACTACAAGACCTGGATAGAACCGCTCGAGTTTTCCGACCTCAAGAACGGGGTCGCGACCTTCATCGTGCCGACGAATTTCATGGGGAACTGGGTGTCGCGCAACTTTGGCGACCAGATCCTGCACCAGCTGAACCGGGCCGGCGCCCAGGTCGACCGGGTGGCCTTTGACATCTCGCGCACCGCCGGCGCCGCGCCGCAACGGGCTGCAGCCGGGGCGACCGGCGCGGCGCGTCCCAAGGCCGCCGCCAGTGCAAAAGCCGGCAATACCGGCGATCTTCCGGGGGCGCCGCTGGATGCGCGCTTTACCTTTGACAGTTTCGTGGTCGGCAAGCCGAACGCGCTGGCCCACGCCGCCGCCCGCCGGGTGGCCGAGGGCGGCCCGGTGTCGTTCAACCCGTTGTTCCTGCATGGCGGCGTCGGTCTGGGCAAGACCCACCTGATGCACGCCATCGCCTGGGAACTACAAAAACACAGCCCGGACCTGCGCGTCGTTTACCTGTCGGCGGAACAGTTCATGTACCGCTTCATCCAGGCGCTTCGCGACAAGCAGATGATGGACTTCAAGCAGCTGTTCCGGTCGGTCGATGTGCTGATGGTGGACGATGTTCAGTTCATTTCCGGCAAGGACAGCACCCAGGAAGAATTCTTCCACACGTTCAACGTGCTGGTGGACCAGAACAAGCAGATCATCATTTCCGCCGACCGTTCGCCCGCCGAAATCAAGCTGGAAGAACGCATCAAGTCGCGCCTGCAATGCGGCCTGGTGGTCGACCTGCATCCGACCGATTACGAACTGCGCCTGGGTATCCTGCAACAGAAGGTCGAACAGTTCCGCGAACAGTTCCCCGGCCTGGTGCTGGATGACGGGGTACTGGAATTCCTCGCCCACCGCATCTCTACCAACGTGCGGGTGCTGGAAGGGGCGCTGATGCGGCTTTTCGCCTTTGCGTCGCTGGTCGGGCGCGAGATCACGCTGGACCTGACCCAGGACTGCCTGGCCGATATCCTGCGCGCCTCGGATCGCAAGGTCACGGTCGAGGAAATCCAGCGCAAGGTGTCCGAGCACTACAACATCCGCCTTTCCGACATCATCGGCCCCAAAAGGGTGCGCATGATTGCCCGGCCGCGCCAGGTGGCGATGTATCTGGCCAAGCAGCTGACCACCCGGAGCTTGCCGGAAATCGGCCGCCGCTTTGGCGGGCGCGATCATACCACGGTGATGCACGGGGTGCGCCGGATCGAAGAGCTGCGCGCCGAAGATTCGCAGATCGCCGAGGATATCGAACTGTTGCGCCGCGCCCTCGAAGGCTGATCCTTTGCGGCAATCGGGTTGACGCCCCGCCACGATCGGCGGAAATTCCAAGAAAATCATTGAGCCGGGCGGTGAATGGGCTACATTCGCCGCCCCGGCACATGCCCGGCACATGCAGGAGTGGGACATGAAGATCAGTATCGAACGCGGCGATTTGCTCAAGGCGCTGGCCCAGGCGCAATCGGTTGTCGAGCGCCGGAACACCATCCCGATCCTGGCCAACGTGCTGATCGAGGCCGAGGGCGACGAAGTTCATTTCCGCGCCACCGACCTGGACATCGAGGTCGTCGATCGCGCCCCCGCCCAGGTCGAACGGGCCGGCGCCACCACGGTGTCGGCGGTGATGCTGCACGAGATCGTGCGCAAGCTGCCCGATGGCGCGCTGGTGACGCTGACCGATGACGGCGCCTCGGGGCGTCTGACGGTGGAAGCGGGGCGGTCGAACTTTTCGCTGGCGACGCTGCCCAAGGAAGATTTTCCGATCATGGCCAGTTCGGAATACGACACCAATTTTTCCGCCCCCGCGCCGGTTCTTCGCCGCCTGTTCGACAAATCGAAGTTCGCGATTTCCACCGAAGAAACAAGGTATTACCTGAACGGTGTCTACATGCATGTCGCCACCGGCGCCGATGGCCAGGTGCTGCGCTGCGTCGCCACCGACGGCCACCGGCTGGCGCGCATCGACGCGCCCCTGCCCGAGGGCGCCGAAGGCATGGCCGGGGTGATCGTGCCGCGCAAGACCGTGGCCGAGCTGCGCAAACTGCTGGATGACGACGACGGGGTGATCGCGGTGTCGGTTTCGGAAACCAAGGTGCGGTTCGCGACGCCGGGCATAACCCTGACCTCGAAGGTGATCGACGGCACGTTCCCCGACTACACCCGCGTCATTCCGCAGGGCAACACCCGCAAGATGGAGGTGGACGCCGCCGAATTTGCCCGCGCCGTGGACCGGGTGGCGACGGTGTCGTCCGAACGCTCGCGGGCGGTGAAACTGTCGCTGGACGAAGACCGGCTGATCCTGTCGGTGAACTCGCCCGACAGCGGCGCCGCCGAGGAGGAACTGGGCGTGGCCTATGGCGATGAGCCGCTGGAAATCGGCTTCAACGCGAAATACCTGCTGGAAATCGCCGGCCAGGTGGACCGCGAAAACGCGGTGTTCCTGTTCAATTCGTCGGGCGATCCGACCCTGATGCGGGAAGGCAATGACGAAAGCGCGGTCTACGTCGTCATGCCGATGCGCGTGTGAGCGGGCGTGGTCCGAAAAGATTTCATGCCTCCGGCGGGGATATTTTCGAAAAGAAGAAGAGCCGTTGAATGACCGGCCTTGCCGTCAGGGAACTGGGCCTTTCGCATTTCAGGTCTCATCTGCGCGCATCGCTTAGCCTCGATGGCCGTCCGGTGGCGATTTTCGGCCCCAATGGCGCCGGCAAGACCAACCTGCTGGAAGCGGTATCGCTGTTGTCGCCGGGGCGCGGGTTGCGCCGCGCCGGCAGCGATGAGCTGACCCGCAAGCCTGAGGCGCTGGGTTGGAAGATCACCGCGACGCTGCAAAGCCTGCACCAGGTGCACGAGGTCGAAACCCGCGCCGAAAATGCCGGACCGCGCCAGACCCGGATCGACGGCAAGGCCGCGCCGCAGGTGGCGCTGGGGCGGATCGTGCGGATGCTGTGGCTGGTGCCGGCGATGGACCGGCTGTGGCTTGAGGGGGCCGAGGGGCGGCGGCGGTTTCTGGACCGGATGACGCTCAGCTTCGAGCCGGCGCATGGGGAAGCGGTGCTGGCCTATGAAAAGGCGATGCGCGAGCGCAACCGCCTGCTGAAGGATCAGGTTGGCGATGCGACGTGGTATGGCGCACTCGAAGCGCAGATGGCGGGGGCCGGGGCCAGGATCATCCGCAACCGCGCCGCCGCCATTGAGCGTGTGCTGGCTGCGCAGGACGGTGCCGCCACCGCCTTTCCTTCGGCGGGGCTGACGCTGACCGGCCCCGACGACGCCCCCGCGCCGCAGACCGACGACGATCTGGCCGCCGCGCTCGCCGAGGGGCGCCGCCGCGACATGGCCGCCGGGCGCACCCTGGTTGGCCCGCACCGCGCCGATCTGGCGGCGGTTTTCAGCGCCAAGGGGGTGGCGGCGCGCCAATGTTCCACCGGCGAACAGAAGGCGCTGCTGATTTCGCTGATCCTGGCCAATGCCCGCGCCCTGGCCCAGGACTTTGGCGCGCCGCCGATCCTGCTGCTGGACGAGGTCGCCGCGCATCTGGACGCCGACCGCCGCGCTGCGCTCTATGACGAGATCTGCGCGCTGGGGGCGCAGGCCTTTCTGACCGGCACCGGGCGCGAACTGTTTGACGCGCTGGACCATCGCGCGCAGTTTGTCGAGGTGACAGAAGATGCGGGGGGTTCGGTCGTCCGCCAGGAATAGGAAAATTTCCATGAACCCCCAACGTGTTACCATGATAACTCTTGGCGTTGACGATCTGAAGCGTTCGGCAAGGTTCTACGCCGATCTTGGCTGGACGCCGGCGAAACGCGGCCCGGCGATCGTGTTCTATCAGCTGAACGGACTGGTGCTGGGCCTGTTCGGGCGTGCCGCGCTGG
>JAJRUE010000062.1 GCA_024277955.1 Alphaproteobacteria bacterium | reverse complement strand
TCTTCGCCAAAGAACGACAGCCGCCAGGCGCGGTCGTCCAGGTGGGCGGGCCAGACTTCCAGCACGTCGCCGCGCACCCGGAAGGTGCCGCGCTGAAAGGCGGCGTCGGACCGGCGGTATTGCTGGGCCACCAGATCGGCCATGATCGCGCGCTGGTCGTATTCCCTGCCGGCTGCCAGGTCGATGGTCATTTCCGAATAGGTCTCGACGCTGCCGATGCCGTAGATGCATGAAACCGAGGCCACGATGATCACGTCGTCGCGTTCGAGCAGCGCGCGGGTGGCCGAGTGGCGCATCCGGTCGATCTGTTCGTTGATCTGGCTTTCCTTTTCGATGTAGGTGTCCGAGCGTGGCACGTAGGCTTCGGGCTGGTAATAGTCGTAGAAGCTGACGAAATATTCCACGGCGTTTTCCGGAAAGAACCCCTTGAATTCGCCATAGAGCTGGGCGGCGAGCGTCTTGTTCGGGGCCAGGATGATCGCCGGGCGCTGGGTGTATTCGATGACCTTGGCCATGGTAAAGGTCTTGCCGGTGCCGGTGGCGCCCAACAGCACCTGGTTGCGTTCGCCGGCGTTGATCGCCTCGACCAGTGCGGCAATCGCGCCCGGCTGGTCGCCGGCGGGCTCATAGTCGGTATGCATGACAAAGCGCTTGCCGCCTTCCAGCTTGGTGCGCGCGGCGGCGGGCCTGGGGGGCAGGGGGGCTTTGGGTGGCATCTGGGCAGCGGGCGTTTTCATCGGCGATTCCCTTGGCTGGCGCACAGGGTTGATCACTTTTTGTTCTTTTGCAACAGCGCCGGCGGGTTTTGCCGCCCCATGCTGACAGGGCTTGGCCGGGCGCTGGCAAGGGTTAACGAAAGGTTACTATCTAGGGGAGAGTTTATGAAAATTGAATACAACTTAGAGTAATATTTTTCTTGCCAATCACAGAAATGCCAAATAGGTTAATCGTGCAAGCAGCAAGACCGGCTGCTGACCAGAGCGTCGCACCCACCCCACCCTTCGCTCCCTTGGCGCTCTGGTCGGCAGCCAACTTCTTCCTCCTCCCTCGGCGCAGGCCCCAATCCCCGGATTGGTGGCTTGCCAAGGCGGGCAATCCGCCCGATAAAGTGGCGAACCAGATGGAGGCCGGAAATCATGGGCGCGCGCATTTACAAGCCAGCCAAAACCGCCATGTCGTCGGGCACGGCGAAAACCCGTGACTGGGTGCTTGAATTCCCCTGCAACAAGCCGCGGTCGGTTGACCCGCTGATGGGCTGGACGTCGAGCGACGACACCCAAAGCCAGGTGCGCCTGCGGTTTTCAAGCCGCGAGGCGGCGCTGGAATATGCGCGCGAACACGGCATCGACGCGGTGGTCGTGCCCCCGCACCGCCGCCGCCCGAACATCCGGCCCGGCGGCTACGGCGACAATTTCGCCACCAACCGGCGCACGGTCTGGACCCACTGAGAAATCGCAAGCGGTCGCGCGCGGCCCTTCGGGGCCGATCCGCGGGGCGGGGCGGCGCCGCGGCAAGCTTTTGCTTGATCTTGCCAGGAGGCTTGCGCAAAACAGCGCCAGCGGTCCCTTAGCTCAACTGGATAGAGCAGCCGACTTCTAATCGGCAGGTTGAGGGTTCGAGTCCTTCAGGGACCGCCACCATGCAATGTCAGCGGCGTTTGCGGCACATGCGGCGGCTGGCGTGGCGAAATCACCGGGTCTTCCGGGAACCCGTGTTTTCGGTTTCGGCGATCGTGGCGTCAAGACCGTAGGTCTGGCGCGGGTCGCGTTTGCTGGCGCTGCGGGCAAAGCGCGCCGCGGCGCGCGCGCTGAACGGCGGGTTTTTCGAGGCCAGGAACCGCAGAACCTTGAAAGACAGCCATCGCTGCATGTTCCGGAACGGATGGGACCGGGCGTCGATCAGGTCGGCCACCACCGCATCCACCGCCGGGGTGGCATTCTTCAACAGCTGGTGGTCGGCGATTTCTTCGGCCAGCGCACTCTGGGCCCTGCCGCGTTGGCGTTCGAGTTCCTGACGCGCCTGTTCAAGCTCGGCGGTCAGTTTCGCCCGTTCCTGGGCGAACTCGGCCTGCAGCCGCTGGATATGCGCTGTGAATTCGGCGTATTCGCGCGCATAGTTCCCGCGCGGAGATTTCCGCACCCGCTCGGCCAGGGCCATGTGTTCGCGCTGGTCGGAAATCGCGTGGCCCAGAATGTTGTAGGTCGCGCGAATGAGTTCGGCGTCTTCGGGGGATTTGGCGGCGGCGAACAGGTCGCGGACCGCCGGCGGGAAGTCCTGGCCGACCCCCAGAACACCCAGCCCGTGCCCATGGTGGAAGTTGAACGAGGGGTATTTTTCTTCCAGCTCGGCCCAGTATTTCCAGACCCCGAAATCGCGTTCGCGCACTTCGGTGTCGTGAAACAGCACCACCGCGTTTTCCGCCAGCTTCGGGATCCAGGTCTCAAAGTCTTCCTTCACGTCCTCGTAAAGGTGGCGGCCATCCACATGCAGCAGGTCGACCGAGCCATCCTCGATATCGGCGCGGGCTTCGGCAAAAGTCTTGCGCAGCAGGGTGGCGATTTCGGGGTATTCCTGCTGGCTGTGTTGCTTGACCGCCTGATAGACATCTTCGCCGTAAAACCCGGCGTGTTCGTCGCCCTGCCAGGTATCCACCGCGTAACACTCTGATTTCAGGCCCATTTCGCGCACGGCCTGGCAAAAGGCGAAAAACGAATACCCGTGATGAGAGCCAAGCTCGACGATCCGGCGGGGCTTGAGTTCGCTGACGATCCAGAAGGCGAACGGGCCATGGGTCAGCCAGGCGGATTCCGGCACATAGTCCGGCTTCATCAGACTGAACCTGTTCAAGTATTGCATGCGTCGGGCGTCCTCGATCCTGTGGCCTGTGCGTTTTCCTGACCGCCACAACCGGCAGACGGCCCCGGCAAGCGAGGGCAAACACGAAAGTTTGCTAGTGCAAATGGCGATTGGGGTCCAGTGCCGAAACCGGATTTCGCGCCGCCGGCGCGCCTGCGGTGTCGTGGCGTGGTCACATTGGTGTGTCCCCGGGCAGTTCCCCGCGGGCGTTTCCGGCGCCTGCCGCCGAGCCGCGCCCGCGTGTCAGGCCGGATCACGCCGGAAGATCGCACCGAATTCCAGGCCGTAGACCCGGGTGTCGCCGACGCATTCCAGCCGTAGGCGGATCTTGCCGGTTTCGTGCAGCGTTTCGCAGATATGGGCAAAGCTGTCCGGGGTGAAATACCAGGCGTGGAGGTCGATGTAGTCGCCATCCGCGGCGTCGTACAGTTCAAGCGCGTGCTGCAGGCGCGCGGTGTAGCCGGACCAGTAGTCCTCGTCGGCGTGGTCGCCTTCCCAATGTCTTTTCGGGTCGTTGTGGGTGCTGCCGGCGAAATGGTCGACCACCGCGGCCAGGGTGTGGCGCGTGCGCTTTTCCAGGTGCGCCTGCAGGATGTCGCCGACGGTGCTGGCGGGCACGAAGTGGTTGAAGCAAAAGCGTTTGTCCGGCACCAGCACGACATAGCGCCCGCCGGGCTCGAGCAGGTCGTGGACCTGTTCGAGATGGGCTATGAAATCCGGCTGGTGTTCGATGCAATGCGAACTGAAGGCCTCGGCAAAGCGTTCGGGGATGACCGACAGATCGGCGTTCTTGTCCGAGTAGTGCATTTCCGGGATGGTGTCCGGCGTCACCTGCGGGTCGGGGTCGGCGGCGGCGTTGCGGCGCAGTTCCTCGGTGTTGAACACGTCGAAATAGCGGACGTTTTCACCGGTGACGACCGGGTGGAAATAGGGCCCGATTTCCAGGCACAGCCCCTTGCCCCCCAGATCCCGGGCGAGGGTCTTGCGGTGCAGGCGCGCATCGTCGCGCGGGCGCACCAGCGGGTGCGAGGGCAAATGCCTTTCGCCCAGCGGAACGGGGGCTTCGCCGCCCGTCGATTCGGGTTTTCCTTTTCGAAAGATGCGGCGGATATCCAAGATCGGTGGCCCCCTTGCGGCTGCGGGTTCAGAGAATCGCTTCGACGATATCGATCAGCATGCCGGCGCATTTTTCCAGCGTGCGTTCGGAGCGGACGTAGTCATAGGCATCCTGCGCGATCGATGCGCGCCGCGACGGACTGTCCAGCAGATCGGCCAGAACCTCGGCGAAGGCTTCGCGCTCGGCGAGCAGGCCGGTCTTGCCGTCCTGAACCGTGTCGTAGGCCTTGCAGCGGCTGTAGACCCCGGGCACGCCGAACACCGCGTATTCGAGAAACTTGATGTCGGATTTGGAGTGGTTGAACGGCGTGTCCTGAAGCGGCGCGATGGCGACGTCCCAGCCGGATTTCTTCTGCATGTCGCGGAAATATTCGCGGTAGCCCCTGGCGTGCCTGGGGGCGGCCGCCAGAAGGTCCCCGAAAAGCGCGGTCAGTTTCTCGATGTCGGCCACGCCCAGGAAGTCCAGCGAAACTTCGCCCCTGCGCGCGCCGAGGGTTTTCCTGAGCCCCTCGGTGACCGACAGCAGATCGGGCAGGTGGGTCGGCGTGCCGGCGTAGCCGACCACCAGCGGTCCGCCGCGCGACGCGCCGGCGGGCCGGGCCGCGGGCGGGCGGGTGCCGATCATCATCCGGTCGTCGATGGCGTTGCGCCAGACCGCCCTGGGCGTTTCGAAGGGCGCAAAGCGTTCGGCCAGGGTCGGGGTGGAACAGACGATCAGGTCGGCTTCGCGCGCCAGGAAGCGGCCGACGGGACGCACCTCGCGCAGGTATTCCTCGACCTTGCGGACCGGATGGGCAAGCATGAGGTCGTCATCGATATCGTAGACCAGCCTTGCGCCCGCCTTGCGAATGGCGCGCACCATGTCGGCGGCGTCCTGCACGGTAAAGCCGGGAATCCCGTGGCGCTGCACGACGACAACGTCGATCTTTTCGCGCGGCAGTTCCGGGTCGAAACTGTAGGTCGTCTTGACCCGGTCGCCGACCGACGGGTGGGTGAACGGGTTGATCAGCCGCACTTCGGCGCAGACCGAATAGGGGCGGGTCGGCGGGCTTTCGGGCATCAGATGGACGCGAAACATCAGGCCGGCTCCTCGAACAGGGCCTCGACCATGCGCATGGCCGCCCGTTCCTGGGTAAAGGCGCAGATGTCGGTGGTTGCGTTGCGCGAAAGTTCGCTGCGCAGGGTTGCGTCCTCGACCAGGCGGGCGGCGGCGGCGTAGCAGGTTTCCTCGTCGCCGGTGTCGATCACCAGGGCGTTTTTCTCGTGCCGGCAGAAATCGGTGGTGCCGCCGTTTTCGGGGACCACCACCGCGCAGCCGCAGGCCATGGCTTCCATAGCGCTCAGCCCCATCGCCTGCCAGACCGAAAAATCCAGAAAGATGTCGGCGTTGCGCAGCAGGCCGGCGACATCGCCGGGCGGCAGCACGCCGACGTTCACGATGCTTTCGTCCACAAGCGGTTTCAGGCGTTTTTCGTCGTTGCAGCCGAAGATCCGGACTTCGACCCGGTCGCGGTAGCTTCGGGCCAGCCGGTTGAGAACGCGGATCGTCAGTTCGGGCGCTCGCCGCTTGACGTTGGCGTCGAAGCGGACCATCGCCACCACGATGATCTTGGCGCCGGACCCGACGTTGCGCCCCTTGGGGCGGAAGTCTTCGAGGTTCACCGAAGCGCCGATGACCTGCGGGCGGGCGGTTCCGACCCTGGCAACCGCATCGGCGTTCCAGTTGGTCTTGGTAAAGCCCGCGATCCGGTCCAGCTTTCGGTAGGTCGCCAGCGCCGCCGCATGGTTCTTGTCGTCCTTTTTGTAGAAATCCGCTTCGAAGTCCTGGATGTAGTAGCCCAGCCTTGGCGCGGTGTTTTCAAAGGCATCGGGCAGCCAGTCGACGGTGAAATGCGCGGTTGCGACCACGGCGTCGAAGTCCAGGGGATTGGCCCCGAGAAAGCTGGTGATTTCGCGCGGATCCTCGAAATACAGCACCGTGGGGCGTGCGTCGCGGTAGTTTCGTTCGAACTTTTGCCGGTTCTGCTTGAGGTTCAGGATCCAGGTGTCGACGCCCATGTCGCTCAGCAGCGAAGCTTCCTGCATCACGATGTTGCTGCCGCCGCCGGCCTGGCTGGCCGGCAGGATGAAGGCCACCCGCTTGCTGGTGTAGGTGCGGGTAAAGCGCGCGATTTTTTCGCGGTCTTCCATCTGCACCGCGACGCGTGCGCGCAGGGCGGCGGCGGCCAGGTTCCAGCGGCACCAGGTGACCTGCGGCAGGATCTTGGTGTCGGGGTCGTGCTTGCGCTGCAGGTTCTGGTCGGCGGCCTGCGCCAGTTTCAGGCGGCGTTCGGTGCTATAGCTCTTGGATTGCGCGTGGAACACATAGGCGTTGGGCGCGAATACCAGCTTCCATCCGGCGTCGCGGGCCCGGATGCAGTAGTCGTTTTCTTCCCCGTAGCCGGCGCCAAAGACCTCTTCGTCGAAAATCCCGATGTCGTCGATCACTTCGCGGCGAATCATGTAGGCGAACCCGTTGAGGAACGGCAGGTCGATGCCCTGTCTGGGGGCCAGCCGGGTGACGATGCGCTGCATGTCGTCAACGCTCACGCCATCGGGCAGCGGGTTGTCGGACCAGTCGCCATCGGCCAGGAACAGGTCCGGCACGGACTGCCAGGACGCGGTGTTCGACGATGGCCCGACGATGCCGATGCGGGCATCGGAATTGCCGATCTTCAGCATCTCGTCCAGCCAGCCGAAGGGCACGATGACATCGCTGTTCAGCAGGATCGCCCAGGGGGCGTCCGAAGCCTTCAGCCCGGCGTTCGCCGCCCGGGTATAGCCGCCGGCGACCTCGTTGCGCAGCAGGGTCGCGGACTGGGCAAGGGCAAAGTCCTGCAGATATTGCCGGGTCTCGTCGCCGCTGCCGTCATCGACGATGATCAGCCGGTAGGGCGGCACGGTCTTGGCGACGATCGACGACAGGCAGGCCCGCACGTCGTCCAGGGCGTTGTGCACGCATACGATGATGTCGACGGGCTGGGTGTGTTCGACCATTTCCAGTTCGACCGCGTCCAGATCCTGCCCCCAGAACCGGGTTGCCGTCAGCGAGATCGGCGGCAGGTCGGCCTGCAGCCCCTGCAGCCGCTCCGACAACAGGCGCGCCGCCCTTTTGGGGTCGCGCTTGTTCGCCGAGCGCAGGAATTTTTCGCGCCGCCGCTCGGACAGGGCG
This sequence comes from Alphaproteobacteria bacterium, assembly GCA_024277955.1. Taxonomy (GTDB): domain Bacteria; phylum Pseudomonadota; class Alphaproteobacteria; order Rhodobacterales; family Rhodobacteraceae; genus JAJRUE01. The sequence continues at coordinate 21,707 of JAJRUE010000062.1, read as the reverse complement.
GGAAGTTTCGCGACCCCCCTGGCCAGGCGCGCCACCAGGTAAGACCGGACCGGCTTGCCCAGCAGCTTGATCGAGGCCTGGGCGGCGTCGCGCAGTTCGGACACCTGTTTGGCGAAGTCGTCATAGATGGTCTGCAGCTTGTCGATGTCCGGCAGCGTTTCGGGACGTGCGTTGTGCAGGTCTTCGAGCGCGGCGTTCAGCCTGACGGCAAGCGCCTGGGCTTCGCGCTGCGCGTCGAGCTTTGCGCTTTCGGCGGAAAAATAGCCGGTAACCAGCGCCCGGGTTCTGGCATCCGTCAGCAGATCGGCGAACTCGGCCAGCGTCGGGGCGGTTTTTGGGGCGGTCTTTTCGCCCCACAGCACCACCCCCAGCCCCTGGCCGTGGTGAAAGTTCGCACAGGCGCGCCCGTCGCTGATCTCGTCCAGGAACCGGCGCGCCGCCGTGGGCCCCGACGTTGCTTCGGTGCCGTGCACAAGCACGACGCCGGTCGGCGAAAGCCTGGGCCGCCACGGTGCGAAAACCGCGGCAAGGTCGGCGGCGGGGTCGCGGCCATCCAGATACAGGATGTCCACGCTTTCCTCGGCGGTGCCGGCCAGGGCCTCGGACAGGGGCCGGGCTTTCAGGTCGTTGGAATCACGGTGTTTTCCGATGTCGCCGGAAACGGCGCCGGTTTGGCCCCGGGCCCCTGGTTCGGCCGTGGCTTCCTCTTGCCGGGGATCCACCGAAATACACGTTATGGTTGTGTCCATGTCCCGGGCCGCCTGTGACATTGCCACGCAGGCCGCACCGTCATCGGCGGCCAGAACCACCACGCGATCGGGCGTCATCGCCTGCATCAGCCAGGTGACAAACGGTTCGTGTTCGAAGGGCTCGGTTGTCGAAGAAACGTTTGAAACAGAAATACTTTTACCAAGGAAGTTCAATTTTCTCCGCCCTTCATAAAGCAAAATCCTGCTCGCGCAATCGGTATGCAACGCGGCGGAAACTGTCAACAAGGGATTGCCGAGCGGCCCCCGGACCGGCCCTGTTCTGCTGATAACGCGCCCCGCCCAATGCAACCCCCGAGCGCGTGCCCCCAATCCCGCCGCCCGATCCCGCCGCCCGGGCGGCGGGCCCGGATGCTGGCAGATTGTTGTTGCCGCCGGGGGCGCACAGGCGTAGGCGGGGATCCGGCGCCGCTTGGCCTTCTGGGCGGAGATTGCCGGCGTTTGCCGTCGGCGGGTCATTGCCACTGGCGCGGCGAAGGCGTAAATTGTCCAGAGTTTGGCTGGCCCTTCTCTGGCCGTTGGTGGTAGACGTTCTCGGAAAATTCACGGTGTCGCGAATGGCTGCCACGTGCATCTCCGAAAAATTGTGGATCTGGAAATACCCATGAAGCTGACCTTCTTGCGAAAGCGCAAGTCCGATCGCCACCGCATGTATTCCGCCCAGGACAAGGACAACCTGGTTTGGCTCTGGCAGCGGTATCTGAAGCAGAAGACGCTTTGGCTGCTGGTCATCCTGGGGCTGATCCTGTTGCAGGGCGGGGTCTATCAGCAATTCCTGAAGCTGACCGAAAACGGGCTGCGGGTGATTTTCGACAACGGATCGCTGAGCGACCTGCTGCGGGTCTGCCTGACCGTGTTCTTTCTGTTCGCGGTGCGGGGGCTGGTATCTTATGTGGTGCCGCGCCTGTCGATCTGGGTGGCCTCGGACGCGGTGCAAAAGCTGCGCACCGATCTGGTCAGCCACCTTATGACGCTCGATCTGGCCTATTTCGAACGCACCAACGCCGGCGAAATCATCCTGCGGCTGGTCAACCAGGCCCAGGATCTGAGCCAGTTCGTCGGGCTGCAGACCGCCAACGCGGTGCGCGATGCGACGACGGTCGTCATCGTGTCGGGCTATCTGCTGTATCGCTCGCCGCTGCTGTTCACGGCGGCGGTGGTGGTGGTGCCGATCATCCTGCTGATGATGCAGCTGGTCAGCAAGTCGATCAAGGACATCATGACCAGCGCCGAGAACGCGCTCGGCGCCTACATGAACGGCATCGAGGAAATGTCCAACGGCATGCGCACCGTCAAGATTTCCGGCCAGGAACAGTATGAACGCGACCGGCTGGTCAGGGCGACGAGCATCATCAAGGATCTGTCCATCCGCCTGCAATCGGCGCAGGCGCTCATCCTGCCGTCGATGGATCTGGTGGCGGCCTTCGCCTACATGCTGGTGATCGGCGGCGGTGGCTACATGGTGCTCAGCCCCGACTACGACATGGACGGCGCCGGGATCATCACCTTTCTGCTGGGCCTGGCGCTGGTCTTTGAACCGGCGCGCTCGGTGGCCAATTTCCTGACCCGGCTGCAGGCCAACCTGGTGATCCTGAACAGCGTGCGCAGCCTGTTCCACGAAAAACCCACCATCGTCGACAAGCCCGATGCGCTGGCCGAATTCGACACCGGCGGCGATATCGAGATCAAGCATGTCACCTTCAGCTACGATCCCGCCTCGCCGCTGTTTGACGACCTGAACATGGTGCTGCCCGGCAAGAAGATCACCGCCATTGTCGGCGCGACCGGGTCGGGGAAAACCACCATCCTCAGCCTGCTGGCGCGGCTCTACAACGTCGAAGACGGGGAAATCTCGATAGGCGGCACCCCGATCAACGATCTCAAGATCAAGTCCCTGCGCCAGTCGTTTTCGGCGGTGGCGCAGGATATCGTGATCTTCAACAACTCGATCTGGGAAAACATCAAATACGTCCGCCCCGAGGCCACCGACGAAGAAATCTGGGCCGCCGCCGAGGCCGCCGAGATTGCCGAGCTGATCCGGGCGCGCGGCGACATGCCGCTTGGCCCCAAGGGCTCGCAGCTGTCGGGCGGGCAGAAACAGCGGATCGCGATCGCGCGGGCGTTCCTGCGCTCGGCCCCGATTCTGCTGCTGGACGAAGCGACCTCGGCGCTGGACCAACGCACCGAGGACCGGGTCAAGGGCGCGCTGGCGCGGCTGTCCAGGGACAAGACCACGATCATCGTCGCCCACCGTTTGTCGGCGATCACGCATGCCGATCTGATCTATGTGCTCGACGTGGGCAAGGTCGTCGAACAGGGCACCCACGAAGAACTGATGGCGCTGGGCGGGCTTTATGCGGGCATGTATGGCGCGCAGAAGGAAAGCTACAACCTGGGCGATCCGGGCCCGCTGGCGGGTGCGCCAACCGCCCAAGCCGGCGGGGGCGCGGGTGAAACGTCTGGCGATGCCGCGGCTGAAACCCCGGAGGATGCCCCGGACGACGCCCCCGATCAGGCCGCAGCGGTCAAGTCTTGACCGGCGCGCCGCCGCCAAAGACGTTTTCGCTGCTGTAATCGCAGGGCGCCTGCTGCATTTCCAGGTGCAGGCCGGCGCCGTCCCAGGGATGCGCGCGGGCCAGGTCTTCGTCAAAGGAGATGCCCAGCCCCGGCGCCGTGGGCGGCGTGATATAGCCGGCTTCCCAGGCGATCGTGTGGCCGATCAGCGCCAGGTGAAACGCGCCCCCGGTCAGGATGGTTTCCACCATCAGCAGGTTCGGGATCGAGGCGGCGAAATGGATGTTGGCGGCCCATTCCACCGGCCCCGCGTAAAGGTGCGGCGCGACCTGGGCGCCGGCGGCTTCGGCCAGGGCGGCGATCTTGCGCCCCTCCCAGATGCCGCCCGCGCGCCCCAGCGCCGGTTGCAGGATATTGGCGGCCCCGGCGGCCAGGACCTGCGCGAATTCGGCCTTGGTGGTCAGCCGCTCGCCGGTGGCGACGGGGATGCCGGTGGCGGCGGCGACCTGCGCCATCGCCGGGATGTTGTCGGGCGGCACCGGTTCTTCGAACCACAGCGGCGCAAAGTGTTCGATGGCGCGCGCCAGTCGGATCGCGCCGCCGGCGGTGAACTGGCCGTGGGTGCCGAACAGCAGGTCGGCCCGGTCGCCGACCGCGGCGCGGATCGCCTTGCAGAACGCAACCGAACGCGCGATGTCGCGCATCGCCGGCTGGTGGCCGCCGTGGATCGTGTAGGGGCCGGCGGGGTCGAATTTCACCGCCGTAAAGCCCAGCGCCACCATTTCGGCAGCGCTTTCGGCGGCCATCTCGGGCGAGACCCAGAAATCCGGCAGCGCGTGGTGGGGCTGCGGATAAAGATAGCTGTAGGAACGCAGCCGCTCGTTCACGCGCCCCCCCAGCAGCGCCCAGACCGGCCGGTCGCGGGCCTTGCCCAGGATGTCCCAACAGGCGATTTCCAGCCCGGAAAACGCGCCCATCACGCTCAGGTCCGGGCGCTGGGTGAAACCCGCCGAATAGGCGCGGCGGAACATCAGTTCGATGTTTTCGGGGTTTTCGTCCTGCATGTGGCGGGCAAAGACGTCTTCGATCACCGCGCGCATCGCGGTGGGGCCGACCGAGGTGGCGTAGCATTCGCCGTAGCCCGCGATACCGTCGTCGGTTGTCAGTTTCACGATGATCCAGTAGCGTCCGCCCCAGCCGGGGGCCGGGGGCGAGACGATGAAGATCTCGAGGTCTTGCAGGCGCATGCGGGCTCCGACGGCGGGCTTTGGGATCGCTGGGCAAAGCCTGTGGGCATTTCGCGCGCCAGGCAAGGAAATTCGAAAAAGGGGCACGATGATGGACGGGGTTCACATCCGCAAGCTGGGGCCGGACGACCTGGGGCTGCTGCTGGCGGCGCCCGAAGGCACCTTCGATTTTCCGCTGATCGAGGCGCAAGCGCGCGCCTTTCTGGCATCGGAGTCGCATCTGATCGTGGTGGCGCTGGTCCGGGGGGCGGTGGTGGGCATGGCCACCGGGGTGGTCCTGCTGCACCCGGACAAGGCGCCGGTGCTGCACGTGAACGAGGTTGGGGTGCACGAAGATTTCCAGCGGCGCGGGATCGGGCGGCGGCTGATGAAATCGCTGATGAACCTGGCGCGCCGGCGCGGCATCACCGGGGTCTGGCTGGCCACCGAACAAGACAATGTCGCGGCGCGCGCGCTGTATCGGTCGCTGGGCGCGCGCGAAACCGGCGGCATCGTGGTCTGCGACTGGGGCGGGGTGATGGACGAGGACTGAGCCGCCTGGCGGGCGGCGGCCGGCGGCGGGTGGCGGCGGCGGCGTTGGCGCGGGCCGGTTCGCGGGCGTGGCGCGCCGGTGCGGGGCCGGGGTGCATCATTTCCGGTGTGGTCCCGGCTTCAACCGGTTGCAGAGTCACCGCCCATTTGAAGCGCCGCATCCGCCGCTACCGCGCGCCGCTTACGCTTTCGCGAACCTCCGGTGGCGCGGGGCCAATGGCCCCGATGCCGGGTTCAGAACACGATCACGTTGCGCCGCGCCGCGCCCGCGTTGGTGTCGGCAATGGCTTCGTTGATCTGCTCAAGCGGCCAGCGGCCCGACACCAGCTCTTCCAGCTTTAGCCGGCCTTGCCGCCACAGGTCCACCATCCAGGGGATGTCGCGTGACAGCACCACGTCGCCCATCTTGGTGCCCACCATGTTCTGCCCCAGCGCGGCGATGATCACCGGCTCATAGGCCGACTTGTCGCCGGAATGGGGCATGCCCACCATCACCAGCTGGCCGCGCGGCGCCAGGTAGCGCGGCGCGTCGTCATAGGCGGGGATCGCGCCGACGGTGACAAAGACCGCATCCGCGGCCCGCCCGGCGGCCTTGAAGGCAGCCTTCCACGGTTTCGGCTCGGTCGCCAGCACCCCGTCGGTGGCGCCGAACTCGCGCGCCGTGGCCAGCTTTTCCTCGCTCATGTCGACGGCGATGATGCGCGCGGCCCCGGCGATGCGCGCGCCCTGGATGGCGTTCAGCCCGACGCCGCCCGCGCCGATCACCACCACCACATGACCCGGGCGCACGCCGGCGGTGTTGACCACGGAACCGACCCCGGTGGTGACCCCGCAGGACAGCAGGCAGGCGGCCTCCATCGGCATGTCGGCGGGGATGGCGGCGATCTGCGACGCATCCACCACCACCTTTTCGGCAAACGCCCCGGTAGACAGGCCCTGTTCCAGCCTGCCCCCGTCGGCGGTGGTCAGCGGGCCGGCGGCGCGGTCGTGCGGGGTGGCGCAATAGACCGGCGCGCCGGTGGCGCAGGACGGGCAGGTGCCGCAGGCGCGGATCAGCGTGGCGATCACCGCATCCCCCAGCGCATGGCCCGAAACCCCGTCGCCGAGCGCGCTGATATGGCCGGCGGCTTCGTGGCCGTAGACTGCCGGAAGGGTGCCGCCCCAGGCGCCTTCGGCATAGGAAATGTCGGAATGGCAGATCGCGCAGGCGGCCAGGGTGACTTCGACCTCGCCGGGGCCGGGGGCGCGCAGGGCGACCTGTTCGATGGTGAGCGGCTTGCCGAATTCGTGGCAGACGGCGGCTTTGATCAGGGACATGGGCGGACCTCGTGGTTGTTGCGGCTGTTTTGGCGCCAGAGTGCTTGTGCGCCCGGCCCGGCGCAAGGTGGAAAGTCGCGCCCGCCTTGGGGGGCGGGCGCGAAGCGGATCGCCGGCGACCCGGGGGGCAGGCCCTAGCGCGATCCGGCGGCCGCGCGGCGCGGGGTGGCGGCGAAAACCAGGATCGCCCCGAGCGTGAGCGCCGCCGACAGCAGGAACGGCGCCCCGGGCAGCTGGAACGGCGCGGCCTGGCTGGTGAAGAACCAGAAAAGCTGGGTCATGACCAGCGGCGCCAGGATCACCGCCACCGCGTTGACGCTGGTCAGCACGCCCTGCAGTTCGCCCTGCTGGTTGTCGCCGGCGCGCCGCGACATCAGCCCCTGCAGCGCCGGCCCGGCGATCGAGCCAAGCGCGGTCACCGGCGTCAGCAGCAGCGCCAGCGTGCCATTGGCGATAAAGCCCAGGGTGACGAAGGTGATCACCTCGATCCACAGGCCCAGCACCACCGTGCGCCGTTCGCCCAGCCGCGTCAGGATCGGGCGGATCAGCACGCCCTGCACGATCACCACCGCCAGCCCGTAAAGGCCGAAGGACAGCCCCACCATCCGGCTGTCCCAGCCAAAGCGCGCCTGGCCGAAATAGGCCCAGACCGCCGGGTAGACGAAAAACGCGACCGAAATGATGAAGGCGGTGACCGGCATGCGCCCCAGCCCCGGCAGGCGGCCGATGTTGCGAAAGGCGCCAAACGGGGTGGCGCGGCGCCACTCGAAGGGGCGGCGGATGGCGTCGGTCACGGTTTCGGGCAGGGTGAAGACGCCGATCACCAGGTTCACCGCCGCCAACCCCGCCGCGGCGTAAAACGGCGCGCGCGGGCCAAGGCTGCCCAGCAGGCCGCCGGCCAGCGGCCCCACCACGAAACCGACCCCAAAGGCCGCCCCCACCAGGCCGAAATTGGCGGCCTTTTCTTCGGGCTTCGACATGTCGGCCAGCGCCGCCGAGGCGGTCGACTGGGTGGCCGAGGCCAGCCCGCCGACGATCCGCCCGGCAAACAGCAGCCAGACGGTGCCCGCCAGCGCCATGAACAGATTGTCGAGGATCATCACGAACATCGAGGCCAGCAGCACCGGGCGGCGTCCGAACCGGTCCGAAAGACTGCCCAGCACCGGGCCGAACAGGAATTGCATCACCGCAAATGAGGTGGCCAGGATACCGCCCCACACCGCCGCCCGGCCCAGCGAGCCGCCCAGCACGTCGCGGATCAGGTCGGGCATGACCGGCAAGATCAACCCGATGCCCATGGCGTCGATGGTCACGGTCAGCAGGATGAAGACCAGGGGCAGGCGGCGCGGCATGGAACCTCGGCAGGAAAGCGCGGCCTGAAATCGGGCCGTCCGTCGCATATAGACCGATCGGTTCAGGTGTCAAAGGGCGGAGGGGGGATTCTGGCTGCGAGGGTGGGGCCGGGACCAAGGTTTTTCGAAAAACCTTGGTCCAAGGCGCTTGCAAGCGCCTTGGACCCCGGCGCGGGTAGCGCCGGGTTGACTGGGGTCAAAACCCAATCAACCAGCACCGCCAGTTTGGCGGATTTCCGTTCTGACAAGGCACGGGCCGGAGGAATAGTGCTTCTATTTCAAGGGCCTGTAACGCAGCCGGGGCGGAAATCCGCCAAACCCTTCGGGCACGATAGGCGCTTCATCTTAGCGGCGCGGGCCGCGTGCAAAGGGAACCACCCTGTCGCGCGCGCCCCGAGTGTCAGGTAATTCGCGCCTTTCACGCTGGCGGTGCAGCTTGATTGGGTTTTGACCCTAAAGGCTGTCCAGCAGTTCAGCCAGCCGCTCGGGCTGGGTCAGTTGCGGGACGTGGCCGCTGTCGAGCGACAGGATCTCGGGGCAGGGGCTGGCCTCGATCATCGCGCGCTGCAGCTCGGGGGTGATGGTGCGGTCCCGGGTGCAGGTGATATAGGCCCGTGGGATTGCGCCGAAATTTTCAGCCGTCAGCCGCACCCGGTCGGTCTGCGCGCGGTTCGGTTGCGGCCCGAAACCGGAGATGGCGGCGCGTTGCTGCTCGGGGGATGCGTCCTGAAACAGCGCTTGCGCCGCCTGCGCGCCGTCGAGCACCGTGCAGCCCGGCGCCGGGCCGGGGCGCACCGCGTGCTGCACGCCGGGGGCGTCCTGCTGGCGGATCAGGTCCAGCAGCGACTGGCCGTCGCGCGGCAGAAAGGCGGTGACATAGACCAGCTTGCGCACCATGTCCGGCGCCAGTTCGGCCCCGGCCGAGATGGCCATGCCGCCCATCGAATGGCCCACCAGCAGCGCCGGGCCGCAGCTGCGCGCGACCTCTGCCACCCGGCGGGCGTAATCGGCAAGCCCGATGTCGCCCGGCTCGGCCGGATTCTCGCCGTGGCCGGGCAGGTCAATGGCCTGAACCTCGCGCCCGCGCGCGCGCAACAGTTCCACCAGCGCGTCCCAGCTGCGCGCGCTGCCCCAGGCGCCATGCACCAGAATGATCGGGTCTTTGCCCGGGGTCGCGGCGCTCATCCCGGCGCGCTCCCCAGCCGGAAATGCGCCATGATCTGCCCGTGGTCCGAGGCCAGCTTGTTATAGGGCGCTTCGGGGTGCGAACCGTCGTTGATGTGGTCGTTGAGCACGCTGAAATACTCCATCTGGTCGATACGGGCGGGGTTGTCGGCGTCGAAGTGGCGCGACATCAGGATCTGGTCGATGCTTTCGTAAACCCCGCCAAAGGCCGAGGTAAAGACCATGTCGCGCAGCGACCGGCGCACGAACTGCTTTTCCGCCGAACGCAGGCGCACCCGGTCGACGCTTTCGCGGATCTGCGCGGCTTCCACGTCGCTGTAGCGGTCATTGGCCTTTTGCGCGTCGTGCCGCCGCATCCAGGCGTAGTTCCGAAACGGGGTTTCGCCGGTGACGATTTCGCTGGAAACCGCGTGTTCGCCGTCGTTGAAATCGCCGGTCACCAGCACCGGGCGGTCGCGGTCCAGCTCGTCCAGGATCAGCCGGCGCAGCACCCAGGCTTCGGCCATCCGGCGCAGCCCGGCGCGCAGGCTGCCCAGCGCGCGGCCCGCCGCATCGTAGGCCAGCAGGTTGGCCTGAGGCGCAAAGGCGGCGCCCGGCGGGGTCAGGTATTCGCCCAGCTTCGACTTGAGGTGGCAGTTGAAGACGGTGATCAGCGTGCCATCCACCGGGATGCGCGCCTTGAGGATCGGGCGCGACAGACGCGACAGGCGGACATGGCCGGCGTCTTCGCCGGTCAGTTCGCGAAACGGAATTTCCAGCGGCGCGCCGAGCTGCTGGATGATCTCGGGCTTTTCGGCAAAGCCGTAGCGCGACAGGATCGCAAGGCCCGGCCGGCGTTCGCCAGGCGCGCCGTCATTGGCGTTGGCGGTAAAGGCCAGCGCCGCGTCGGTGTAGGGCTCATAGGCCAGTTTTCGGAAAATCGCCTTGCGGGCGTAGCGTTTCGACCGGTCCGGAAGCGAGGTTTCATTGCTGGCCGCGCCGCGCGCATCGGCTTCGGCGATCACCGCGCGCAGGGCGTCGGCGTCGAAGATTTCCTGAAAGCAGATCACATCGGCGTTCAGAGACATCACCTGGTCGGCCAGCCAGGCTTCTTTCCAGGCGTGTTCTTCGGGGGTGTATTTTTCGAACCGGTAATATTCCTTTTCCGGGCCGATCAGGTTCTTGACGTTGAAACTGGCGATGGTGAAATCGGTCATGCAAAGTCTCCGAACCGGGTCAGTGCGGTGGCGAACATCGCCGCATCGACATTGCCCCCGGACACCACCGCGATCAACGGCGCATCGCCGGGCAGGGCGCGGGCCTGAAACAGCGCCGCCGCCAGCGCGATGGCGCCGCCGGGTTCGGCCACGATCTTGAGCCGGGCAAAGCCCTGGGCCATCGCCCGCAAGGCGTCGTCGTCGCTGACCACAAGGCCCGGCGCGCAGAGCTGCGCGATGATCGGCCAGGTCAACGCGCCCGCGCGCGGGGTGATCACCGCGTCGCAGATCGACCCGGTGCTGGCCGGGTTGGTTTCGCGCCGCCCCGAAAGCTGCGAACGCACCACGTCGTCAAAGCCCGCCGGTTCCACCGGGTGCACCTGCATGGCCGGCGCTTCTGCCGCCAGCGCCAGCGCGATGCCCGAACTCAGCCCGCCGCCGCCGCAGGGCACCAGCACATGCGCGGCGCTGATGCCCTCATCGGCGGCCTGGGCGGCGATTTCCAGCCCCACCGTGCCCTGGCCGGCGATCACCTGCGGATTGTCGAACGGCTTGATCAGCACCAGGCCGCGTTCGCGTGCCAGCTGCGCCCCCAGCGCGTCGCGGTCCTCGCCGCCGCGGTCATAAAGCACCACCTCGGCCCCCAGGGCGCGGGTGTTTTCGATCTTGAGCCGTGGCGCGTCCGAGGGCATCACGATCACCGCCGCCAAGGCGTGTTCGCGCGCCGCCAGCGCCACCCCTTGCGCGTGGTTGCCGCTGGAATAGGCGATGACGCCGGTGGGGTGCGCGCCGTTTTCGCAGGGGTCGCACAGTGCCGAGATCGCCGACCAGGCGCCGCGGAACTTGAACGATCCGGTGTGCTGCAGGCATTCGGGCTTGACCAGCACCGGCCGGCCGGCGATCGCGTCAAGGAACGGCGAACGCAGCAGCGGCGTGCGCCGGGCCTTGCCGGCCAGCCGCCCGGCCGCAGCGCGGATCATGTCGATGTTCACGCGCAGGCCTTGATCCAGGTGCGGATGACGGCGAGCGCCTCGGGTTCGTCGAGAAAGGGGGCGTGGCCGCGGTCGGGCACTTCGGCAAACAGCATGTCGGGGCGGCGGTGGTGCATCTCGTCGGCGGTTTCGCGGCTGAGCAGGTCCGAGTTCGCCCCCCGGATCAGCGCCAGCGGCAGATCGGCGAGCGCGTCGAACATCGGCCACAGGTCGGGGGTGTCCTGCATCGCCGCCGCCGCCACCGCGTCGCGCAGCCGGGGGTCATAGGGGATGTCCAGCCCGGTTTCGGTTTCGACCGTCTGGTGTTCGGCTTCGGCCAGCCAGCGGTCGGGCGGCACATTGGCGAACCCCGGCAGCAGCGCCGGCAGGGCCGCGGCCATCTCGGCGCGGGTCTTGAATTTCGGTTTGCGGCCAAGGTAGTCCATGATCCGCCCCAGCCCGGCGGCGGGGATTTCCGGGCCGATGTCGTTCAGGCATACCCCGCGCAGCCGGCCATGCGCCATGACCCCCAGCGCCATCGCGATCAGCCCGCCGCGCGAGGTGCCGATGATCGCCGCGCGCTCGATCCCCAGGTGATCCAGCAGGTCCAGCGCGTCGCGAGCTTCGGTGGGGATGGTGTAGCTCATCGGATCGGGCGCGTGCTGCGAAGCGCCCCGCCCGCGATAGTCCATGCGGATCAGCCGCACGCCGCCGAGATGCGGCGCGAGGTAGTCGAAATCCGCCATCGAGCGGGTCAGCCCGGCCAGGCACAATACCGGCAGGCCTTCGCCTTCGTCCCGGTAGGCCAGCGCCAGGCCGTCGAAGCTTTGAAAGGTGTTCATCGCCAGTCTCCTGCCAGGGCGGGGATGCCGGCCAGGTCGTCCAGCACGCGTTCGGGTTTCCAGGGCAGCCGGTCCATCGGTTCGCCCGCCCGGTTCACCCAGACCGCGCGAAAGCCGAACCCCGCCGCCGCCGCCGCGTCCCAGCCGTTCGAGGACACGAACAGAACCTGGTCGCGGGTGCATTCGAACCGGTCGGTGACCATCGCGTAGACCCGGGCGTCGGGCTTGAACACGCCGACGCTTTCCACCGACAGCACATCGTCAAGCTCTGCGCCCACGCCCGCCGATTGCACCGCGCCGGCCAGCATCTCCGGCGAGCCGTTCGACAGGATCGCGGTGTTGAAGCCCGCCGACTTGAGCGCCGCCAGCATGGCCGGCACCTCGGGGTAGGCGGACAGTTCCCAGTAGAGCGCCAGCAGGCGTTCGCGCAGCTCGGCGTCATGCAGCCCGTTGGCCTCCATCGCCCAGTCCAGCCCGTCCTGCGTCACCTGCCAGAAATCCGCATGCGCCCCGGCGACCGCGCGCAGCCAGGTGTATTGCAGCTGTTTCAGCCGCCAGTCGGTGGCCAGTTTCCGCCAGCAGGCGGCCAGGGCCTCGCGCCCCGGTTCATCGGCCGCTTGACGCGCGGCGGCGGTCACGTCGAACAATGTGCCATAGGCGTCGAATATGCAGGTGGTGATGCCCATGCTTCCCCCCGGCTTGTTGCCGCCGGAGCTTGGCACGCTGCCGGGCAAGAGGAAAGGGGTTACATCCCTGGCAAGGCCCAGGTTCCCAACCTAGAGCACGTCGCGTCTGACTGAATTCACTGCGCCCGGGTCGCGCAGCGGCCCGGGCATGCGCCCGCCCGCCCCAAGGCGGGCGCATTCGCGCCCACCCGGGCGGCCGCCTGCCCTCCGTCTGGAGAAGAGGCGAATCCGATCAGTTGCGACAGGCGCTAGTGGAAATAGGCCGAAAACAGCATCCAGCCGGCGGCGAAATGGGCGGCCATGGTAAAGACATAGGCCGACAGCGCGATCAACCCGTGGTCGGGTTTCATTGGCACCTGCCCGGCGGGGTTGCGCAGGAACAGCGACCGGGCGCCGAAAACCGCGCCGGCCATCAGCACCACCGAGCCGGTGCGCAGGCTGGCGGTGGCCATCGCGGTGGACATGAAAACGGTCATCGCCGGGGCCAGCGCCGGCCAGTAGCTTGCGACCGAGGTGCGCGCCAGCACCGCCCCGAAGAACGGCCGGAACGGCATCAGCGCGATGAAGTTCACCGCCCCGGTGGTGACGGCGAACAGCCACAGGTCGCGCGAAAGCCCGGGCATCGCGGTGGCGGTGGCGGTGGACAGGCCAAGCGCCAGCGACATCGAGGCCAGGTTCAGCGCCGGGCCCATGATCGCGACGAGAAAGCGGTCTCCGTCGGTTTTCAGCGGCTGGTCGGAAATCTTTTCGCGGCTGAGCAGTGGCACCAGCCGGAACCGGGCCACCCGGTGCCCAAGCATGCGGTAGGCCAGCACCTGGCCCAGTTCGAGCAGCAGCAGGCTGGTGATCACCGGCAGCGCAAAGGGCATCCCCAGCAGGGCGGAAACGGCGACGAACAGGATGAAGATCGCGATCACGCTGATGCCGTTCAACCCGCTGAACGACAACGTGCCCGCGCCCGAAGGTGCAGGCCTGAGCGCGAGGATCGCGATGAGACAGACAAGGGTGGCGGCGAGAAGCGTAATCACTGGTTTACCTGACACTGGTTAACTGAGCCGCCGAACCGGCAGCCTTACCGCGCCATTTTTGCGCAAATTTGATGAATTTCCTAGGAAAACCCGGTGGACAAACTGTTTCCGCGCAGCTTCGGGTCAGATCCCGGTCACAGGTTTTCCGGCGCGGGCATGCCCATGATGTGATAGCCGCCGTCCACGTGGATGATCTCGCCCGAGGTGCTCGCGCCATAGGGCGACGCCAGCCAAGCTGCTGTTCCGCCAATGGTTTCCAGGGTCGCGTTGGCGCGCAGCGGGGCGTTGGCTTCGGCGTGACGAAAGGTCTTGCGGGCGCCGCCGATGGCCGATCCGGCGAGCGTTTTCATCGGCCCCGGCGCAATCGCGTTCACCCGGATACCGTCCGGCCCCAGGTCGTTGGCCAGATAGCGCACCGCCGATTCGAGCGCCGCCTTGGCCACCCCCATCACGTTGTAATTGGGCATGACCGAGGTCGAGCCATCGAAGGTCAGCGTCAGGATGGTGCCGCCGTCGGTCATCATCGGCGCGGCGCGGCGGGCCACGTCGATCAGCGAAAAGCAGGAAATATCCAGCGAGTTGCGGAAGTTTTCGCGGCTGGTGTCGATAAACCGCCCGGTCAGTTCGTTCTTGTCGGAATAGGCGATGGCGTGGACCAGGAAATCCAGCCGGTCCCAGCGTGCGGTGAGCGCGGCAAAACCCGCGTCCAGCGACGCTTCGTCGGTCACGTCCACATCCAGCGTGATGTCGGAGCCGACGCTTTCGGCCAGCGGGATCACCCGTTTGCCAAAGGCTTCGCCCTGGTAGGTAAAGGCCAGTTCGGCCCCCTCGGCGGCCATCACGCTGGCAATGCCCCAGGCGATCGAGCGGTTGTTGGCCACCCCCATCACCAGCCCGCGCCTGCCCTTCAGAAGATCGGCCATGCGCGCGCTACCCGTGATACTTGGACATGATCAGCGTGGCGTTGGTGCCGCCAAAGCCGAAAGAGTTGGACAGCACCGTGTCCAGTTCGGTTTCCACCATTTCGGTGGCGATTTCTTCGGGGCGGATTTCGGGGTCCAGTTCGGTGATATTGATCGACGGCGCGATAAAGCCGTGTTCCATCATCAGCAGCGAATAGATCGCCTCGTTCACGCCGGCGGCCCCCAGCGCGTGGCCGGTCATCGACTTGGTGGAGGAGATAGGCGCGTGGTCTTCTCCCAGCGCCTCGCGCACCGCCTTGACTTCCACCACGTCGCCCGCCGGGGTCGAGGTGCCGTGGGCGTTGATATAGTCCACCTTGCGCTCGCCCAGCGTCGAAAGCGCCAGCTTCATCGAGCGCATCCCGCCTTCGCCCGAGGGCGCGACCATGTCGTGCCCGTCGGATGTGGCGCCGTAGCCGGTGACCTCGGCATAGATTTTCGCGCCGCGCGCCTTGGCGTGTTCCAGTTCTTCCAGCACCACCATGCCGCCCCCGCCGCCGATCACGAACCCGTCGCGGGTTGCGTCGAAGGCGCGCGCGGCGGTTTCGGGCGCGTCGTTATACTTGCTGCTCATGGCGCCCATGGCGTCGAACAGGCAGGACAGCGTCCAGTGCACCTCTTCGCCGCCGCCGGCAAACACGATGTCCTGCTTGCCGAACTGGATCTGTTCGACCCCGTTGCCGATGCAATGCGCGCTGGTCGAGCAGGCCGAGGTGATGGAATAGTTGATCCCCTTGATCTTGAAGGGCGTCGCCAGGCAGGCGCTGACCGTGCTGCTCATGCAGCGGGTGACCATGAAGGGGCCCATGCGTTTGGGCGCGCCCTTTTCGATCACGATATTGTGGGCGGTGAAGAAATTGCTGGTGGACGGGCCGCCGGAACCGGCGATCAGCCCGGTGCGTTCGTTGGACACCTCGCCCGGCTCCAGGCCGCTGTCTTCGATCGCCTGCTGCATCGCCAGATAGGCATAGGCCGCGGTCGGCCCCATGAAGCGCAGCTGGCGCTTGTCGATGGCCTCGACCAGGTCGATCTGCGGCACGCCGGCGATCTGGCTGCGAAAGCCGTGTTCGGCATATTCCGGTTCGAACCGGATGCCCGAACGCCCCGCCTTCAGGCTTTCGGTGACCTCTTCCAGACTGTTTCCGATCGGGGATATGATCCCCATTCCGGTGATGACGACTCGGCGCATCGGCGCACTCCTGTTTGTTTCAGCTCTCGGAAAGAGCGACCTTCATGTCCTTGACCAGATAGATGGTTTCCCCGTCCGCCTCGACCCGGCCGTCGGCGACCCCCATGGTCAACCGGCGGGTCTGGATTGCTTTCGTGAAATCAACGTAGTAAGTGATCATGCTGCGGTCGGGACGCACCATGCCGGTCAGCTTGACCTCGCCCACGCCAAGGGCGTAGCCGCGCCCCTGCCAGCCGCGCCAGCCCAGGTTGAAGCCGGTCAGCTGCCACAGCCCGTCAAGGCCGAGGCAGCCGGGCATGATCGGGTTGCCGGGAAAGTGGCATTCGAAGAACCAGAGGTCCGGGGTGATGTCGAATTCGGCGACCACATGACCCTTGCCATGCGCCCCGCCATCGCCGCTGATTTCGGTGATCCGGTCCATCATCAGCATCGGCGGCAGCGGCAATTGCGCGTTGCCGGGGCCGAAAAGTTCGCCGCGGGCGCATTTCAACAGCCCTTCCTTGTCAAAACTGCTCGGAAATTCTGCCATCTGGCGGCGCCCCCCTTTGGGTCTGTTCGTGGTTCCGGTTCGGTCTACCATTGCGGCTTTGGCGGTGGCAATAGTTTGCCGGCAGAATGGCGCGCGGCAGTTGCATGTGATTTGCAATTGCTACAATGGGGCGCATCGCCTTATATATGGCTTGCCGTCACCGGTTGGCGGCCAGCGCGAGAATAGCCATGTGGACCAGCGACAAGGGAATTGAACGGGGCAGCCAGTGGCTGGCGGCGGGCGGGTTGCGCCCGACGCGCCAGAGGCTGACGCTTGCCTCGCTGCTTGTGGGCGACGGCCAGCATCGCCATGTCACCGCCGAAAGCCTGTTCGAAGCGGCGCGCGCCGCCGGCGACAAGGTATCGCTGGCGACGGTCTACAACACCTTGCGGGCGTTTTCGGCGGCCGGGCTGCTGCGCGAGATCACCATCAACGGCGCGCGCAGCTACTTCGACACCCGGCTGGACGATCACCCGCATTTCTACCGCGAGGACAGCGGCGAGCTGACCGACGCCCCCTCTGAAGGCCTGGAGATCGCATCGCTTCCCGAGCCGCCCGAAGGCGCGGAGGTGTCCAAGGTGGATGTGGTCATACGCCTGCGACCCAAGCGCTGACACCGGGCGATCCGGACATTTCCAAGGCGTTACCAAGCGGCGCAGCCCCCTGGGGGCTGCATTATTTTGTTTGACCGGTCCCTGACGGGACCGGGGGCGTGGCGGCGGGCCTGGCGCCTCTGCCGGCGTGGTCAGGCGTGGATGGCGCCGTCGCCGCAGGCCAGCGCGGCTTCGCGCACCGCTTCGGACCAGGTCGGGTGGGCGTGACAGGTCAGCGCGAGATCTTCGGCGGAAGCGCCGAATTCCATCGCGACGCAGATTTCGTGGATCAACTCGCCCGCCGCCGGGCCGATGATATGGGCGCCCAGGATGCGGTCGGTGTCCTTGTCGGCGAGGATCTTGACGAAGCCTTCGCCCTGGAACACCGCCTTGGCGCGCGCGTTGCCCATGTAGGAAAACTTGCCCACCTTGTAGGCGCGCCCGGCGTCCTTGAGGGTCTGTTCGGTTTCGCCGACGCTGGCGACCTCGGGCGTGGTGTAGATCACGCCGGGGATCACCGCATAGTTCACGTGGCCCGCCTTGCCGGCCAGAACCTCGGCCAGGGCCATGCCTTCGTCTTCAGCCTTGTGGGCCAGCATCGGGCCTTCGATCGCGTCGCCGATCGCGTAGATGCCAGCGATGTTGGTGGCCCAGTGGGCGTCGGTGGCGACCTGGCCGCGGTCTGTCAGCTTCACGCCCAGCGCATCCAGCCCCAGCCCGTCGGTGAACGGTTTGCGCCCGGTGGCGACCAGCACCAGATCGGCGTCCAGCACCGCTTGCGTGCCGTCCTTTGTCAGCTGGTAGGTGACCTTGGCCTTGGTCTTGGTGGTTGTGACGCCCTGGACAGCGGCGCCAAGAATGAACTCAAGTCCCTGTTTTTTCAGAATTCTCTGCAAGGTTTTCTGCACGTCCTTGTCCATGCCGGGGGTGATCGCGTCGAGGTATTCCACAACCGTCACCTGTGCCCCGAGCCGGGCATAGACCGAACCCATTTCCAGCCCGATCACGCCGGCGCCGATCACCACCAGCTTTTTCGGCGGCTTGGCCAGCGACAGCGCGCCGGTGGACGAGATCACCCGGTTTTCGTCGATCTCCACCCCGGGGATCGACGCGCTCTGAGACCCGGTCGCGATCACGATGTTCCTGGCTTCGTGCACCTCGTCGCCGACCCTGACCTGGCCCGGCGCCGGGATCGAGCCCCAGCCCTTGAGCCAGTCGATCTTGTTCTTCTTGAACAGAAACTCGATACCCTTGGTGTTCTGGGCGACGACATCGTCCTTGTAGGCCTGCATCTGCGCCCAGTCGACCGAGGGGGATTTGCCCTTGAGCCCCATCTTGGCAAAGTTGTGTTCCGCCTCGTGCAGGCTGTGGGTGGCGTGCAGCAGCGCTTTCGACGGGATGCAGCCGACGTTCAGGCAGGTGCCGCCAAGCGTTTCGCGCCCCTCGACCACCGCGGTTTTCAGCCCCAGCTGGGCGCAGCGGATGGCGCAGACATAGCCGCCGGGGCCGGCGCCGATGATGATCACGTCATAGTTTGCCATTCAAGGCCACCTTTCGTCGTATGTTGGGTCGTGTTTTCGGTCGTCGTGTTCGCGCCCCAGATCGCCCGGCGCCGGGGCTTTCGGGAATGTGCCGGGGGGTCAAAGGGCCAGGAAATACAGGGTGATGGTCGCCACGAAACCGCCAAGCCAAGCCAGCGTACGCAGCCCGGTCACGCCAAATCCATAGGCCGGCAGGTAGATCAGCCGGGCGATCAGGAAGACCTGCGCGGCCTCCAGCGAGGCGGTCGAGAAATTGTCCTTGATCCCCAGGATCAGGATCGGCGGGGCGACCAGCGCCAGCGCGGTGATCGAGTTGGTCTGCGCCCGGTCCAGCCGCGCGACGATGCCCGAAACCGTGCGTTGTTCGTCGCGCGCCGACAGGATGTAGCCGACCCCCAGCTGGTTGGTTGCGCCGCTGACCTGCAAAAAGATCGTGAAGGCGACAAACAGCCCGTAGATCGCCAGGATCGAGAGTTCCGAATCGAGCATCGTCTTGTCCTTTCGTGAAGGTCAGAGATCCATCAGCAGCCGGCGCGGGTCTTCCAGCGCTTCCTTCACCCGCACCAGGAACGTCACCGCGCCCTTGCCGTCGACGATACGGTGATCGTAGCTCAGCGCAAGATACATCATCGGGCGGATCACCACCTGGCCGTTGATCGCCATCGGGCGGTCCTGGATCTTGTGCATGCCCAGGATACCCGATTGCGGCGGGTTCAGGATTGGCGAGGACATCAGCGAACCATAGACGCCGCCGTTGGAAATGGTGAAGGTGCCGCCCTGCATTTCCGCCAGCGACAGCTTGCCGTCGCGCGCGCGCAGGCCCTTTTCGGCAATCGCCTTTTCGATCTCGGCGAACGACATCGCGTCGGCGTCGCGGATCACCGGCACCACCAGCCCCGAAGGCGTGCCCACGGCGATGCCCATGTGGACGAATTTCTTGTAAACCACGTCGGTGCCGTCGATTTCGGCGTTGACCTCGGGCACCTCCTGCAGGGCGTGCGCGCAGGCCTTGGTGAAAAACGACATGAAGCCCAGCTTGACCCCGTGCTTGCGGAAAAACAGATCCTTGTATTCGCGGCGCAGGTCCATCACCGCGCTCATGTCCACCTCGTTATAGGTGGTCAGCATGGCGGCGGTGTTCTGCGCCTCTTTCAGGCGGCGCGCGATGGTCTGGCGCAGCCGGGTCATCTTGACCCGTTCTTCGCGCGCGGCGTCTTCCACCGCCACCGGGGGGCGCGGCGTGTCCGCCGGGGCCGAAGGCTGGTCGCCGGGCGTCGGCTGCAGCGGCGCGGCGGGGGTTTGCAGGGCGCGGGCCACGTCTTCTTTCATGATCCGGCCGTCGCGGCCGGTGCCCTGGACCTGGTCGGGGGTCAGCCCGGCTTCGGCCATCGCCTTTTTCGCCGCCGGGGCGTGTTCGATGTCCCTGCCCGCCGGGGTTGGCGGGGCGGCCGGGGGGGCGGCGGTGGCGGGGGCGGCAGCCGGTTCGGCGGCGGGGGCGGCCTGGGGCGCCGCTTGCGGGGCGGTGGCGGCGGCGCCTTCCTCGATCGTGGCCAGCAGGGCGTCGACGCCGACGGTTTCGCCTTCGGCGGCGACGATGCTGCCCAGCGTGCCGGCCACGGGCGACGGCACTTCGACGGTGACCTTGTCGGTCTCCAGTTCGCACAGCATTTCATCGACCGCGACCGCTTCGCCGGGCTTCTTGAACCAGGTGGCGACGGTGGCCTCGGTAACGCTTTCGCCCAGGGTGGGCACGCGGACTTCTGTGGTCATCGGATTATCCTTCGACTGAAAGGGCGGCGTCGATCAGCGCGGCCTGTTGTTTCTTGTGGGTGCTGCCAAGCCCCGTCGCGGGCGAGGCCGACGCCTGCCGGCCGGCATAGACCGGGCGGGTGTTGTCGGCTTCGATCCGGGTCAGAACCCACTCGATATTCGGTTCGATAAAGGTCCAGGCGCCCTGGTTCTTGGGCTCTTCCTGGCACCAGACCATTTCCGCCTGCTTGAAGCGCGACAGTTCCTTGACCATCGACAGCGCCGGGAAGGGGTAGAACTGTTCGATGCGCAGCAGGTAGACATCGTCGATGCCGCGCGCGTCGCGTTCGGCCAGCAGGTCGTAATAGACCTTGCCCGAACACATCACCACCCGGCGGATCTTGTCGTCGCTGACCAGCGCGGTTTCGGAATTGCCCTTTTGCGCGTCGTCCCACAGCACCCGGTGGAACGAACTGCCGGTGACGAAATCTTCCGCCGCCGAGGTCGCCAGCTTGTGGCGCAGCAGCGATTTCGGGGTCATCATGATCAGCGGCTTGCGATAGCTGCGGTGCAGTTGGCGGCGCAGGATGTGGAAATAGTTGGCCGGCGTCGTGCAGTTGGCGACGATCCAGTTGTCCTCGGCGCTCATCTGCAGGAACCGTTCGAGCCGGGCGGAACTGTGCTCCGGCCCCTGGCCTTCGAAACCGTGCGGCAGCAGCACCACGAGGCCCGACATGCGCAACCATTTGCGTTCGCCCGAGGAAATGAACTGGTCGAACATGATCTGCGCGCCGTTGGCGAAATCGCCGAACTGCGCTTCCCACAGCACCAGCGCGTTGGGTTCGGCCAGGCTGTAGCCGTATTCAAAGCCCAGCACCGCATATTCCGAGAGCATCGAATCGATCACCTCGTAGCGCGCCTGGCCCTCGCGGATGTGGTTCAGCGGGTAGTAGCGTTCTTCGGTTTCCTGGTTGACGATGCCCGAATGGCGGTGGCTGAAGGTGCCCCGGGTGCTGTCCTGGCCGGCCAGGCGCACGCCGTAGCCTTCGGTCAGCAGCGAACCGAACGCCAGCGCTTCGGCGGTGGCCCAGTCAAAGCCCTGGCCGGTGTCGAACATCCTGGCCTTGGCTTCCAGCAGGCGGGCGATGGTCTTGTGCACCGGGTAGCCATCGGGGAGCGTGGTCAGGGCGCGGCCGATCTGGTCCAGCGTGTCGGGGGCGATGGCGGTCTGGCCGCGCTGGTATTCTTCGCCGTGCTTGTCGAGATGCGACCAGCGCCCGTCCAGCCAGTCGGCCTTGTTGGGCTTGTAGTCCTTGCCGATCTCGAATTCGTCGTTCAGATGCGCCTGAAAGGCGGCCTTCATGTCCTCGATTTCGCCTTCGGGGATCAGCCCGTCCTTGACCAGGCGTTCGGTATAAAGCTGCAGCGTGGTCTTCTGCTTCTTGATGCGCTTGTACATGAGCGGGTTGGTGAACATCGGTTCATCCCCCTCATTGTGGCCGAAGCGG
>JAJRUE010000009.1 GCA_024277955.1 Alphaproteobacteria bacterium | reverse complement strand
CTGCCCGGCTCCATCAGCAGGCTGATCCCGGTCGACGGCACCCCGGTGGGCAGCGTCAGCCCGGTGCAGCCAAACAGGTTGCCGATCCGGGTGTTGCGCAGCGCCAGCAGGTTTTCGGTGACATAGTAATCTTCGTCCGCAGCCACGCGCGCCATGTTCGGCGCCAGCGTCGGCGAGGTTGGCAGGATCACCGCGTCAAAGCCCGCGACCTGGCGCGCCCAGTCGCGGCGCAGCGTGTCCAGGCGCTGCCAGGCGCGCACGTAATCCACCGCCGAAAACGCCAGCCCGCCGCGGAACCGCGCAAGGATCGCGGAATACATCTTGTCCGGCGCGGCCTCGATTTCGGTCTTCCAGGTGGCGTAAGCCTCGGGCGTGTAAAGACAACCGGCAAGATCCAGCGCCTCTTGCACCCCGTCCACGGGGCCGCGCGAAATCACCGCACCGGCGCGTTCCAGCCGTTCCAGCGCCCGGTCGAACCCCGTCGCGGGCGCGTCGCGCAGACCCTCCATCGCCACGCTGTCGAGCACCAGCAGCCGCGCGCCCTTGAGCGTCGCGCCTTCCAGGTCCACCGGCTTTTCCCCGGCGAGGGCGGCGAACATCAGGGCTGCGTCCTCGACGTTGCGCGCCAGCGGGCCGACGGTGTCGAAGCGCGCGCACAGTGGCACCACGCCGTCCAGCGACAGGCGGCCCGAAGAGGTCTTCAACCCCACCAGGTCGTTCCACACCGCCGGGATGCGCACCGACCCGCCGGTATCGGACCCCACCGCCACCGGCGCCAGGCCAAAGGCCACCGAGGCCGCCGCCCCCGAAGACGACCCGCCCGCCACCGCATCGGCGTCGTTCACGCAAGGCGGGGTGGCGGTGATCGGGTTGTAGCCCAGCCCGGAAAACGCCAGTTCCGACATATGGGTCTTGCCCAGGCAGACGGTGCCGGCAAGGGTCGCGTCGCGCAGCACCCGGGCGTCGCGGTCGGGCACCCGGCCGGCCAGCAGGGCGGATCCGGCTTCGGTCACGGTGCCGGCGGTGTCGAACAGATCCTTCCACGACACCGGCACCCCGTCCAGAGGCGACCGGCGCAGCCCGGCGGCGGCACGCTCGCGCGCGGCGCGGGCTTCGGCCAGGGCGCGGTCGGGGGTGGCGCGGGCATAGATGCGTGGCCCCAGGGGATGCGCCTCGATCACCTCAAGGAAACTTTCGGTCAGTTCGACCGGGTCGATCCCGCCCGCGTCGATCGCACGCCCCAGTTCGGCCGCGCTCATCTTTTGCCACTTGTCGTCCATCGTTGTCTCCGCCCGTTAGCCCGCGCCCTGGTCAGCACCTTGGTCAGCCCTTGACCACCACCTTGGTCACCACCTTGTTCGGGGCGACGGTAAACGCCGCGGGCCGCATGGACAATCCCGCCCGATGCGCGATAAGTGAAACATGGCCGTTGACCACGATATCCTGATTGCCGGCGGGGCGCTGAACGGGTCCGCCCTGGCACTGGCGCTGGCCGGCGTCGGGCTGCGGGTCTGCGTGGTGGACCCGGTGCCCGCCAAGGTGCAGGGGGCCACCGGCTTTGACGGGCGCGGCTACGCGCTGGCGGTCACCTCGCAGCGGCTTCTGGCGGCGCTCAGGGTCTGGGGCACGGTCGCCGAACACGCGCAGCCGCTGCTGGAAATCAAGGTCAGCGACGGGCGCGCCGGCGAAGGGCCATCGCCCTTCGTGCTGGAATTCGACCATGCCGAGATCGAAGAAGGCCCGATGGGCTACATGATCGAGGACCGCTATCTGCGCCGCGCGCTGGCCGACGCGCTGGCCGACGATCCGCGCATCACGGTTCTGGCGGGCGACACGGTGGTATCGCAGGATATCGGCCCGGCGTCGGTCACCGCCGGGCTGGGGTCCGGGGGCACGCTGACGGCGCGGCTGCTGGTGGGGTGCGACGGGCGGCGTTCGCCCACCGGGCAGCGGGCCGCAATCAAACGCTTTGTGCATGACTACGGCCAGACCGCGCTGGTCTGCGCGATCGCCCACGAGCGCGACCATGGCGGGGTGGCGCACCAGTTCTTCATGCCGCCGGGGCCGCTGGCGATCCTGCCGCTGCCGGGCCGGCAATCATCGATCGTCTGGACCGAAACCCACGCCGAGGCGGCGCGCATCAACGCTCTGCCGGACGCCGACTATCTGGACGTGCTGCGCCCGCGGTTCGGCGATTTCCTGGGCGAGATCGCGCTGGCCGGCGCCCGCTTTACCTATCCGCTGAACCTGACGCTGGCGATGGCCTTTCACGCCGAACGGGTGGCGCTGGTGGGCGATGCGGCGCATGGGATGCACCCGATCGCCGGGCAGGGGCTGAACGCCGGGCTCAAGGACGTGGCCACCCTGGCCGAGGTGCTGGCCCTGGCGCACCGGCGCGGCGAAGACATCGGGCGCGCCGATGTTCTGGCCCGCTACGACCAGTGGCGCCGGTTCGACGTGATGACGCTGGTGGCCGCGACCAATGGTGTCAATGCGCTGTTTTCCAACGATAATTCCATGCTGCGGCTGGGGCGTGACCTGGGGCTTGGGCTGGTCAATGCCCTGCCGGGGCTGCGCCGGGGCTTCATCCGCGAAGCCGCCGGGCTGACCGGCGATCTGCCGCGCCTGCTGCAAGGCCGCGCGATCTGAAGGCGGCGCCGCGCTCAGTCGATGGGCCGGGCTTCATCCACCAGCATCACCGGAATGCCGTCGCGGATCGGAAAGGCCAGTTTGGCCGCGCGCGACACCAGTTCCTGACGTTCGGCGTCATAATCCAGCGTCGCCTGGGTCAGCGGGCACACCAGCGCTTCGAGCATCTTGCGGTCGGCTTTGGGCTGTTCGCGCGTCATTGCATGATGTCCTCGCCCCGGCCGCTGCGCAGCGCAAAGTCCAGTAGCGTCGCCAGCGTGTCGCGGCGGTGCGCCAGGGTTTGCGCTTCCAGCAGGGCCTGGCGGTCTTCGGGGTCCAGCGGCACCAGCATGGACAGCGAATTGATCAGCATTTCGTCATCGGCCTTTTGCAGCGATTCCCAGTCGGTCTGCAGATCCTGGGTTTCGAAATAGCGGCCCAGCAGGTCCATGAAGGCGGGCCGGTCGAAGCCCGGGTCGTGTTCGGACGGGCCCATGTCTTTCTCGAATTCCTGCCAGGACACGTGCCACTTGCGATATGGGGAAAAGCCCTGGATTTCGTCGCGCAGCCGGAACCGCGAAATCCCGGTCAGCGTGATCATGTAGCGCCCGTCGTTGCCTTCGGAAAACGCCGTGATGCGGCCGGCGCAGCCGACATCGTGCAGCCGCGGCGGGTCGTCGTCGCCGGCGGCGGGCTGGATCAGGCCGATCAGCCGTTGCGGGGTTTTCAGCACGTCTTCCAGCATCGCCAGGTAGCGCGGCTCGAACACATGCAGCGGCAGCCGGGCACGCGGCAGCAGCAACGCGCCCGCCAGGGGGAAAACCGGCAGGTTGTCGGGCAGGTCGGCAACGTGGAACATCGCATTACCTAGCGCATGAAGGGTCACGCGAATATTAGCGACGATAGCTTGCGGCGTCCATTCAGCACGATCGGGTCGTCGGGTTTGAGCGCTTCGAAAATGATGAACAGCTGCTTTTTCGCGGCTTCGTCGTTCCAGTTGCGATCCCGGCGGAAAATCTCAAGCAGCTCATCCACCGCTTCTTGCACCTCGCCGCCGGCGTGCAGCGCCATCGCCAGATCAAAGCGGATCTGCAGATCGTCCGGGTTGGCGTCGAGGGCGGTGCGCAGATCGCCAATCGGGCCGGCGTCGGCGGCCTGGCGGGCCAGTTGCAGTTGCGCATGCGCCGCTTCGAGTTCCGGGCTGGACGAGATCGACGCCGGCGCGCCGTTCAGCACCGCTTCGGCCTGGTCCAGGTCGCCCGTGGCGATATGGGCGCGCACCAGCCCGCCATAGGCGGCGGCGTTTTCGGGTTCCTCGCCAAGGATCGCGGCAAAGGTCTGGGCGGCATCGACGGCGGCGCCTTCGGCCAGCATCGCTTCGGCGGCCTCGATCGCTTCGCTCAGGCCGCCGTCACCGGCAAGATCGGCCGTCTTCTTTACGAAAGCGTCGATTTCCGAGCCGGGCAGCGCGCCCTGGAAACCGTCGACCGGCTGGCCCTGCCAGAAGGCATAGACGGTCGGGATCGACTGGATGCGCAGCTGGGCCGAGATCTGCTGGTTTTCATCGACATTGACCTTGGCCATGCGCACCTTGCCGCCGGCCTTTTTGACGGCGGCTTCCAGCGCCGGACCGAGGGTCTTGCAGGGGCCGCACCAGGGCGCCCAGAAATCGACGATAACCGGGACTTCTTTCGAAGCCTCGATCACTTCCGCCATGAAATCGGCTTCGGCAACGTCCTTGATCAGGTCCGCGCCGGCGGCATCGGGGGTCTGGCCTAGTTCCAGCATCGGGGTGTCCTCTGATTAGATCGGGTTGCTTGCTAGATGGAGCATCGCGGCCCGCGTTGCAAGATCTGCGGCCCTGCGTCGCGCCCGTTCAAAGATCAAAGCTGGCAAAGACCGGCGCGTGGTCCGAAGGCTTTTCCCAGCCCCGCACCGCGCGCAGGATGCGCGACCCATGCGCGGCCCCGGCGATATCGGGCGTGGCCCAGACGTGGTCCAGCCGGCGGCCCTTGTCGGCGGCGTCCCAGTCGCGCGCCCGGTAGGACCACCAGG
Organism: Alphaproteobacteria bacterium; assembly: GCA_024277955.1. GTDB lineage: Bacteria > Pseudomonadota > Alphaproteobacteria > Rhodobacterales > Rhodobacteraceae > JAJRUE01. The sequence goes on along the minus strand of JAJRUE010000009.1, from coordinate 1,977 downwards.
AATAAAGCTGCCCCTGCGGGATGTCCCGGCGGGTGATGTCCACCCAGTTGCCGGCGTCCTGCGCCGCGCCGAGGTGTTCGACCTCGATCGGGGTATGGCTGACGATTTTCAGCAACGCCTTGTGATTCCACACGTCGTCTTCGCGCGGGGCGATGTTCAGATCGCCCACCAGGATCGCGCGTTCCGGCCTTTCGGCGTGGAACCAGTCGCGCATCCCGGTCAGGTAATCCAGCTTCTGGCCGAACTTTTCATTCACCTCGCGGTCCGGCTTGTCGCCGCCGGCGGGCACATAGAAATTGTGGATCACCACGCCGTTTTCCAGCCGCCCGGCAACGTGGCGGGCGTGGCCAAGCGCGGCAAAGTCCTTGTCGCCCGCGTCGGTGATCGGCAGGCGCGACAGGATCATCACGCCGTTATAGCCCTTTTGGCCGCGCGCCACCCGGTAGCGGTAACCAAGCGCCTCGAACCCTTCGGTGGGGATCTTGTCGACCGGGCTCTTGCATTCCTGCAGGCAGAGGATGTCGGGGGCTTCTTCGGCCAGCAGTTTCAGCACCAGCGGTTCGCGCAGGCGGACCGAGTTGATGTTCCAGGTGGCAAGGGTGAAGGACATGGCGCGTCTCCTTTTGCCGCCTATTCCGCACAAAAAAAGACCGGGCACAAGGCCCGGTCAGTCCAACAGGGAGGTGTGCATCATGACCCCGATGCACGGGGGATTCGTTTCAGGCCACCAATCGGTACCCCCCAGATTCCGTAACAAGAAGGCGAGCGTTTGACGGATCTGGTTCAATTTTTTGGCGAAGCCGGTAAATGTGGGTTTCCAGCGTGTGGGTGGTAACGCCGGCGTTGTAGCCCCAGACCTCGTGCAGCAGCACGTCGCGGGCGACCACGCCTTCGGTGGCGCGATACAGGAATTTCAGGATGTTGGTTTCCTTTTCCGTCAGGCGAATCTTCTTGTCGTCTTCGGTGATCAGCATCTTCATCGCCGGCTTGAACGTGTAGGGCCCAAGCTGGAACACCGCGTCTTCGGACTGTTCGTGCTGGCGCAGCTGCGCGCGGATGCGGGCCAGCAGCACCGGAAACTTGAAGGGTTTGGACACATAGTCGTTCGCCCCGGCGTCGAGCCCGAGGATCGTGTCGGCATCCGAATCGTGGCCGGTCAGCATCAGCACCGGGCATTTCACGTTCTGCTTGCGCATCCGGCGGCACAGTTCGCGCCCGTCGGTATCGGGCAGGCCCACGTCGAGGATGACCAGGTCGTAGATCGCCTCTTTCACCTTGACCATCGCGGTTGCGCCGCTGTCGGCCTCGAAGACATCGAAGTCTTCGGTCATCAACAGCTGTTCGCTGAGCGCCTCGCGCAGGTCATCATCGTCATCCACCAGCAGGATTTTCTTGAGCGTCCCCATGTCGGCGATCCTCCTTTTCACGTCCTGTCCATTGAAATGGAGCGCCGGCGGGTTTTCGGCAAGGTTTGCTGCAATCGCCTCACGCGGACGTGTCAAATGCGCGGCAAATGTTTCATATTCCTGCAAACCCGGCTACATCAACGGGGCAAACCACGGCGGATGTTACATGAGCCTCGTCCCGACCATCGTTGAACTTCTGGCCCGTGCGCGGTCCGATCTGCGCATGGGGATGCCGGTGGTGCTGGCGTCGGACGACGGGCTTGCGCTGGTGATGGCGGCCGAGCTGGCTGACGACGGGCGGCTGGCGGATTTCCGCGGCTTCGGGGTGCCCTGTGTGGCGCTGACCGAACGGCGCGCGACCACGCTCAAGGCGCGCTGCTATGATGGCGACATCGCCCGCATCCCGGTGCCGGGCGACGCGGACGCGGGCTGGATCGCGGCGCTGGCAGACCCGGCGGACGACCTGCGCGCGCCGATGAAGGGGCCGCTCAGGTCGTTGCGCGAAGGATCGCCGGTGGCGGCGCGCGCGGCGATTCGCCTGACCAAGGACGCCCATCTGCTGCCCGCGGCG
>JAJRUE010000061.1 GCA_024277955.1 Alphaproteobacteria bacterium | reverse complement strand
TGGCGCTGGTGGGGGCGAATGTGGTGGATGCGCGCACCTATACCTCGAAGGACGGCTATGCCACCGCCGTGTTCTGGCTGCAGGACGGCGAGGGCAAGCCCTATGCCAAGTCGCGGCTCAACCGGCTGTCGAACATGATCCAGAAGACGCTGAAGGGCAAGGTGATCGCGCGCGACGCGCTGCGCGACCGCGACCGGATAAAGAAGCGCGAACGCGCCTTCAAGGTGCCCACGCGCATCACCTTCGACAACGAAGGGTCCGAGATCTACACCATCATCGAGGTGGACACCCGCGACCGCCCGGGCCTGCTGTTCGATCTGGCGCGCACGCTGGCGGCGAACAACGTCTATATCGCCGGCGCGGTGATCGCGACCTACGGCGAACAGGCGGTGGACACGTTTTACGTCAAGGACATGTTCGGGCTGAAGTTCCACAGCGAATCGCGCCGCCGGACGCTGGAACGCAAGCTGCTCGAGGCGATCGAACAGGGCGCGCAAAGGGCGCGTGGCTGATGGGGCGCGCGCGCATGGTTCGCGGCTTTGTGACCGTGGGCGGCTGGACCATGGCCTCGCGCGTGCTGGGGTTTCTGCGCGACATCCTGATCGCGGCCTTTCTGGGCGCCGGGCCGGTGGCCGAAGCTTTCGTCGTCGCCTTTTCGCTGCCCAACATGTTCCGCCGGTTCTTCGCCGAAGGGGCCTTCAACATGGCCTTCATCCCGATGTTTTCCAAGAAGGTGGAAAGCGGCGACGGGGCGCTGGAATTCGCCCGCGACGCGATGAGCGGCCTGGCGGCGGTACTGATCCTGCTGACGCTGCTGGCGCAGCTGGCGATGCCCTGGCTGGTGCTGGCCATGGCCTCGGGGTTTGCGGGCGACGAACGCTTTGACATCGCGGTGGAATTCGGGCGCATCGCTTTCCCCTACATCCTGTTCATCTCGCTGGCGGCGCTGCTGTCGGGGGTGCTGAACGCCACCCAGCGCTTTGCCGCCGCCGCGGCCGCGCCGGTGCTGCTGAACGTGGTGCTGTCGGGCGCCATGCTCGGGGCGTGGGCGCTGGGGGCCGACGTGGGCCGCGCGCTGGTCTGGGCGGTGCCGGTGGGCGGGGTGGCGCAGCTGGCGCTGGTGTGGCGGGCGGCGGCGCGGGCGGGCTTTCGGCTGGTGCCGCGCCGGCCACGGATGACGCCGGAACTCAGACGGCTCGCGGTGATCGCGACGCCGGCGGCGCTGGCCGGCGGGGTGGTGCAGGTGAACCTGCTGGTGGGCCGGCAGGTGGCGAGCTTCTTCGAAGGCTCGATCCAGTATCTCAACCTGGCCGACCGGCTGTATCAGCTGCCGCTGGGGGTGGTGGCCATCGCCATCGGCGTGGTGCTGCTGCCCGAGCTTTCGCGCCGGCTGGCGGCCGGTGACGGGGCGGGCGGGCGCGATGCGATGAACCGGGCGGCGGAATTTGCGCTGCTCCTGACCCTGCCGGCGGCGGTGGCGCTGGTGGTGATCCCGGCCCCGCTGGTGTCGGTGCTGTTCCAGCGCGGCGCCTTCAGCGCGCAGGATGCCCAGGCCACGGCGCTGGCGGTGGCGATCTACGGGCTGGGCCTGCCCGCCTTCGTGATGCAGAAGGTGCTGCAGCCGCTCTACTTCGCCCGCGAAGACACCCGCAGTCCGTTCCGCTACGCGCTGGTGGCGATGCTGGTGAACGCGGTGCTGGCGGTGGGGTTGGCGCCGCTGATCGGCTACCTGGCCGCGGCGGTCGCCACCAGCACCGCCGGCTGGGCGATGGTCTGGCTGCTGTGGCGGGGCGCGCGGCCGATGGGCGACACGGCGCGTTTCGACGCCCGGTTCCTGCGCCGCACCGGGCGCATCGCCATCGCCGCACTGGGCATGGGGGCGGTGCTCTGGCTGGCCAACATGGCGCTGAACACGGCGCTGAAAACCCCCGGCTGGCGCTACCTGGCGCTCGGCGCGCTGGTCGCCATTGGCATGGCCAGCTTCTTTGCCATCAGCCAGCTGAATGGCGCCTTCCGCCTGGGCGAACTGCGCGCCTCTCTCAAACGCGGCTGACCCGCCTCCGCCTTCTTCTGTCCGAAAATATCCCCGCCGGAGGCATGAAATCCCCGAGCGCGCAAGCGCGAGGCGCGGCGACGGGCGCGTCAGCGCCCGGCGCAATACCTGCGAAGCACCTGGAAGGAGCCGTCTGATTCAGTGGGCTGTCTGCCCCCTCTTGGCCCTGCGGGCCAATTCACCCCCGAGGATATTTCGAAACAGAAGAAGATGTGGGCCGGAAGGCTAGCGGTTGCGCAATCGTTCGAGGATCCTTCCCAACGCCCCAGGCACCAGCAGGAACGAGACCCCAAAGCCGGTGGCGAAGCCTGAAAGATCCGCGATCCAGTCCTTGCCGCCGCCAAACAGCAGCCCGAAGGCCAGTTGCAGCCCCATCAGCAGGCTGATCAGCGAAAACGCCCGCATCTGGTTGGCCCCGGTGCCGGCCAGCGACAGCCACAGCATGAAGGTATAGGATCCGATCAGCCCATAGACCGCCGGGTAGCCGCCGATCAGCGGCACCGACGAGCCCGACAGGAACCCGTAGGCCAGCGCCCCGACCACCGCTGACAGGAAGAACACCAGCAGCACCGCGATGGTGCCAAAGACTTCACCCACCATCTTGCCCAGCGCCAGCAGGAACACGTCCACCATCAGCGCATGCGTAAAGCTCACGTGGATGAACGGGTAGCTGACGAAGCGCATCAGGTGTTCGGCGGGCCAGCGTCCGGTCTGAATCATCCAGTCAAGCACCGGACCGGAAAAGGCATAGGTGCGGATCGCCTCGAGCCGCCAGCCGACCCCGTCCGGGCCACCGGCGAAACCGCGCGCGCCGGCCTGGAAGACCAACTCGATGCCGATGATCAGCAGCGCCAGCGCCACCACCACCGGCGGCAGCGGGTTGATCGGGCTTTCGGTATGACTGCTCTGCATCGGGGGCTCCTTCTTGACGCGCCGCCAGCGCATGGGTAAGCGAGCGCGAAGCAGAAATCCATAGCCCCGGAGCCCGACAATGGCCGAAACCACATTTACCCCGCGCGTATTTTCCGGGATCAAGCCTTCGGGCGGGCTGACGCTTGGCAACTACCTGGGCGCGATCAAGCGCTGGGTCGAGATGCAGGGCGAAGGGATGGAGACGATCTATTGCGTGGTCGATCTGCATGCGATCACCGTCTGGCAGGATCCCCACGATCTGCGCGCCGGCACGCGCGAAGTGATGGCCGGGCTGATCGCGGCCGGGATCGACCCGGAGAAATCCATTCTTTTCAACCAGTCGCAGGTGCCGGCCCATGCCGAACTGGGCTGGATCTTCAACTGCGTCGCCCGGGTCGGCTGGATGAACCGGATGACCCAGTTCAAGGACAAGGCCGGCAAGAACGCGGAAAAAGCCAGCCTCGGGCTTTACGCCTATCCGGCGCTGATGGCCGCCGACATCCTGGCCTATCACGCCACCCATGTGCCGGTGGGCGAGGACCAGAAACAGCATGTGGAGCTGACCCGCGACATCGCCACCAAGTTCAACCATGACTACAAGGTGGATTTCTTCCCGATCACCGAACCGGTGATCGAAGGCCCGGCGACGCGGGTGATGAACCTGCGTGATGGCAGCAAGAAGATGTCGAAGAGCGGCGAAAGCGACATGGAGCGGATCAACATGCTGGACGATGCCGCCACCATCGCCAAGAAGTTCAAGAAGGCCCGCACCGACCCGGACCCGCTGCCCGAAACGCTGGACGGGCTGGCGGGGCGGCCCGAGGCGCGCAACCTCGTGGATATCTACGCCGGGCTGGCCGACATCACCCCCGAGGCGGTGATCGCCGAATACGCCGGCGCCGGCTGGGGCCGGTTCAAGCCGGCGCTGGCCGATCTGGCCGTGGCGAAACTGGCGCCGATTTCGGAAGAAATGAAGCGCCTGATGGCAGACGCGGGCGAACTGGACCGGCTGATGGCGCGCGGCGCCGATCAGGCCGAAGCGATTGCCCGGCCGATCCTCGAACGGACCTACGACATCGTCGGACTGGTGCGGTCGCGATAGCCCCCAAGGACAAGCCCGCCATCCGGGGACCGCTGCCGCCACGCGGCAGCCAAGGCGCTTGCAAGCGCCTTGGACAAGGTTTTTGCAAAAACCTTGTTGCGCCTGGCCGCCGGGGTGCGCGCCGATCCGCGCCTAGGGTTGCGGGGGATTGCTCGGGGCCATACCCAGCCGCGCGCGGACCTCGGGGAGGTCCAGCAGGCGGGCGATCTCGTTCAGGTAGAAGCTCTGATAGGTGATGCCCAGCCGCTCGGCGGTCTGGCGCAACTGGTATTCCACCGCGCGTTCGCGCAGGTCGGTGTCGATCATCACGATCCTGGGCTTCTTGCCGGTCAGGATCGAGCCAAAGGTGACCTGGTGGATGCTGTCATAGCTCGACCGCTTGTCCAGGCCCATTTCCATGACCTCGGTATCGGTTTCGCAGTCGACCCGGATGAAATGCGGGCTGTAGTCGGTGTTGTAGGCGTGGCGCACCTCGGGCTGACCACCAAACAGCGCGCACAGGATGCTGATCGCCAAGGCTTCAGTCATCAAGGGCCTCGCTCATCAGAAGCCTCGGGGTCGCGTCATTGCTGCGCAAAGGTCAGCAGTTCGGCGGTGCGCGCGCGGGTCAGATCGACCATGCAGAACGACACCGCGTTGGACGTGCCCGAGCCGCCGCCAAAGGTGGTGCCGGCAAAACCGCAATGGGCGGTGCGGTAGCTGAACCAGGCGGTCTGGGCGTCGAACAGCGCCTGGGCCGAACCGACCGCGACCGGGCCCGTGTCGATCGCCGCCGCCGTCGCCTGCACCCGGGCAAAGGCATTGGCCATGCGGGATTCTTCGCGGCTCAGCGCCTGGCCCAGGCAGTCGCCGGTCTGGATCGCGTTGCCGGCCTGCCCAAGGCAGGCCGAGAGTTCCGGCGACATGCCGTTGGTCTGGGCCATGGAAGCGGTCGGCATCCAGCTGGCCAATGCCAGTCCGACCGCCAGAAAAAGCGTGATGGGATTCATGGAAAATTCCTTTTCGAAAAACGTTTCGCATCATTCAGGGTAACGGAAAATGAATTTCCGGCAAGGTCGGGCGGCGGATATTGATACCGATCACGGCGCCGATGTCGCATCCAGTTCGGCGCTGCGTGCGCGGGTCAGCTCGATCAGGCAACCTAGCACACCCGCCGCCGTGCCCGAGCCGCCGCCAAAGGTCGCGCCGACGTAACTGCACTCGGCCTCTCGGTAGGCCAGCCAGGCGGATTGCGCCGCTTCGAGCGCCGGCAAGGCGCTGGCCCGGCCCAGGGTCTGGTCCAGCGTGCCGGCGCTGGCGCGGGCCCGGAGCAGGGCCGCGGCCAGAGCGTCATCGGCGGCGGCCTCGGCCAGCACGTAGCACTGGGCGCGGTCAAAGTTGTTCTCCGCCTGTTGCCAGCAGTCTTCCAGTTCGCCGGCCCCGGCCGGGGTGGCCGCCAGGCTGGCGACGAGGGCGGCGCAGGTGGCAAGGATAGCGGCGGCGGGGGCCTTGGCGGCGGGGCGGTGGGCGGTCATCTGGGGCCTCAGGGCTGGTTTGCGGTCCACTCTGCCACAAGCGCCCGGGCATCCAAAGCCTTCTCGCGCTTCGCATCGCTGCGCCCCGGCGTGCGCGACAGGCGCGGGGCCGGGGCCGGGCCGGCGGGGCCGAACACGCCGCGCGCCGCCATATGCGCATCCCCCGGGGCTTCGTGCAGCGACAGAACCGGGGTCACGCAGGCGTCGGTGTCGGCGAAAAGCGCCGCCCAGTGGTCGCGCGGGCGGGCGGCAAAGACCCCGGCCAGGCGGGCGCGCATCGCCGGCCAGTCGGGGCGCGACATCTGCGGCGGCATGTCGTCAAGTCCGAGCCCCTCCAGCAGCGCCGCCCAGAATTTCGCCTCGATCGCGCCCACCGCCACATGGCCGCCGCAGGCGCAGCGGTAGGTGGTGTAAAACGGCGCCGCGCCATCCAGCAGGTTGGCCTGACGGCGGTCGGTCCAGACCCCGGCGCCCAGCAGCGAAAAGATCATCGTGGAAAGATGCGCAACCCCATCGACGATCGCCGCATCCACCACCTGCCCGCGGCCCGAGCGCGCCGCTTCGAACAGCGCCGCCAGCATGCCGAAGGCCAGGTAGATGCCGCCGCCTCCGAAATCGCCCAGCAGGTTGAGCGGCACCGCCGGATCGTCGCCGCCGATGGCGTGCAGCACCCCGGTCAGCGCGATGTAGTTGATGTCATGGCCGGCGGTATGGGCGCGCGGCCCGCCCTGCCCCCACCCGGTCATCCGCCCGTAGACCAAGCGCGGATTGGCGGCGAGCATCGGCCTGGGCCCCAGGCCCAGACGCTCCATCACGCCGGGGCGCATGCCCTCGATCAAGCCGTCGGCGGCACCGATCAGGGCGCGGGCCTGGTCCAGGTCTTCGCGCGCCTTCAAATCAAGCGCGACGACCCCGCGCCCCCGGTTCAGATAATCGGTGTCCTGGGCGATCAGCGGCGGCGCGCCGGGGCGCGCAATCCGCACCACCTCGGCCCCGAAATCCGCCAGCACCATGGCCGAAAACGGCGTCGGCCCCAGCCCGGCAATCTCGACGATCCGCACCCCTTGCAACGGTCCCGCCATGCCGCCCCCCTTTGCTTCTTCTTTGCCCAAATACTCATGCCGCCCGCGCGGCCAGGCGCATCATGGCGCGCCCAGCACCCCGTGGTCCAGCCGCAGCACCCGGTCCATGCGCGCCGCCAGTTCCAGGTTGTGGGTGGCGATCACCGCCGACAGCCCGGTTTCGCGCACCAGTTCCATCAGCACGGCAAAGACCTGGGCCGCCGTATCGGGGTCGAGATTGCCGGTCGGCTCGTCCGCCAGCAGCAGCGACGGTTCGTTGGCCAGCGCCCGGCAGAACGCCACCCGTTGCTGTTCGCCGCCCGACAGCTGCGCCGGACGGTGGCTGGCGCGCCCGTCCACGCCGACCCGCGTCAGAAGCCCGCGCGCGCGGGCTTGCGCCCGGCCCGGCGTCACGCCATTGGCCAGTTGCGGCAAAACGATGTTTTCCAGCGCGCTGAATTCCGGCAGCAGGTGGTGGAACTGATAGATAAAGCCGATGTCCTGCCGGCGCGCCCGCGTTCGCCGCCGGTCGGACAGCCCGTCCATCGCCGTGCCGTTCAGCGTGACCGAACCGGCATCCGCCGTGTCCAGCAGCCCGGCGATATGCAGCAGCGTCGATTTGCCGGCCCCCGAGGGCGCGACCAGCGCCACCACCTCGCCGCGCTGAACCTGCAGGGTCGCGCCGCGCAGCACCCTGACTTCGTTCGGTTTTCCGGGGTTATAGGCCTTTTCGATCGCGTCGAGCCGCAGCACCGGCGGCAGGCGTCCGTCATTCATAGCGCAGCGCCTCGACCGGGTTCATGCGGGCCGCCCGGCGCGCCGGAAAGATGGTCACCAGGAACGAAAGCCCCAGCGACAGCGCCACCGCCGACACCACGTCGCCGGGCACCAGCTTGGCCGGCAGGTTGTAGATGCCGCGGATCGACGGGTCCCAGACGCCGCCGCCCGACAGGTAGTTCACCGCCGAAAAGATCGGGTCGATATAGAGCGCGAACAGCACCCCCAGGATCACCCCGAACACCGTACCCAGCACCCCGATCAGCGCCCCGCAGATGAAGAACACCCGCAGGACCGAACCTTCGCTCAGACCGATGGTGCGCAGGATGCCAATGTCGCGGCCCTTGTTTTTCACCAGCATGATCAGCCCGGATATGATGTTCATCGCCGCGATCAGCACCAGGATCGCCATGATGATGAACATCACGTTGTCTTCCACGTCGAGCGCGCGCAAGAACGCCCCCGAGCGGTCGCGCCAGGTCCAGATCAGCGCAAGATCGCCGCCGGCCTGGCGCAGCGCGGCGCTGTATTTTTCAACCCGGTCGGGGTCTTCGACCATGACTTCGATCTCGTCGGCGACGCCTTCGCGGTTGAAAAAGGTCTGGGCCGCCTCGAAGGGCATGTAGACGCGGGTCTTGTCGATGTCATAGCGCCCGGCGGTGAAGATATAGACCACCTCGTAGACGCTGATCCGCGGGCTGGTGCCAAAGGCGGTCTTGACGCCGTTGGGCGAGATCAGCTTGATCCGGTCGCCCACCGTGACCCCGAGCGCGCGCGCCACGCCCGAGCCGATCGCAAGGCCTTCGTTGAACCGCGCGATGTCGCCCAGCGCGTTCTGCGGATGCGCGATACGCGGGATGGTCAGCAGGTCTTCCAGCGCGATGCCGTAGACATCGACGCCCGCCGACTTGTCGCGCATGTTGGCCATGACCTGCCCGCGCACCATGGGCGCGGCACGAATCACGCCGGGGATTTTCGCGATCGCCGCCACCCGGTCGCGATAGTCGGGGATGACGCTGGTCGGGCG